>JBKPDG010000121.1:0-4729 GCA_046727755.1 Actinomycetota bacterium
AGCCGGTACCAGATGAACCCGGCGGCGAGGGCGAGGACGAGCAGCGCCACGATCCCGACACGGGAGTCGCCGCGGAGCTCCCGGACGCGATCGACGAACCGCTCGAACGGTCCGCCCCATTCGCTCGGTCGGGGCGGGAACACTTGTGGTCGTTCGGGGCGCTCGGGCGGGCGCCAGAACTCGGCGTCGGGCGCGTCGCGCTCGACAGTGTCGGTGCGGGGCGAGTCGGGCATCGCGACCTCCGGACGCGCGCGGGCAGAGACCGGAGGAAGCGGAGGGGACAGTCGGGGCTCGGGCATCGCCGAGCCGCAGGTGACGGTAGCGCGCCCAGTCAGGCTCGGAAAGGCCCCTCAGCGCCCGGCAACTGCGCGCCGCGCTTCGGCCTCGAGCGGGATCGCCTCGTAGGCGGCCTGGTGGCCGTGGCCGCGCCACCGGCCGCGGGCGTACGCCCCGAGGTAGCGTACGAGGAACCGGACCGCGCCGAGCTCGCGCCACTGGCGCACATGCACGAGCTCGTGGGCGATCAGGTCCCGATCGTGCTCGTGCCCGCGGCGCAGCAGGATCCAGCGGCCGAGTGTCATGCCCCCGATGCCGGGCGTCAGCACGGGCACCGTCACGAGGCGGGCGCGATCCAAGTCCTGCACGGAAACGTGCGTGAACTGAGTGCGGTCGCCGGCGTCGAGTCGCCGCGGCACCGCGCGCTACTTCGTGACGAAGTTGACCAGCCGGCCGGGGACGACGATGACGTTGCGAACGTCAGCGCCCTCGAGCAGCTGTGCGACGCGCTCGTCGGCCCGGGCCGCTGCTTCGTGGTCGGCGTCGCTCGCACCCGCCGGGACCTTGACCCGGGCCCGCACCTTCCCGTCGACCTGCACCACGATCTCGACCTCCTCGACGACGAGATACGCGGGGTCCGGCTCCGGGAACCGCTCGTACGCGAGCGACTCGGCGTGCCCGAGGCGCGCCCAGATCTCCTCGGCGGTGTGCGGCGCCAGCGGCGCCAGCATCAGCGTCATCGCCCGCACGACCTCGAGCGGCGCGGTGCCCGTCTCCCCCACCACCTGGGTCAACCGATTGTTCAGCTCGAAGAGGCGGGCGATGGCGGTGTTGAACTGCAGTTTGGTCATGTCGGCGCCGACCGCGTCGATCGTCCGGTGCAGGACGCGGCGCGTCTCCTCGTCGGCAGGCGCGTCCGAGACGCGGATCGCGCCGGTCTCCTCGTCGATCACGTTGCGCCAGAACCGCTGGAGGAACCGGTGCACGCCGACGATGTCGGCGGTGTTCCAGGGCCGGCTGGCGTCGAGCGGGCCCATGAACATCTCGTAGAGCCGCAAGGTGTCGGCGCCGTACTCCGCGTAGATGTCGTCGGGCGCCACGGCGTTCTTGCGGCTCTTCCCCATCCGGCCCTGCTGGCGCGTGACCTCCATGCCCTGGAAGAAGAACTTGCCGTCCCGCTCCTCGACCTCGTTCGCCGGGACGTAGACGCCCCGTTCGTCGAGGTACTCGTACGCGGTGATGGTGCCCTGGTTGAACAGCCGGGCGAACGGCTCCGGCGTCGAGACGTGCCCGAGGTCGTACAGGACCTTGTGCCAGAAGCGTGCGTATAACAGATGGAGGACAGCGTGCTCGGCGCCGCCGACGTAGAGATCGACACCGCCGGGCCGGGTGCCGCCCTGCATCCAGTAGCGCTCGACTTCAGGCTCGACGATCCGGTTCTCGTTGGTGGGGTCGAGGTACCGCAGGTAGTACCAACACGATCCCGCCCACTGCGGCATCGTGTTCGTCTCACGCAGATAGGTCTTCGGGCCGTCGCCGAGGTCAGCATCGATCGTGACCCAGTGCTCGGCGCGTGCCAACGGCGGTTCGGGCAACGCCTCCGCGTCGTCGGCGACGATGCGAGGCTGGAAGTCGCTCATCTCGGGGAGCTGGACCGGCAGCATCGACTCCGGCAGCGCGACCGGCAGCCCCGTCTCGTCGTACACGATCGGAAAGGGCTCGCCCCAATAGCGCTGCCGGCTGAAGAGCCAGTCGTGCAGCTTGTAGGTGACGGCGCCGACGCCGTTGTCGGTCTTCTCCAGCCACTCGGTGATCTTGCGCTTGGCATCCTCGACGTTCAGGCCGTCGAGGAAGCCGCTGTTGATCGCGGGCCCGTCACCCAGGTACGCGTCGCCGTCGAAGTCGGGCGGGGGCTCCACGGTGCGGACGATCGGGAGGTCGAACTCCTCGGCGAAGTCCCAGTCACGCTGGTCCTGACCCGGGACCGCCATGATGGCGCCCGTGCCGTAGCCGGCGAGCACGTAGTCGGCGATGAAGATCGGGATGCGCTCGTCGTTGACAGGGTTGATCGCGTACGCGCCGATGAAGATGCCCGTCTTCTCCCGGCCCTCGGCCTGGCGCTCGAGGTCGGTCTTCGTGGAGGCGAAGTTTCGGTAGGCCTCGACGGCTTCGGGCGGCGAGACGTCGAGCCCGAACGTGCCGCGCCATTCCAACGGCGTGTCACGCGGCCACTCGTTGGCGACGATCTCGTCGACGAGGTCGAGCTCGGGCGCCAGCACCATGTATGTGGCGCCGAACACGGTGTCGGGGCGGGTCGTGAAGACGCGGATGCCCAGCTCTTCGTGGCTCTCGACCGGGAAGACGATGTCGGCGCCCTCGCTGCGGCCGATCCAGTTGCGCTGCATGATCTTGATCGACTCGGGCCAGTCGAGCAGATCGAGATCGCCAAGGAGTCGCTCCGCGTACTTCGTGATGCGCAGCATCCACTGCTTCAGCGGGCGCTTGTACACGGGGTAGTTGCCGCGGTCGCTGAGGCCCTCCGCCGTGACCTCCTCGTTGGCGAGCACGGTGCCGAGCGCCGGGCACCAGTTGACGGCCACCTCGTCGAGATACGCCAGCCGGTACGAATCGACAACCTTCCGGCGCTCGATGGCGTCCAAGTCGGTCCAGGCGCGGCCGTGGGGTGTGGGCCGCGCCCCTGTTTCGAGCTCGGCGATCAGTTCGTCGATCGGGCGGGCCCGATCCTGGTCGTCGTCGTACGACGCGTTGAACATCTGGAGGAAGATCCACTGGGTCCAGCGGTAGTACTGGGCGTCGGTCGTCGACACGCCGCGGCGGGGGTCGTGACCGAGCCCCAGCCGGCGCAGCTGACGCCGCATCGTGGCGACGTTCTGCTCGGTCGTGATGCGGGGGTGCTGTCCAGTCTCGAGCGCATATTGCTCGGCTGGCAGCCCGAACGCGTCGTAACCCATCGCGTGGAGGACGTTGTGCCCGGTCATGCGCTTGAAGCGCGCGTACACATCTGTGCCGATGTAGCCGAGGGGGTGACCGACGTGAAGACCCGCGCCGCTCGGGTACGGGAACATGTCGAGCACGTACAGCTTCGTTCGGCCGGCGACCTCGTCGAACCCGTCGGCGAGCGGGCCGCTGGGGTTCGGGGTCCAGAACGTCCGCTCCTCGTCCCAGTAGTCCTGCCACCGCCGCTCGATCTCGTTGGCGAGACGCGCGGTGTAGCGGTACGGCGGGGCGTCCTCGGTGCGCGGTGTTTCAGTGTCGGTCATTGCGCGGCGAGCGTATCGGCGCCGCGCCTCACGTCACGGGTGGTTGTCGTACCCCAATGTCATCATGCAAACATGTGTTCGGTCTGCGGCGGCATTCGAGGCGCAAATCGCCGCTGGTACCGTTGTCGGCCCTGGGGGCGTAGCTCAGTCTGGTAGAGCGCCTGCGTGGCACGCAGGAGGATCGTGGGTTCGAGCCCCATCGCCTCCACCATTTCTTTCCACCCTCGTCGAAACGTGGCCGGCGAACCGGTTACACGCTCGGCGGTCTGGTCGCGGCGGAGGGTTGCGTCACGACGGTCCGGCAGCGCCGGCTTCATAAGGATGGAACTCCGCGCCTGAAGTTCGTCTTCAGCACGACATTGCGCGTTGAACCTCCGCTCCTCAAGCTGTCCGATCGTTTCTCTATTGCAGCGCTATCCAGCACTACATGCGCGGTTGCGCTCACTGGCAATCGACGAGCGTGCTTCGCATCAATGCCATCGTGGTGATTTACCCGACTGAGCTACAGCCCCAAAAGGCAGGCCCTTCCCGTAACTGTCACACCCCACTCGTACGATCACGTCGTGACCGTGGCGACACCCACCGAGATCGGAGCACGAGCGGAGGCGGCGGTCGCGAGCGCGCTCGTCCGAACGGGCAAGCCGGTTTTCCTGCCCGCGTTCGGTGTGAACAGCCGTATCGACCTGATCTACGAGCGCGATGGCGACCTGGTACGCGTGCAGTGCAAGACCTCACGCGTCGTTGGCGAGGTCCTGGTCTTCCGCACCTGTAGCAACACCAAGAACATGCCGCGCGACTACGCAGGCGAAGTCGACGTGTTCGGTGTCTACTCCCCTGCACAGAACCTGGTGCATCTGGTACCGGTGGCCGGGTCACCCAAGGTGTACTGCTCGCTGCGAGTCGCGCCCGCCCGCAACGGCCAGCTCAAGCGCGTGTGGTGGGCCGCCGACTACCTGCTCGGCCCGCCCTAGTGCGGCCGTGCACGGTGGAGGGATGCGAGAAGCCGCGACGGGCCCATGGGCTTTGCCGTCAGCATCTCTACAGCCGGCGCGGCGTCTGATCAGCGCAGGCGGCGGAGGCTGCTCCCCGGGCCGGTGATGCCGGCGAGGTAGCCGGCGGTGGCAGCGCCGGCCAGGACCGTCATCACCGGCAGCGCGCGCCGGATCTCGCGT
>JBKPDG010000122.1:0-5909 GCA_046727755.1 Actinomycetota bacterium
CGTGATGCGCCGGCGCCGACGCCGCACGTGGCCGCTGCTCGTCCCGGTGCTGATCGTGACGATCGCGTCGGCGATCACCTACGGGCAGACGCGTTTCCGCGTACCGGCCGAGCCGAGCATCGTCGTGCTCGCCGCCGTCGCCATCGCGGCCGTCGTCGCCCGCGACTGGCCGGCGCGCCCCAAGCAGCGGGCCGAGCCGGCGGGCTGCTGACGCGAGAAGGCGGGAGACCCCGGTCCTATCTGGTCTCCCACCGTCCTCGCTGCTCCAGAGCAGGCTGTTGGCGATTCGTACCCGCTCGGGAGGTACTGCCAGTTTTCGCCCGATAGGCGACTCGGTCAAGGATTGGCGTTCGACCCTTTTGTCGCCTTGTATCTGGCGATCATCACGCCGGTGGTCGTCGTCTCGCTGTCGACGAGCGTCAGGGCCGCGACCGGGCCGCCGTCGGGGAACAGGCGGCGGCCGGACCCGAACACCAGCGGGTGGATCATCAGCAGGAGCTCGTCGACGAGGTCGCGTCGCATCAGCGACTGCACCAGCTGACCGCTGCCGAGCACGGTGAAGTCCTTGCCCGGCTGCTGGTTCAGCTCCGCCACCGCCGAGGCGGCGTCGCCGTCGAGGAGCGTGGAGTTCTTCCACGGCAGCGGCTCCTGCAGCGAGGTCGACGCCACGTACTTCTCGGCGTTGTCGAGCGCCTCGGTGTACGGGTTGTCCGTCTGCTTGGGCCAGAACGAAAAGAAGTCCTCGTAGGTCCGCCGCCCGAGGAGCAGCGGGCCACCCTGCATCCGCTCGCCCATCTTCCGACCCATGACCTCGTCGGCGCGATCCTGCGCCCAACCGCCGTGCTCGAAGCCGCCGCGCGTGTCCTCGTCCGGCCGGCCCGGCGCCTGCATCACCCCGTCGAGCGTCACGTGCTCGATGACGACGACCTTGCGCATGGAGCTCCTTTCGGTGCTGCTACTGCACGGCGGACATGTCCATGTAGATGAATGACCACTGGTGGCCGTCGAGGTCGCGGAAGCCCCGCATGTACATGAACCCGTCGTCTTCGGCTTCGCCGAGGACTTCGGCGCCGGCCGCCAAGGCCTTGTCGCTCAGGTCATCGACCTGCTCGCGGCTCTCGGCGGACAGGCCGACGAGCACCTCTCTGCTCTTGGACGTGTCGGCGATGTCCTGCGGGTCGATGAATCCCTTGAAGAAGGGCTCCGTGACCAGCATGACCGAGGTGTCGTCGCTGATGATCATGCGGGTCGCGTTCTCGTCGGTGAACATCGGGTCGAACGAGAAGCCGAGCTTCGTAAAGAACCCTGTCGCTCTGGCCAGGTCTCTCACCGGCAGGTTGATGAACGTCATCCTCGACATTGCGGTCTCCTCTTTACGCTGCTTCGTGGATGGTCCGCCGGGGCTGATACCAGGTGCCTTCGGCGGGTTTGCCTTCGAGGTTCCAGCTCCATGAGATCGTGGGGGTGACGCGCATGAACAGGCCGGGGCCGACCAATGCCGAGACGCGCTCGACGGGCTCGCCAGCGCGGCCGTAGACCCTCAGGCACCGGGCGGCGAACGGCTCGATCGAGATGAGGTCGTCGAATACCAAGGCGACGCGATCGTTGCCGGCGGCAACGTTGCGGAACTTGCGGGTCCCGGCGACGGCGTCGCCGACTCCGCCGACCCAGAACCCGCGCCCGTCGAACTCGAATGCCAGCGGCACGACGTCGGGTTGGCCGTCGGAACCTACGGTGGCGAGGCGGGTAAGTGGCTGTGATTGCAGATAGGCGATCTCTTCGTCGGTGAACGACATCGACGTGCCTCCCTTCTACGCGGCCTTCTCCGCTTGCATTACGCCGTCGTCACCGGTCGTAGGTGAGCAGGAGCGCACCGTCGTCGGCGGTCACCGCGTCGGTCAGCGACCACGACGACCGCGGCAGCCCGTCCTCGAACAGCGCGGCGCCGCCGCCGGAGACCTCGGGCACGAGGTCAATGAGCAACCGGTCGAGCTGCTCGCCGGCGAGCAGCTGGCGGATGATGCTCACGCTGTTCACGACCAGGATGTCGCCACCGTCAGTGCCGCGCAGCTGCCGGACCTCCTCGACGGGCCCGCGGTCGGCGATCCGAGAGTTGGCCCAGGGCGCGTCGGACATCGTCGTCGAGAACACGACCTTCTCGACGTCGTCGAGCCAGCGAGCGATGTTGCGGTCGCGCGGATCTGCCGTCTCGTCGGCCGCAACCGGCGGCCAGTACCCGTAGAACCCTTCGTAGTTGAGGCGACCCAAGAGCGCGGTCGTGGCCGCGGCGAGCGCGTCGGCCGATCGAGCGTGGGCGGCGTCGCTGCCGGCGTAGCCCGCGATGACCTCCATGTCGGCCGGGCCCTCGGGGCCGGTCACCCGCCCGTCCAGCGTCATGCTGATCTGGGCCACGACCCTGCGTCCGGCCTTCGTCTGCGCATGCATACCGACCTCCGTTCTCGCGCGAGTCTGTCCATGGGTTCACCCTCCTAGATCGCCGGGGTCGTGGGCCCGCGCGGTCAGCTCTCGGGCGCGTACATCAACGAGCCGGGCGTAGTCAGCTTCTCGCCGGTCTCGAGGAGCGTCTTGAGCCCGGAGAGGATCATCGGCCAGCCGCCGTAGAGCTCGGGGTTCGCGCCGTCGCGGAGTTGGTCGTGGGTGACGGTCAGGCGGCAGGAGTCGGCGACGGGCTCGATCTCCCACGTGACCCTCGACGCGCCCTCGCTTTTCACCTCGTCGCTCCACAGCGCGGTCATGGTGTGGACGAGTCGGCGCGGTTTGTCCGCCTCGAGGATCTCGCCTTCACCCAGCGGCACCTGGCCGTTGCCGGCGCTCATCTCGTAACGGGACCCGGGGGTCCAGTCGGAGTCGACGCTGGCGCCGAAGTTGTACTTGCTCCGCATTTCGGGGTCCGTGATCGCCTCCCAGAGCCGCTCCGGGGTCGTCTTGATGTAAATCTCGAACACCTTTTCCATTGGCTTCTCCAGTCCTTGTTTGAGCCCGCTCAGCGCTTCGGCCCAGGGCTCGGCGTACTTGCTCACCCAGCGGTCGTGGACGAGTTGGATCGGGACCGGGTTCAGGAAGTGGAGCTTCTCCCGGCCTTGTCGCTTCGTGACGACGAGGCCCGCCTCCTCGAGCAGCTTCAGGTGCTTCATCACTCCGAAGCGGCTCATCTCGAAGCGCTCCTCGAGCGCGCTCAGCGTCTGGCCGTCCTCCTTGAAGAGCTCGTCGAGCAGGCTCCGCCGGGTGGGGTCGGCGAGGGCCCTGAACACCGCATCCACGCCTGGCAGGATAGGTGACTATTTGGTCACCTGTCAACCTGTGCGGCTGCCGCCCTCCCCGGAGTCGAGGACCAGCGAGGCGAGCTCCTCGAGCTGCCCGGGGGAGCCGCCGCCGAGCTCCTTCAGGGTCAGGAGGCGCTTATAGAAGAGGTGGGCGTCGTGCTCCCAGGTGAAGCCGATCCCGCCATGCACCTGGATGAGCGACGCGCCCACCGCGTACAGCTCGTCGGCGGCGAACGCCTGCGTCATCGTGGCGGCCCGGTGGCGCTCGGCGGGGTCGGCGGCGTCGGCGGCCCAGCACGCGTAGTAGGCACCGGCCCGCGCCAGCTCGACGACTCGCAGCATGTCGGCGCACAGGTGTTGGACGGCCTGGAACGAGCCGATCGGACGCTCGAATTGGCGGCGCTCCTTGGCGTACTCGACGGACATGTCGAGCGCCCGCGACGCGGCACCGACGCCGTCGACGACCGCCGCGACCCCGAGGCGGTCGACCGTCTCGGCCACCGCGCCCGACGTGTCACCGGTGCCGAGGCGATGCGCCGGCGTGTCGGCGAGCGTCACCGCGGCGAACTTGCGGGTGCCGTCGACGGTGGGCGTGGCCACGATCGCGAGACCGGGTGCATCGCGGGCGACGACGAAGGCGCCGAGCTCGCCGCCGGCCGTCGTCGCGGTCACGATGACCGTGTCCGCCGCGACGGCGTCCGGAACGTGCCCCTTCTCGCCCGTGATCCTCCATTCACCACCGGCTGCGACGGCGCGCGTCTCGGAGGCACCGGCGAGCGCGACGGTCCCGATCGTCTCGCCCGACGCGAGCCCGCGCAGCAGCTCGGCGTGATCGTCTTCGGCGCCCGCCAGGTGCACCAGGCTCGCCGCGCCGACGGCGCTGGACGCGAACGGACCGGGATGCACTTTCCGACCGAGCTCTTCGAGCACGACGGCCATGTCGACCATGCCCATGCCCGCGCCGCCGAACGAGTCGGGCACCAGCAGGCCGGTCGCGCCGAGCCCCGAGAGAGCAGACCACACGGCGTCGGTCGTCCCGCGCTCGTCGTCCAACATCTCGCGCACGAACGCGATCTGCACCTGCTCGGCGAGGAATCGCCGCACGGTGGCGCGCAACAGCTCTTGATCCTCGCTGAACTCGAAGTCCAAGAGGCCGGACTGTAACGAGTACCGTCGCGGGCGTGCGACTGCGGTACGGCGAAGCGGAAGAACAGTTCCGGCGCGACTTGATCGCGTGGCTCGACGAGCACGCGCCCGGGGCAGAGGTCATGAATCAACGCAAGCGCTCGAGCGCCGACCTACCGGAGTGGGCGCGCAAGTGGCAGCGGACGCTGTTCGAGCACGGGTGGCTCGTCCCCGGTTGGCCGCCCGAGCTCGGCGGCCGGAACGCGAGCCCGGCCGAGCAGATGATCTACTTCGAGGAGCTGTCCAAGCGCGACATCCACCGCAGCCTCAACCCGCAAGGCCTCGGCATCGTCGCCCCGTCCATCAAGGACTACGGGACGCCCGAGCAGCGGGAGCGCTTTCTGGGGCCGACGCTGCGGGCGGAGATCGCGTGGTGCCTGGGGATGAGCGAGCCCGGCGCCGGCAGCGACCTGGCGTCGCTCTCGACCCGCGCGGTTCTCGACGGCGACCACTTCGTAGTGAACGGCCAGAAGGTGTGGACCTCCGGCGCGCACGACGCCGACTGGTGCCTGTGCTTCGTGCGCACCGATCCCACCGCGCCCAAGCACAAGGGCATCAGCGCCCTGATCATCGACATGAAGACACCCGGGATCGAGTGCCGGCCGTTCCCCGAGCTCTCGGAGCCCGACTACTACGACTTCAACGAGGTGTTCTTCACGGACGTCGTGGTGCCCCGCGACGCGCTGCTCGGCGAGTTGCACCAGGGGTGGCCGATCACGCAGGGGTCGCTCGCGCACGAACGAGCAATGCTCTGGATCGACTACGCGTATCTGGTCGACCGCGCCGTGCGGGCGATGGTCGACCTCGGTGACCGCCAAGGGCCAGACGGGGTCGCGCTGCGCGTCGACGCGCGCTTCCGGGATCAGGTCGCCGCTTGCTACATCGACTCGCAGGCGCTGATGCTCCTCGGGTACCGGGGCTTCGCCAAGTTCATGCAGGGGCGCGCATCGCCCGAGCATTCGCTGCTGAAGCTGTACGGCAGCGAGACGCTTCAGAAGTGCCTGGCCGTGGGGATCGAAGCACAGGGCCCCGACGCCCTCGATACGCGCATCAATGGTCCGACGATGTGGCGCGAAGGGTCGTGGGCGACGCAATGGCTGCGGTCGTTCTCGGGGACGATCCCGGGCGGAACGAGCGAGATCCAGCGCAACATCATCGCCGAGCGCGTGCTCGGGCTACCGAGATAGCGAGGCCACACCAGCGAGCGACGAGGGGGCGGGCCATGGCCGACCCGATGCTGTCCGACGCCGAGATCGACCAGATGCGGACGCCGCTGTGGGAGCAGGCCCGCGCCGCCTTCGTGGCGGGCCGGACCGACGACGCCTCGGCGCTGCTCGACAAGGCGGTCGACCAATGGGCGTCGCTGAAGGACTACTCGATCAACTGGATCACGTCGCTGCTCACGTTCATCGGCGAGGAGCTGGGTGAGGAGGCGGTCGA
>JBKPDG010000123.1:0-21161 GCA_046727755.1 Actinomycetota bacterium
GCTCTGACGTCAGGACTACGGGTCGCGCGGGAGCCCGAGCAGGCGTTCGGCGATCACGTTGCGTTGCACCTCGCTGGTGCCGCCCGCGATCGTGAGGCATCGGTTGAACAGGAAGCCGCGCACCCACATGGCCGCGTCGCCGTCGGTCACCGTGCCCTCCGCCCCGAGGAGCTCGAGCCCCACCTCCTGCACCCGCTGATCGTGCTCGACCCCCAGGAGCTTGCGCACCGCCGCCTCCGATCCGCTCGGATCGGCCCCGCCGAGCGCCTGCAGGGTGAGACGGAGCCCGAGGACGCTCAGCGCATGCTCCTCGGCGACGAGATCACCGGCTTCGTCGAGCGCGATCGGGTCCGACGCGAGGCCCGCCGCGTCGAGCAGCTGCAGCACACCTTGGACGCCGTAGCCGATCGACGAGCCGCTGCCCATGTAGACGCGCTCATTGGCGAGCGTCGTGCGGGCGGCGCGCCACCCGTCGTGCTCGGCGCCGACGAGGCAGTCCTCGGGGACGAACACGTCGTTGAAGAACACCTCGTTGAACCACGCCTCGCCCGTGAGCTCGCGCAGTGGACGGATATCGATGCCGGGCGTCTTCATGTCGAGCATGAAGTAGCTGATGCCGTCGTGCTTCGGGGCGTCCGGATCGGTGCGGGCGATGAGGATCCCCCAGTCGGCGTCCCGCGCCATCGACGTCCACACCTTCTGGCCGTTGACGACCCAGCCGCCTTCATCACGTGTGGCGCGCGTCGTCAGCGCGGCGAGGTCGGAGCCGGCGCCAGGTTCGCTGAACAATTGGCACCAGCTGATCTCGCCTCTCAGGGTGGCCGGAATCCATCGCTGCTGCTGCTCCGTCGTCCCGTACACCATCAACGGCGGCAGCGCCCACGCGCCGACGCTCAAGTTCGGGCGCCGCACCTTCGCCTTGCGGAACTCGTCGTCGATGACGAGTTGCTCCAGCGCGCTGGCGTCACGCCCCCACGGCTTCGGCCACTGGGGCGCGAGGTACCCGGCGTCGGCGAGCCGGCGCCGTTGCTCGACGGCGTCGAGGCCCTTGACCTCGCCGACGAATGCGCCCACCTCTTCGCGCAGCGCCGCTGCCTCGGACGGCAGGTCGACGGCCAGACGGCGGCGCGCTCCTCCGCGCGCCGCCTCGGCCGCCCGCACGCGCCAGGAGGACGTCGGGCCGAGGAGCTGTCGGGTCGTCGTCGCCCGCTTGAGGTACAGGTGGGCATCGTGCTCCCAGGTGAACCCGATGCCGCCGTGCACCTGAATGCAGTCCTTGGCGGCGCCGTACGCCGCGTCGACCGCGAGACTCGCCGCGGCAGCAGCCGTGAGCGGGGCGACATCGGGTTCGTCGGCGGCGCGAGCGGCGTCCCACGCGGCGGCGCGCGCGAGCTCGGTCTCAGCGAGCATGTCGGCGCACTTGTGCTTCACGCCCTGGAACTGGCCGATCGGGCGGCCGAACTGCTCCCGCACCTTGGCGTACTCGGACGCGGTGTCCACGCACCACTGCGCCACACCCACGCTCTCGGCCGCGAACACCGCCGCCGCCAGGTCCCGCACGCGCGCGGTGTGGACACCGTCGAGCCGGCGCATGCTCGGCACCACGACGTCGTCGACTCGAACCTCGGCGACGCGGCGGGTCGGGTCGAGGCTCTCGAGCTCGGTGGCGGTGAACTCTCCGGCGGTGAGCGCGCACCACTCGTCCCCGGCGCGAGCGACGAGCATCCCGGCCAGGTGGCCAGCGAGGGCGCCCCGGAGCGTGCCCCGCACGCGCAGCCCGTCACCTGCCGGCTCGGCGTCGAGACGCCCGGCCAGCGCGACCGTCCCCACGGTCTCGCCCGACGCGAGCCCCGGCACGATCTCGGCGGCCCGCTCCTTGCCCGCGGCCTGGATCACGGCCGCCGCGAGCACCGTCGGGAGGAACGGTCCCGGCGCGCACGCCCGCCCCAGCTCCTCGAGCACCACCGCCAGCTCCGGGAGCCCGTAGCCCTCGCCGCCGAGGGCCTCGTCGAGGTGCATGCCCAGCCACCCCTGGGCCACCAGCTCGGCCCAGAACGGCGGGAGCGATTCGGTCTCGGCATCCAAGGACGACCGGGGGACGGCGGGACTGCAATGACGTTCCACCCACCCGTGCACCGCCTGCCGAAGCGCCTCGTGGTCCTCGCTGATCCCGATCGGCATGCGATGGGATCCTAGGCGCGGTGACACGAGCGTCAGGTTTCGCGCCCGTAGGCTCTCGTGGTGTTTCCCTGGCGACGCGCTCGCACGCGCGGCTTCCCGCCGTCGGGGAACGGCGCGTCGTCCTTCCATCTCGCATGGCGGCTCCCGGCGAGCGCGGGCCATCTCGTCGCGGCGAGCGTCACGCTCGAGGTGCTGACGCCGCCGGCGGTCGAGCACCTCTACTTCTGGGCGCTGCAGGTCGGCTTCCCCGGCGCCAGAGCTGCGCACCTCGGGCTGCAATGGAACCATCGGCATCCCGGTTTCGGCGCGGTGAACTGGGGTGGCTACGCCGCCGACGGCTCGTTGCTCGCGGGGACGGCCGCGCGGTTGCCCAGCACCCCGAACGATCCGAACACGCGTGACTACGCGTGGGAGCCGGGACGCGCGTACCGCCTTCGCGTCCACCGCGTCGACGAGGCCGCGTGGCGGGGTGAGGTGATGGACGTCGCCGCCGACGAGACGACGACCGTGCGCGACCTGATCGCGCCCGCCCCGTTCCTCGGCGATCCGATGGTCTGGGCGGAGGTCTTCGCGCGCTGCGACGATCCGCCGGTGACCGTGCGGTGGTCGGAGTTCGAGGTCGTGTCCGAATCGGGCGACCGGTTCGCTCCCGCCGCGCTCGGCGTCAACTACCAATCCCACTCCGACGGCGGCTGCGCCAACACGACCTCGGTCCTCGACAACCGTGGCGGCGCGCTTCAAGTCACGAACACCGAAAGACACACACCGCAGGGCGGGACGCTCTAGAGTCCTACCTCATCCTCAGGAAGCTGCTCGCTGCGTTCGGACTCGTGGTCTGCAGAGCAAAGAGTGTGGCCGCAGTTGCCGTCGTCGGCGTACCGCGGTTCACCGGCTGAGACGGTTCAGCACGTCCGCCAGCTCCTCGGGGCAGCTGATCATCACGTCATGACCGGCGTCGATCGTCACGACGTCGACCTCGCCGCCCGGGGAGTCGCGCAGGTTCTCGGCGAGCACGTCCTGATGATCGGGCGGGAGGGACTGGTCACGGAGCAACTTCACGAACGTCTTCGGGAGCTCGGGCGGGATCCCGACGCGTGAGACGGGCTCGGCGAGCACGCCCGCGGCCTCGGTGCCCGTGCGATCCAGAACGAAGCGCGTCTGTTCTTCGTCCATGTCGTTGCAGAACATGGCGCGGGTCGTCTCCTCGTCCAATCCGCCGATCGGATTGTCGCCGCCGTGTCGTGCTTCTTCCACCGCGTCGCGGGTAATGGCGCGCAGGTCTTCGGGCAGCGCCTCGATCGCCGACGCACCTTCCGGCGGCACCATGCACGACACGTACACGAGGTGCTCGACCCGATCGGGCACGCGGCGGGCGACCTCCGAGATGGTGAGCCCGCCCATCGAGTGACCCACGAGCACGAAGCGCTCGAAGCCGGCGGCGGAGACGTCACGCAGCAGCGAGTCGGCGAAGTCAGCGACCGTCAGGGTGCGCAGCTCTGGAAGCGGCTCGTGCCTCCGCGGCCCGCCGCGGACCGTCTTCGGCGGGAGGTCGACGGCGAGCGTGTCGCCGTCGAGGAACGGCAGGAGTCGTTGCCAGCACCACGCGCCGTGGGCGCCGCCATGCACGAGCACGAAGGCTGCGGGCAATGCGTCAGACGATCTTCTCGCCGTCTTTGATGATCGAGATCGCCTGCGTCGGGCATCCCTGGCCGGCGAGGATCACCTTCTCCTCGGGCTGGGCCGTGGGGTCGAGCACCACGGCGACACCATCGTCGTCGAGGTCGAACACTCCCGGCGCCCAGAACGAGCAGTTCCCCGAGCCCATGCACGCGTCGCGGTTGATCTCGATCTCGAGCGCCACGGCTCGTAGGGTAACGGGCGTGACAACGACGGAGAAGCCGAAGCTGCATTGGAAGAAGAGCGAGACGCACGGGCTGCTCCCCGACCCCGCGCCTCGCGAGATCAACTACACGATCATCTCGGTCGACGACCACCTGGTCGAGCCGCCGGCGATGTTCGAAGGTCGATTGCCGCGCCGGTTCCAGGACAGTGCGCCCAAGATCATCGAGACCGCCGAAGGCCACGAGGTGTGGGAGTTCGACGGGCAGCTGTACTTCCAGGTCGGGCTCAATGCGGTCGTCGGCCGCAAGCGCGAGGACTGGAAGGTCGAGCCGACCCGCTTCGAGGAGATGCGCGCCGGCTGCTACGACATCGACGCCCGCATCAAGGACATGGACATCAACGGCGTGTGGGCGGCCGTGAACTTCCCGTCGCAGATCACGGGTTTCTGCGGACGGGTGTTCTCACAATGCTCGGATCCCGAGCTCGGCCTCGCCGTCACGCAGGCGTGGAACGACTGGTTCGCCGAGGAGTGGCACGCCCCCTACCCCAACCGCATCGTGCCGATGGGCATCACCTACCTCGGTGACCCCGAGCAGGGCGCCAACGAGATCCGGCGCAATGCGGAGCGCGGCTTCGTCGCCGTCACGCTCCCGGAGCAGCCGCACCGGGTCGACATGCCGAATCTGTTCTCTGGCTGGTGGGATCCGATCATCGCCGCCTGCGCCGAGACCGGCACCGTGATCTGCTTGCACGTCGGATCGACGGGCGTGGCCGACATGCCGCCCGGCTCGCCGATGGTGCCGCTCGGTGCGACGTTGTTCGGGCAACTGTCGCTGGCCGCGTGCGCCGAGTGGCTGTGGTCGGGACACGCGGTGAAGCACCCGGACCTCAAGATCGCGATGTCGGAGGGCGGCATCGGCTGGGTCGCGATGTTGCACGATCGCCTCGAGAACATCGTCGACCGGTCGGGGTACGGCGACTACTTCCCCGGCGACGTGCGTCCGGCCGACGTGTTGCACCGCAACTTCTGGTTCTGCACGATCGACGACCCTTCGACGATCTGCACCCTCGACACCGTCGGCGTCGATCACGTGATGTTCGAGACCGACTACCCGCACGGCGACGGCACCTGGCCCGACTCGCAGGCCGTGTTCGAGCGGTTCTACGGCGGCCTCCCGGCCGACGAGATCGCGATGATCAGCCACGAGAACGCGGCGGCCCTGTTCCGTCACCCGCTGCCGCCACCGGGCAGCCCCCACGCCGCCGGCCTCCGGCGCTGACAGCCGGCGCGGGCAGGATGAGCGACCTCTGGGAGCTCGGCGCGTTCGAGCTCGGCACGGCGATCCGGGACGGTGTGGTCTCGAGCCGCGAAGTGGTCGAGGCTCACCTCGCTCGCATCGAGTCCGTCAATCCCGACGTCAACGCAGTGACGGACACGCTCACGGACGACGCACTGGCGGCCGCCGAGGACGCCGACGCTGCCATCGCGCGCGACGAGCCCACGAGCCCGTTCCACGGCGTGCCGTTCACGGTCAAGGAGACGATCGACCTCGCCGGGTCGCCGACGACGCAAGGTGTCACCGCGCTGGCGGAGATGATCCCGCCGCTCGACGCACCCGCGGTCGCGAACCTGCGCGCGGTCGGCGCGATCCCGTTCGCCCGCACGAGCGCGCCCGACCTCGCGCTCCGCTGGCACACCGACAATGCGCTCCATGGCCCGACCCGTAACCCATGGGACCCGACGCGTACCCCGGGCGGCTCGAGTGGCGGAGAAGCCGCCGCGCTGGCGACGGGCATGACGCCGCTCGGCGTCGGCTCCGACCTCGGCGGCTCGTTGCGATGGCCGTCGGCGTGCTGCGGGACAGCCGCGCTGCGCCCGACGCTCGGTCGCGTTCCCATGGCGACCTCGCTCGAACCGGCCGACGCGCCGCTCACGATGCAGCTCATGGCGGTGCAAGGGCCCATGGCGCGCGCGGTGCTCGACTTGCGGATCGCTTTCGAGATCATGAGCCGCCCGAGCGATCGTGACCCGTGGTACACGCCCGTTCCCTTCTCGGGACCGACCCTCCCCAGTCCGATCCGCGTCGCGGTCGCCACCGATCCGTCGGGCCACGGCGTGGACCCTGCGGTCGCCGAGGGCGTGCAGCGCGTCGCCGGCGCGCTGGCCGGGGCCGGCTACGCGGTCGAGGAGACGCCGCTCCCGACGGTCGAGGAAGCGTCCGATATATGGCTCGCGCTCGTGCTCGCCGAGATCCGCATGATGTGGTCGCTCTTCGAGGCCATCGTCTGCGACGACGCGCGCCGGTTCCTCGGGGCTGCGCTGCAGCTCCGCGAGCCGCTCACGCAACAGGCCTACGGCGTCGCGTTCATGGAACGTCAGGGCATCGCCCGTACGTGGACACAGTTCCAGAGCGAGAGCCCGCTCGTGGTCGGCCCCGTCTCGACGCAACTGCCGTTCGCTGTCGGCACCGACCTCGGCGGAGCCGAAGACGTCGACCGCATTCGCCGCACCCTCGACCTCACGCTGCTGTGCAACTGCCTCGGCTTGCCGTCGGTCGCGCTCCCGGCCGGCGTCGACTCTGCGGGAGGAGGAAGGAACCTTCCGCTCGGCGTGCAGATCATCGGCCCGCGCTACCGCGAGGACGTCTGCCTCACTGCGGCGTGGGAAGTCGAGCGCGCCCTCGGCGCGGTCACCCCGATCGAACCGCGCTGACGCCTCAGGGGCGGCCCAGCCCGGTGAGCTCGAGGAACTCCAGGTAGCGCGTAGCAACCGCCGCCGACCAGCGCGCATCGGGCTCGACGCGGCGGCCGGTGCGCGCCCAGCGGCGGCCCTCGGCCATGGCGGTCGGTTCCTCGAGCCCGGCGGCGATCCGGGCCAGCCACGCCGAGCCGAGCGCACCGCCTTCGGGCACCGCGACGCAGTCGACGGGCACCCCGGTGGCATCGGCGAGCGCCTGCACCCATTCGTCGACGCGCGTCCCGCCTCCCGTCGCCACGATTCGGCGCGGATCGACCTTCGTCGCCTCGAGCATCCGACGCGCGACGAAGCCCGACGCCTCGAACGCAGCGCGCCGCACCGCGCCCGGTCCATGCGTCAGATCGAGGCCCGCGACCACGGCCCGACGCTCCGGATCGTTCAGCGGCACGCGCTCTCCCCGAGGGAACGGCGCCCATACGGGCACGCCTCCCGGGTCGGCCGGCGGCTCGCCGTCGGCGAGCAGGCCCGTCACCCAGTCGAGGAACAACCCGCCGGCGTTGCTCGGCCCGCCGACGAGCATCTTGCCCGGGGTCGTGTGCGGGACGACGTAGTGATCCGGCACCGGCTCCTCGCTCGACGTCACCGCCCACACGATCAGCGTCGTGCCGAGGATGATCAGCACGTCGCCGTCGTCGTCGGCACCAGCGACGAGCTGCTCGGCGAAGGCGTCGATGCATCCCGAGGCGAGCGCGGGACCGCCGGCGCCACCGACCCGTCCGCACTCGAAACCGGTCGGCGCCAGCTTCGGCAGCTGATCGGCGCGCACGCCGACCTCGCCCGCCAGCTTCGGGTCCCACCCCGTCCAGTCGAACAGCGGGTAGGCGGTGGCGGCAGTCGTCGTGTCGAGCACCGCCTCGCCGGCGAGCGCGTGGTTGGCGACCGCCTGCGCGGGCCAGTAGCCGGCGGCGTCCGGTTCTTCGGCGACCGTCCAGCGGAGGAAGGCGAGAAGCTCTCCACTCTCGGCGGGATGCCCGGCGCGGGCGCCGTGGCGACCACGCTCGTCGCCGTACAGGAGACCGGGCGTGATGGGGACGCCCGCCGCGTCCACCGCGGTCAGCGACGGCACCATCGCCGCCACGCTCACGCCTTTGGGTGCGGTGTCGCCCAGCGCGGCCAGCGCCGCGTCGGGGCCTCGCCGCCACGCCTCGCCGGCATCGTGCTCGAACCGCCCGGGGCTCGGCACCCGAAATCGATGCGGGACCCGCGCCGACCCAACCACATTGCCGTCCCCGTCGGCGGCGATCGCCTTCACCGACGAGGTGCCGATGTCGACCCCGACCGTGACCTCGCTCACCGGGCCGCGTCCCGTCGCCCGATCATCTCGAGCACGGCATCGTGCAACAAGCCGTTGGTCGTCACCGCGCTGCCACCGTCGGCACGCGGGCGGCCCTCCAGGTCCGTGAATCGCCCACCCGCCTCCTCCACGATCACTTGCAGGGGCGCGTTGTCCCAGAGGTTCATGACGGGCTCGACGGCGATGTCCGCGCTCCCCTCGGCGACGAGCACGTGCGCCCAGTAGTCGCTGAAGCCCCGCGCCTCCCAGCAACGAGCGGCGAGCGATCGGAAGGCGTCGCCCATTCCGTGCTCGTCGAACGCCGTGAGCGACGTGAAGCAGAACAGGGCATCCTCGACGGCGCTGACGCGCGACACCGTGATCGGCTCGCCGTCGGCGTACGCTCCGGAGCCGCGCATCGCCCACCACCGGCGGCCGAGCGCGGGCGCCGACACGACGCCGACCACGATCTCGCCGTCGCGCTCGAGCGCGATCAGCGTCCCCCACGCCGGGATGCCGCGCACGAAGCTCTTCGTGCCGTCGATCGGATCGAGGATCCAGCGCCGGTCGCCCGACCCCGGCGTCTCGCCGTACTCCTCACCGACGACGCCGTCGCCGGGGCGCTCTGCCTCGATGCGAGCCCGGAGCATCTGTTCGGCGGCGCGATCGGCTTCGCTGACCGGCGTGAGGTCGGGTTTGGTCTCCACGACGAGATCCGTCGCGCGGAAGCGCGGCATCGTTGTCTCGTCGGCGGCATCCGCGAGCTCGAGGGCGAACGTGAGGTCGGACTCGATGCTCTCAGAACCTACAGAAGGGAGGGACCTACGACGGGGCCGGCACCTCGAGCACGGTGGCCGAGCCCATGCCGCCTCCGGCACACATGCTCACGCAGCCCAGCCCCCCACCGCGCCGCCGCAGCTCGTAGATCGTCGTCGCGACCATACGGGCGCCGGTGGCGGCGACGGGATGGCCGAGGCTGCAGCCGCTGCCGTTCACGTTCACGATGTCGTGCGGGAGGCCGAGGATGCGGGACGACGCGACCGCCATCGCCGCGAACGCCTCGTTGATCTCGACGAGGTCGAGGTCCGAGACCGCAATGCCGGCACGCTCGGCGGCCTTCGGGATCGCGAGCGTGGGCGCCAGGCCGGTGTCCCGAGGCGGCACGCCCACCGACGCCCACGACCGGACGATGGCCAGCGGCTCGAGCCCGTGCTCGTCGGCGTAGTCGCGGTCGGCGACGACGACCGCGCAGCCGGCGTCGTTGAGGCCCGATGAGTTCCCGGCGGTGATGCTGAAGCCCTCGATCTCCGGATGGAGCGGCGGAAGCTGGGCCAGCTTCTCGGGCGTCGTGTCGCGACGCGGGTGCTCGTCGACGTCGAAGGTGCGCGTCTCGCCGCGCTTTCCACGGACCGGTACTTCCATCGCGAAGATCTCGTCGCGGAGCCGGCCCTCGTCCGTAGCGGCGACGGCGCGCATGTGCGAGTGGTACGCCCAGTTGTCCTGCTCCTCGCGGCTCACGCCGGCCTTGACCGCGGTGTTCCAGCCGACCGTGATCGACATGTCCATGGTCGGTGCGTCGGGCGTCGCCGGGTGGCTGGGCGAGAGCCACGGCTCGACGCCCGCGTACGGGCCCGGCAGCTTCTTCATGACGCTCGGGCTCTGGGTGATGCTCTCGGCGCCGCCCGCGATCACGACGCGGTCCATACCGGACCGGATGCCGGCGGCGGCGGTCTGGATGGGCGCCATGCCCGACGCGCAGTGGCGGTTGTGGGCAAGACCCGGGATGTCGGTCAAGCCGAGGTCGACGGCGGCGTAGCGCGCCACGCAGCCGCCGCCCTGGAGCGACTCGCCCATGATGATGTCCTCGACGTCCTCTGCCGGCACGCTCGAGCGCTTGAGCGCCTCGCTGATCGACGCCTTGGCGAGCTCGAACACGTCGATGTCGGCGAGCGATCCCTTGCGCGCCGTCCCGATGGCAGTGCGGGCGGCGGACACGATGACGGCATCAGGCATGTTTCTCGTTCCTCTTCCTCCGAGTCGGATCGGTGCGCGATCTCCGAGGAGCGTACCTGACGTCTGAGTCAGTAATCTCTCCGAGCACATCGTCAGAGAGGGAGAGACATACATGGGTTCGCTCGACGGCAAAGTCGCGATCGTGACGGGCGCCGGCCGCGGGATCGGCCGGGGCGAGGCGCTGCTCCTCGCGAGTGAGGGCGCGAAGGTCGTCGTCAACGATCTCGGCGGGGCGCGGGAAGGCGAAGGCGCCGACAAGACACCGGCACAGCAGGTCGCCGACGAGATCATCGCGGCCGGTGGCGAGGCGGTCGCCAACTACGACGACGTGGCGTCCTGGCCGGGCGCAGAGTCGCTCGTCGGTCAGGCGGTCGACGAGTTCGGCAAGCTCGACATCCTCGTGAACAACGCGGGGATCCTGCGCGACGGCATGAGCTTCAACCTCTCCGAGGAGGACTGGGATTCGGTGATCCGCGTCCATCTCAAGGGGCACTTCGCGCCCAGCCGTTTCGCGGCTGTGCACTGGCGCGAGCGATCGAAGGCGGGCGAGTCCCTCACAGGCCGGATCATCAACACGTCGAGCGAGTCGGGCCTGTTCGGCAACGCCGGGCAGTCGAACTACGCCGCGGCCAAGGCGGGAATCGCATCGATGACGATCGTGCTCGCCCGCGAGCTGCAGAAGTACGGCGTGACCGTGAACGCGATCGCGCCGCGCGCCCGGACGCGCCTCACCGAGACCGTCGCCGGCGCCGACCAGCTCATGGCGGCGAAGGAAGGCGAGTTCGACGCCTGGGACCCCGACAACATGGCGCCGCTGATCGGCTTCCTCGCCAGCGACGCCGCCGCCGACGTGAGCGGCCAGGTGTTCGTCATGTGGGGTGACCGCGTGTATCTGATGCAGGGCTGGTCGCTCGCCAACGAGCTCGCCGCGGGTGGGAAGCGCTGGACGGTCGCCGACCTGATCGCCAAGAAGGCCGAGCTCTTCGCGCCGGCCGAGGGCGGCAGCGCCATCCCGAGCATGGCATTCTCGATGTGACCGGCCCTGTGGGATAGATAGCTATGCCCGACTGGGGGGAGCTACTCGTCGACCAGCTGCGCTTCATGGCGCAGCGGTACGGCGATGAAGTCGCCTATCGCGACATGGGCTCGGGCGGGGCGATCACGTTCCACGAATGGCACGCCCGCTCGAACGCCCTTGCGCGCGGGTTGGTCACGCGAGGCGTCGAGCAGGGTGATCGGGTCTCGATCTACCTGCCGAACGACGAGTGTCTCCGCTGGATCGTCGCGTACGCGGCCGTTCACAAGGCCGGCGCGGTCGCCGTGCCCACCAATACCCGGCTTTCCGTCCGCGAGCTGATCGCGATCCTGGGCCACGCCGCCGTCCGCGCGATGTTGACGTGTGAGGCTCTGGACGCGACCGCCCGCGATGTTCGTGCCGAAGTGCCGTCGCTCGACCTGCTCGTCAGCGACGGCGCAGGACACGACCAGGTGGCGTGGAACGACGCCTTCGACCCGGACGACAGTGCATTCCAGGTCCCGGTCGGGCTGGATGATCTCGCCGACATCATGTACACGTCGGGCACGACCGGGCTGCCCAAGGGTGTCGCCGTTCGCCACCGCAACGTGGCGATGATCCCGAACCTCGAGCCGCCGTGGAGCGGCGCGGGCTGGGTGCACGGCGCGCCGCTGTTCACGTTCGCCGGGATCTCGTTCATCTTCAACCCGATGAAGATGGGCATGGTCGGCTTGTACCAACCGAAGTTCGACGCCGGTGCATGGCTGCGGCTCGTCGAGCAGGAGCGGCCGACGATGGCGTTCCTCGTCCCCGCGATGGCCGAGCTGCTCGTCGCGCATCCCGACTTCGCGACGGCCGACCTGAGCAGCTTGCAGGCGGTCTCGATCGGGAGCGCGCCCCTCGCGCCGAACACACTGCTCACGCTGGTGGAGCGGCTGCCGCAGGCCAGCGTGTCGAACTCGTACGGGATGACCGAGGCCGGCCCGGCGTTCATCGTGATGCCCCAGGAAGAGGTCACGAAGCGCATTGGATCGGTGGGCAAGCCGATCCCGCCGATGCAGATCAAGATCGTCGATGACGACGACAACGAGCGCGCCCCCCACGAGGTCGGTGAACTGTTGACGCGCCTGCCGGGTCGTCAGCGCGAGTACTACCAGGACGCCGACGCCACCGCGAGCACCTGGACGCGCGACGGGTGGTTGCGCAGTGGCGACCTCGGCTACGTCGACGACGATGGGTTCCTCTACCTCGTCGGCCGCAAGAAGGACCTCATCGTCCGAGGCGGGCACAACGTGTACCCGACCGACATCGAGAGCGTCATCCTCGAACACCCGGCGGTGCGCGAGGCCGCGGTCGTCGGCATCCCGCACGACGTGCTCGGTGAGGACATCGCCGCCTTCGTGGTGCGCAAACCCGACGCCGCTGTCGGCGGTGACGAGCTCCAGGCGTTCTGCGCCGACCATCTCGCGGACTACAAGCGCCCGCGACAAGTCACGTTCGTCGACGAGCTGCCGCGCAACGCAACCGGCAAGGTGATGAAGCACCTACTGGGCAACGACGCCGTGGGGACGACGGGCGGGACGAAATCGTCGTAGCCTGAACACGTGCTCGACGTCGAGCAGTTCGTGGCTGAGTGCCAGTCGACCCTTGCCGAGTCTGAGCCACGCCTGGCCGTTTCCGACCTGTTGGAACGGACCGTGAGCGAGCCTTCGCAATGCGAAGCGGCGCTGCCGGCCACCCGGGCCGAGCTCACGACCTTGCACCACTCCCCCGAGCTCACGGTGCTGAAGGTGGTGTGGGCGCCCGGGATGTCGATCTGGCCGCACGACCACCAGATGTGGGCCGCCATCGCCATCTACGCCGGGCAGGAGGACAACACCTTCTTCCGTCGCACGGACGGCGGTCTCGAGGCGCGGCGCACCCGCGGGCTCAGCACCAACGACGTCGTGCTCCTCGGCGACGACACGATCCACGCGGTGCACAACCCGCTCGGCACCTGCACCGCCGCCATTCACGTATACGGCGGCGACTTCTTCAACCGCGACATGTCGCAATGGAACCCCGAGACCCTGGAGCCGGAACAAGACCCGAGGTCGCCGGCCAGCTTCTTCGAAGAGGCCAACGAGCGTCTCGGCCTGTAGGGTCCCCCGCCGTGGCACTCACGGAGCTCAAGGGGCAGGAGACGGGCACCCAGAAGGTCGCGATCGAGCGCGGCCCGGTCCGCGTCTTCGCCGAAGCCCTCGGCGACACCGACGACATGTACAGCGGCGAGGACGCCCTCGTGCCGCCCACCTTCCCGTTCGTGATGTCGTACTGGGGC
Organism: Actinomycetota bacterium; assembly: GCA_046727755.1. Taxonomy (GTDB): domain Bacteria; phylum Actinomycetota; class Acidimicrobiia; order IMCC26256; family JACDBD01; genus JALZAA01. Next base: position 13,403 of record JBKPDG010000123.1, read on the forward strand.
TCGCTCGGCACGGGAGGCGCTGCCGGGCTCCCGATCGACCGGCTGCGCGGACCCGGGCGCGCCATCCTCCACGGAGAGCAGGCGTTCGAGTATGAGCGCTGGCCGAAGGTCGGCGACGTCCTCGAGGGCACCACCGTCATCACAGACGTCTACGAGAAGGAACGATCCAACGGCGGCAAGCTCGAGTTCTACGTCACCGAGACCGACTGGAAGGACGCCGACTCGGGCGAGCCGGTCGTGAAGTCGATTTTCACCCTGGTGATCAACGTCCGACCGCCGAGTTAAGGATGCGGGTCGTCGGGTGGGACGAGGTCCCAGTTGCCGGCCTCGCCGACGACGCGCCAGCCGCAATAAGTCTTGAGATGGTGGTGGTGCGGGCAGATCCGCCAGGCGTTGCGGATGTTCGTTTCGCCCCCGTCCTCGATCGGGACGACATGGTCGATCTGGAGAAACTGATCGTTGGCGCAACTCTTCACCCCGCACGCCGGGTAGCGCGCCTCGAGCGCCCGGCGCAGCTTCATCGGGATGACGCGCTTCGGTGAAGAAACGGCGGTGATGTCATCGCCATCGCGCACCAGCACGGCAACAGACGCATCGTCGAGCAGCGCCCGGGCGGTGGTCACCGGTACCGGCCCCATCCAATCGATCTCGCAGCGCTCCGCGTTCTGGGTGTGCCCGCGTGCCAGCGCCGCGCTGTCGACCGTCACCCGCACCTCGACCGGCTTGCACGGCCCTTCGCTCGCCAGCGCCACGAGTGCGTCTGCGGCGTAAGCAGCGCGAGGCTCATGCCGCCCGGCGCGGCGAGCCTGCCGGAAGATGCGGTCGATGTGAGCCTCCCAGGCCGCGTCGAACCGGGCGCCGGCGTCGGGCGCCATTCGTCCCTCCAACCGGTATGCCCCGTCAGGATCGCTCCACTTGTGCGCCCGCCTCGTCTCGTGGAGGCGCCGTGCCCACGCTTGGTCGTCGGCCTCGGCGCCGGCGCGCACCTCCCGGCACCGGTCACGGAGGCCTTTCACGCTCGTCGATTCCGCGGTCGCCAACAGCGCGGACTCGGCGCCCGGATCACAGCCCGCCGCGCTCACGATCTCCGCCGCTTGTGTCTCCGACAGCGTTCCGGCGCGGAACGCGGCGTCTGTCTCGGGCAGTGCATCGAGCGCTCGAGCGGTCTCCAGCGATCGCGCTGCGGCTCCGACCGTCTCACCCGCCGCCTCGGCAACCCAATGCGCCGCGCTCCGATAACCGCCCTTCCGCCACGCGCCGGTCTCGTCTACGCGTCGCGCCATGAGCGCCTTCATCGCCGCGCACACGCGCTCGCCCTCGCTGACGATCTCGAAGAGTGCGGCTGCATCTCCACCGTCGACACAGAGCGGATCGAGGGCGCGCGCCGTCGCCTTCAGATCGTCGACTGCGCTGCGAACTCGCTCGAACACGGCTTCCTCCGGGCCATCGGGTTCACCGGGGGAAGTGGCATCAGTATACGAACGTATGTTCGCCATTGTCAAGAGGGCCGACGAGAAAAAATCAAGGACCTGGAGCCGAGGGCTCGAGGTGGCTAGCTTCGCACCGTCGCAAAGGGAGGTAGGGACGATGGCTGTCTTCAACGGGGCGTTTCCAATTCTGCCGGGCAAGGTGGATACCGCTCGCGGCTTCGCGAAGGAGACGATGGGCGCACAACGCGCTGGGTACGACGAGTCGCAGAAGCGTCTCGGGATCACGCGGGAGACTTGGAGCATTCAGGAGAATCCCGATGGCAGCGCGTTCGTCCTCGTGTGGTTCGAGAGCCCCGACCCCGAGAAGTCCTTCATGGAACTGGGGCAGGACTCTTCGGACTTCGCGGTGTGGTTCCGGGCCCGGGTGAAGGAAGTGAGCGGCGTGGACCTCACCGAACCGCCGTCGGAGGGTGGGCCCGAGGTCGTCCTCGACTGGGAGGGCTGAGAGCGGGTCAGCCGCGGAGCACCGCCTGGGTCTGCAGCACCTTGGCGACCGGGCGTCCGTCGGCGTCGGTGACGTCCGTCTCGACGACGACCACGGTGCGGCCCGCGTGCAGTGGGCGGGAGACCGCTTCCGCGTAGCCGTCGCGCACGGCGCGCAAGAAGTTCGTCTTGCTCTCGATCGTCGTGGTCCCGGCGGCGCCGTCGGGCAGGTTCTGGAACGCGCACGCGGCCCCGGTCGTGTCGGCCAGGCTCATGATGACGCCGCCGTGCAGCACGCCCGCGGTCGTGCATCGTTGGGGCGTCCACTCGACGCGGGCGCGCACCTCCTCGGGCCGGTTGGTGACGACCTCGAGCCCCAGCGCCGTCGCGAACGGCACCAACTGTCGCATCGCCTCGGTTTGCTGCTCGTCGACGGTCGTCATGCGCCCTCCATTCTCTCGACCCACTCCGCGCGCCACTCCGGCGCGTCGAACGGGTCGGCGTAGTAGCGGGTCTCACGCAGGATCTTGCCGTCACGGAACTCGACGACCCCGACGGCGTGGTAGATGCGGCCGTCGTAGTCGGAGCGCATCTCGATCACCCAGACGTCGCCGGAGCCGACGACCCGGCGCAACTCGATGTTCGGAGGGCCCGGGTAGTTCTCCTGCATCTTTCGCATGTTCTCGCGACCGACGATGCGCTCCCCAGACTGCGGCATCTCCATCACGAAGTCGGGGTGGCGCAGGTCGTGCTCCTCCTCCGCGCTCATGTGCTCGAACAGGCGCGTGAAGAGCTCCCGGACATCGCGTTCTTCCATCTCCCTCGCTCCTTTGCGTCGGCACGTAGTCATTCTGCCGTGACGAGCGCGAACAGATGGTGGCCGTGCTCCATGGGGTCAGCCACGATCTCGTGCCGAATGACGTCGAACCCGCAGGTCCCCAGCATCTCCAGGTTGGTCTCGGCATCGAAGTGGCTCCAGAACATGTGCGCTCCGAGCCAGCTCTCCGCATCGTCGTCCTCGGGGAGGTCGCGAGCGCCGAGGCACAACAGCGCGACACCACCCGACCGAAGCACGCGGCGGAACTCCGCGAAGACGCCGCGGTGGTCGGAACGAGGTACGTGGATCACCGCGTAGTAGGAGACGAGGCCATCGAAGCTGCCGTCACCGAACGGCAACGTCGAGAGATCGGCCTGTGCGAGCTGCACCCAGGCGACGCGAGATCGCGCGAGCGCGAGTTGCGCGCTCGAGATGTCGATCCCGACGACCGTGAGGTCGGCATCGGTGAGCAGCTGCATCACCGGCACGCCGGCGCCGCACCCGGCGTCGAGCACCCTGTCGCCCGGACTTAGGCGCGTCACGACCTCGGGGAGGAGGTCGACGTCGCCGCCCCAGGTGCGGGCGGCAAGGTACCGGTCGGCGATGTCGTCGTAGCCGCGGCGGACTACGCGGCGGGCGTCCTGCACAGTCCGAGTATCCAATGCGGCGCGGCGTCGGTCCGTAGCATTTCGGCCGTGACGAGCCCGGTCGAGGTCTGCGCCGAGTGCGGTTTCGACGGCAGCGCGTGGACGGACGCGGACGCCATCACCGCGATCTCGATCATGCCGGCGCGCTGGTCCGACGCCGTTGCGGGCCTGGCCGACTCCGATCTTCAGCGACGCCCTATCCCCGCGATGTGGTCGATCGCGGAGTACGTCGACCACGTGCGCGAGGTCCTCTTCGGGATGCGCTTCCTGGTGGACACCCTGCTCAACGACCCCGGCACCGACCTCGGTGACCCCCCTGATCCCGCCTTCGAGCCCGAGCCACGCGTGATCGACGTCGACTTGGCCTTGGCGGGGCTGTCACGCGAGGCCGCGCAACTCGTCGACGCTCTCACCGTCGCGCCGCCGCAGTCCTGGACGAACACCGTGACCGTCAGTGGCGACGAGTTGGACTTGCACTGGATCGCCCGCCACGGCGTCCACGATCCCACCCATCATCTGCGTGACGTCGCCCGCCTCCGGGCGTCGCTGTGACGACGCGAGGCTGCTAGGGCGCGCCCTCGCGAGCGTCGCGAGCGTCGGGATCGACGCCATCCGGATCGACGCCATCCGGATGGACGCCATCGTGGTCGAACGCGTCGGCATCGAACGCGGGTTCGACGGCATCGACAGGACCGGACGTCAAACGGTCGTCCGCGTGCCATTCACGCAGCTCCGCACCGTGTTGGGCGGCGCGCGCTTGGGCCTCGTCGATCCGCTGCCGGTAGTCGGCTTCGAGCTCGTCGCAGAGCCGCTGCGTGTCCTGCAGCTCCCGGGCGTAGCACTCCTGGACGGCGTTCTGGTACTCCGCCTCCCAACGCTGGCGACGCTGCTGTGCCGCCTGCTGGGCGCGTTGCTCCGCTTCGCGCACGGTGCGGTGATCCTCGGCTTCCCACTGCTGGCGTCGCTCCTGCGCCTCGATCGCCACCCGGTCGGCAATGTTCAGCCGGGCGTTCTCGGCCTCGGCAGTCCTTGTCGCCCGTTCCTCGTTCTCACGAGCGCGTTGCTCCTCGGCCTCGGCGGCGGCGCGCTCCATGGCCTCCTGGGAGCAGCGCCGGTCTTCGGCCTCCCACCACGAGCGCAGCGCCGCGGCTTCCCGGCTCGCGCGCTCCAAGGCCTCCCGGGTCGCACGCTCGTCCTCGGATTCCCACCATTCGCGCAGCTCCAAGGATTCCCGCGCCGCGCGCTGCTCCGCCTCGCGGAAGACACGCTCCTCGTCCGAGATCCAACGCTCTCGTAGCTCTCGCAGCTCGCGCGCCGCCTGTTCAGCGGACTGCCGCAGGTACTGCTCGTCGTCGGCGGCCCAGCGCTCGCGCCGCTCGTGGATCTCTCGAGCTTGCTGCCGTCGAGACTCCTGGTCTTCTCGGTCGGCTTCAGCCTCCAACCGGGCCCGGAGCTCCTCGGCCTCTCGAACGACGCGTTCCTGCGCCTGCTCCTGTGCGCGCTCGTACTCGGCGGTCCAGCGACGGCGGAGCTCGGCGCGCTCCTGCGCCGCCCGATTCCGGGCCTGGAGCTCGGCTCGCTCGTACTCCGACTCCCAGCGACGGCGCAGCGCGTCGGCTGCTTCGGCCCTTCCCGCGCGCGCCTCGTTGAGAGCGTGTTGCTCTTCTTCGTCCCAGCGCTGTCGGCGCGCCTGGAGCTCCGGCTCACGTCGCTTCCGCCGCTCGCGCTGCGCGTTCTCGTCGTCCTTCGCCCAGCGCTCGCGGAGCTTCGCGAGCTCTCGCTGGGCGGCCTTCTCGTCTTCACCGAACCGCGCACGGACCCAGTCGGCCTCCTGCGTGCGCACGTCCTCGAGGCCCTTGCGGCGGACCTCCTCGGCTTCGGACTCCACCCGCTCGTACTCCGCCTCCCACTGCCGGCGAAGCTCCCTCGCCGCGCGCTCCCGGCGTTCCTGCGCTTCGTTCTCCGCGCGATCGAACTCGATCTCGAAGCGCTGCCGTCGAGACTCTGCGGCCCGCTGCGCACGCTCGTCCGCCTCCCGCTGGGAGCGCCCGAAGTCAACCTCCCAACGCTCCCGCGTGACGCGGGCTTCCTGCTCCACCCGAAGTTGTGCCTCGCGCAACGCCCGCTCGCAATCGGCATCGAGGCGTGCGCGCCGTTGGGCGGCCTCCTGCTCGGCGCGCTCCAGTCCCTCCTGCTCGGCGCGCTCGAACTCGCCCTCCCAACGCTCGAGACGCCGCTGCGTCTCCCGCTCCAGCCGTGCTTGGGCCTCACCCAGCGCGTGGTCGTACGCGCGTCGCCACCGCTCCCTGCGCTCCTGGGTCTCGCGCAGGGCGCGCTCGCGTTCGGCTTGCCAGCGCGCTCGACGCTGATCGGCCTCGGCGGCGGCTCGCTGCTGGATCTCGGCTTCGGCGCGCGTGTACTCGGCTTCCCAGTGCGCTCGGCGCTGCTCCGCCTCCCGCATCGCCCGCGACTGTGCGTCGAGCTCGGCGCGCTCGTACTCGGCCCGCCAGCGCACCCGGCGTCCCTCGGCCTCCCGCGCCAGACGCTCGTCCTCGGCCCGCCATCGCTCCCGGCGGTCGTCAGCCTCGCGGGCAGCGCGCTCCTTGGCGGCCCGCTCGGCGCGCTCGTACTCGGAGTCCCAGCGCGCCCGGCGCTCGTCCGCTTCGCGAGCGCGACTGTCTTCGCTGCTCTTCGACTCGGCCCGTTCGAGCCGCTCGAGCTCGTCCAGCCACCGGTCGCTGTCTTCCTCGGGCGACGCGCCGTTCGGTTCCGGCGTCGCGCCGTTCCCGCCCGTTGGCACGCTGCCCGTGATCGCCTCGACGTCGTCGGTGATCTCGAGCGGCGATTCGTGCTCGCTCACCGGGTCCTGCGCCTTTTCCACAGGTGTCGCGTACTACTCAAGCCCGGCGCCCGTCAATGTCGGCCCGCCTGACCGGTCCGAAATGCCGGGGTCGACGGCCCAGCCGAGCGTCCCTCACGACCCCGTCTCGGCGAGGAAGGCGCGGACGAGATCGACGGTCGTCTGGGGGTTGTCGCCGGCGGCGTGATGCCCGGCGCTCCCGACAGTCGCGAGGCGTGCGTCGGGGATGAGCGAGGCGATCTCCTCGGCGCCCTCGTTCGACAGCACGTCACTCGACGCACCCCGCAGCACGAGCACCGGGCAGGTGAGGGTCGTGGCCTCGTCACCCATACCGGCGACGAGCTCGCGCCAGCCACCCACCGGGGGTCGCGCTCCGCGGAGGCGACGAGCGAACATGTGCTTCCACACCCAGCGGCCGTCCGGCAGCTCTCGGAGGTTGCGGCGCAGGTTGTCGGCGTTGACCTGGCGCCGGTGCGGAAGGTACTCGGCCACCTCGACCGCCGCCGCTTCGGGCGACGCGAACGACTCGTGCTTCGTCATGAAGTCGATGATGCGGTTGACGCCCTCGTCCTCGAGGCGATGCCCGATGTCGATGAGCGCGATCGAGCCGACGAGGCGGGGCCGGTCCGCGGCCAGGGTGAGGCTGACGATCCCGCCGAGGGACGCGCCGACGAACGCGGCCCGATCGATGCCGAACTCGTCGAGGAGCGGGGGGATCGTCGCCGCGAGCGATCGGCGGTCCATCTCGTCGACTGGATCGGTGTCGCCGTGACCGGGGAGGTCGGGTGCGAACACATGGTGCGTCGGAGCGAGCGCGGCGCCCAGCTCCTCCCACATGTACGCGGTCTGACCGCCGCCGTGGAGGCACACAACGGGCGGGGCCGCGCTGCGTCCCCACTCGAGGTAATGGACCTGGCGGGACTCGACGACGGTGAAACCGCTGCGCCCACCGGTCGGGACGTCGTGACGCGGCGCGAGGAACTCGAACTCGGCGTCGGCCGCGGTCACGCGCCGTTGCCCCGCCCGAGGAGCCACGCCGCATTGTCGCGGTAGAGCCCGGGCGCGCCGTTCGGATCGGACGTCGTGTCGTCGAGCGCGCGGTAGTCGTCGAGTGGCTGGGCGGTCCCCTCGGAGTGCGGGTAGTCGCTACAGCACATGAACAAGTCGCCCACGCGCTGGATGAGCCGCTCGGGGCGCTCGTACGAGAACGCCGCCACGCGCACCTGCCGGCGGACGTACTCGCTCGGCGCCAGCGGGAGATCGGCGATCGCCTGCCCATGCAGTCGGGTCACGAAGCGCACGCCGCCGTCGAGGTACATGAGGAACATCGGCAACCAGACCGCCGACAGCTCGATCACGCCGATGCGGAGCTCGGGTCGCCGCTCGAGCACGCCGTTGACGACCAGGTCGGACAGCGCGAGCGCAGCGGGCACCCAGAGGAACACGGACGACAGCACCGGGTTCGTCGGCTCCGGATCGCTGGCATACCAGGCCTCGTCGAAGGGTCGCTGCTGGTTCGCGA
>JBKPDG010000124.1:0-20062 GCA_046727755.1 Actinomycetota bacterium
GCCCGGAGCGTCGAGAGCCAGCGCGGGTCGGTCGAGCTGATGAACTTGACCAGCGGCATGAGCAACGTCGACGCGTCGAGCGTCTTGGTGCCCTTGTGCTGGACGAACGCCTGCAGCTCCGGGTCCCAGAAGTTCGCGTAGATGTCTTGGTAGATCTCGTCGCGGATCGCGCGCCAGCGCTCGAACGGATACGGGAACGAACGGCGGTCGGCCAGCCGGATGCCACGGTCGACGGCGACCCAGCACATCAGCCGCGAGTACAGGAACTCCTGTCGCCCACCGCGCACCTCCCAGACCCCTTCGTCCGGGAGCTGCCAGTGGTCGGTCACCCAGTCCACGAGCCGGACAAGGTTGTGCCAGAGGTCGTGCGAGATCGGCGCGCCGTACTTGTTGTAGAGGTAAACCGAATCCATGAGCTCGCCGTAGATGTCGAGCTGGAGCTGGTCGTAGGCGCCGTTGCCGATGCGGACCGGCGATGACCCGGCGTAGCCCTCGAAGTGCGTGAGGATGTCCTCGGTGAGCTCCTTGTGCCCGTCGATGCCGTACATGATCTGCAGCGAACCGTCCGGGCCCAGGTCGTTGCAGCGGTCCTCGATCCACCGCATGAACGCGCCCGCCTCGGCGGTATAGCCGAGCCTGATGAGCGCGTACAGCGTGAAGGACGCGTCGCGAATCCACGTGTAGCGGTAGTCCCAGTTGCGCTCACCGCCGAGCTCTTCCGGGAGCCCGAACGTGGGTGCGGCGACCAGCGACCCGAATCGGTCCGACACCAACAGTTTGAGCACGAGCGCAGAGCGGTTCACGGTCTCCCGCCAACGCCCCTGGTATTGCGAGCGACCGACCCACGCGCGCCAGTAATTCACCGTCGCCTTGAACGCATCGGCGACGTAATGCGGTGATTCCGACGGGCTCGGCCGGCCGGGCTGGACCTCCTCCATCACGAAGGCGGCGGTCTCACCGGCGCGCAGCACGAATCGCCCGACCACGGCGCCGTTCTTCACCTCGAGCGGCACTTGCGACCGCAACCGCACCGTCCGGCCGTCGGGCCCTTCAGAATGGAAGAGGATCTCGCCCTCGCGCACGTCGACCTTGTGACCGGCGCGGCCGTAGTCGAAGCGCGGATCGAAGATGACGTCGAACTCCGACTCGCCCCGCACGCCCTTCGCCCGGCGGACGAGTGCGTGGGAGTGCTCGTGCTCGTCTACCCCGACGGGCATGAAGTCGGACACCTCACCCACACCGGCGCGATCCAGGGTGCGGGTGATGAGCACATTCGTATCGGGGATATACATCTGCTTCACGGCCCCGCTGGCGTGACACGGTCGCACCTGGAACTTGCCGCCGTTCTCGGCGTTGAGCAGGGAGCAGAAGATCGTCGCCGACCCGAAGTGCGGGTACGACATGAAGTCGATCGACCCGTCGATACCGACCAGGGCGACCGTGTGCAGGTCGCCGACGACGCCGTGGTCCTCGATCGGCAGGTATTCGCCCACGCGGCCTCCTTCCCGCTCAGTGGATGTTCTCACGTGGATGCCCTTCTCATTCGCCGGTGACCTCGTCACCGGATGGGAAGCCACGGATAGCGTGGTGCACCGTGGCGGATCTCGCCGGCAAACGCATCGTGATCACGGGCGGGAACACGGGGATCGGCAAGGAGGCCGCGGTCGGGCTCGCGCGCCTCGGGGCACGGGTCGTCATCACCTCCCGCAACGAAGAGCGCGGGCGGTCGGCGCGCCAGGAGATCGCCGAGCGGAGCGGGAACGACTCCGTCGATGTCTTGGCGCTCGACCTGGCCAGCTTCCGGTCCATCCGGTCGTTCGCGGCTGACGTGCTCGACCGCTTCAACCGTGTCGACGTGCTCGTCGACAACGCTGGGCTGATCCTCCGGCGCCGGACGGAGACCGAAGACGGCTTCGAGGCGACGTTCGGGATCAACCACCTCGGGCACTTCCTGCTCACGGACCTGTTGCTCGATCGGCTGCGCGCCAGCGCACCGTCCCGAGTCGTGGTGGTCGCCTCGAGCGCCCACAAAGGCGCCAAGCACGGCCTCGACTTCGACGATCTCCAGTCCGCGCGCAAGTACCGGTGGATGGACGCGTACAGCAAGTCCAAGCTGGCGAACATCTATTTCGCCCGGGAACTCGCCCGCCGTCTCGATAGCACCGGCGTCACGGTGAACGCCCAGCACCCCGGGTTCGTCCGTAGCGACTTTGGTCGCGGCGGCGACCTCGGAGATCTCTACGGCTGGGGCATCACGTACCTGGCGGGTCCGTTCGCGATCAGCCCCGAGAAGGGGGCGCGCACGACGATCTACCTCGCGTCGTCCCCCGAGGTGGGCGGTGTGACGGGCGGGTACTTCTACAAGTGCAGGCCGGCCGTTCCGTCGCGTGTCGCCCAGGACGACGGTGCGGCGCGGCGCTTGTGGGACGTCAGCGAGCAGCTCGTCGCGTCCGTCCCCGCGTAGTCCGCGGTTTACGGGATCAACACGACGCGCCCGAACGCCTGGCGGCTCTCGATGTAGGCGTGGGCGCCGGCGGCGTCGGAGAGCGGGAACGTCCGGTCGACGACGACGCGGAGGTTGCCGGCGGCGATGTCCTCGAGATGGCGGGCGATCATCGCCTTGACGCGATCGGTGACGATCTCGGCGCCGAGAAACACACCGGTGAGCGTCTGGTTGGCCATCATCAGCATCCCCGCGTCGAACGGCCGCGGATCGCGCCCCGCGCTCCCGACGAGCGTCACGCGGCCGCGGTAGGCGAGCGACTGCACGCTGCCGGCGAGCGTCGATCCCACCGAGTCGACCACGAGGTCGACGCCGCGCCCGCTGGTGAGCTCGCGGGCGACCACGGGGAATTCGCTCGTGCGGTAATTGATGCCGTGGTCGAGGCCGTACTCCTTCAGGCGGTCGAGCTTCTCGTCGCTCGACGCCGTCGCGAGCACGGTGGCGCCCGAGCGCTTTGCAAGCTGGATTGCGGCCAGCCCCACGCCGCTCGCGCCCGCTTGGATCAACACCGTCTCGCCCGGTTGGAGATGCCCGAACTCGAACAGGCAGTCGTCGGCGGTGCCCCACGGCACCGGCACGCACGCCGCTTCGACGATGTCGAGCCCGTCGGGCACCGACCACGTGACGATCGCCGGGGTGGCGATCCGCTCGGCGTGCGAGCCCCAGAGCATCGTGCACACGACGCGCTGCCCGGGCAGACGGTCCTGCACGTCCGCCCCGACCTCGGCGATCGTGCCCGCGCACTGGTACCCGACGATGTGCGGTGAGCTCGCCATCTCGCCGCCGGCCCGGTTGAGCGTGTCGCCACCCTCGATGCTGATCGCCTCGACGTCGACCAGCACCTCGCCGGGACCGGGCACCGGATCGGGGACGTCCTCGAACCGGAACACACTCGGCGGCCCAGTCTCGTAGTAGCACGCGGCCTTCATCAGCCGCTGACGCTACGCCGGATCGGGCAATCTCTGCTTATGACGCCGGAGAGGGCATTCGCGTTCGAAGCCGAGCTCGAGCTCGCATCGGGCACCGACACACGAGCTCCCGGCGGCGCCGTGACGGTCGCGTTGTGCGGACACTGGGACCACGACGGCCCCTGCCGCTGGCCGCACAACAGCCGCATCGACACCTCCGCCGTGCCGGCGCGGCTCCGCACGGTCGTCGTCGCCGACGACGCGACACGCGACGAAGTTGTCACCAGGATCGAGGACGGGCTGCGCGGCGATCCCGGCTGGACCGTCCTCACGTGCACGACCGACACGATCCGGCCGGATGAGCAGTCTCTCGCCGAAGGCTTCAACGCCCGTTAGGGCGGGTCGGGGTCGTCGGGCGGGACGAGATCCCAGTTGCCGGGCTCGCCGACGACCTTCCAGCCGAAGTAGGTCTTGAGCGCGTGGTGGTGTGAGCAGATCCGCCACGCGTTGCCGAGCTCGGTGCGGCCGCCGTCGGCCAGCGGCACGACGTGGTCTATCTCGAGGAAATGGTCGTTGGCGCAACCCTTGACGCCGCAGGTCGGGTATCGAGCCTCGCGCGCCCGTCGCAGCTTTATTGGGATCGTTCGCTTCGGGGATGACACCGCGGTGACGTCGTCGCCCTCGCGCACCATCACGGCAACTGAACAGTCGTCGAGCAGCGCCCGTGCCGTCGTCACGGGAACCGGACCGACGCCATTGATCGCGCACTGCTCGCGGGGCTCGGTGTGCCCTCGTGAGAGCGCGGCGCCGTCGACCGACACGCGAACCTCGACAGGCTTGCAGGGCCCTTCGGTCGCCAACGCGACGAGCGCATCCGCGGCGTAAGAAGCGCGGGGTTCGCGGCGGCCGGCGCGGCGCGCCTCGCGAAAGATGCGATCGGTATGGGCTTCCCAGGCCGAGTCGAAGCGCGCGCCGGCGTCCGGTGCCATGCGCGCCGAGACGCAGTACGCGCCGTCGGGGTCGCTCCATTTGTGCGCTCGTCGCGATTCGTGCAGCCGGCGTGCCCACGCTCGGTCGTCTTCCTCCGCGCCCGCGCGCACCTGCCGGCACTCGTCGCGCAGACCTTTTACGCTCGTCGCCGCGGCCGTCTCCAAGAGTCCGGACTCGGCGCTCGGATCGGCACCGGCGGCGCCGGTGATCTCGGCGGCTTGGGTCTCCGAAAGGCTCCCGGCTCGAAACGCGGCGTCGGTCTCGGGCAACTGGTCGAGCGACCGCGCCGTCTCGAGCGTGCGAGTTGCCGCGCCCACCGTCTGGCCCGTCTTGTCCGCGACCCAGTGCGCGGCGCTGCGATACCCGCCCTGGCGCCACACCTTTGTTTCCTCGACCCGGCGCGCCAGCATCGCCTTGGCCGCCGCACAGACGCGTTCACCCCGGGCAAAGGTCTCGAGGAGCTCGGCGGCATCGTGACCGTCGAAGCGCCCGGGATCGAGCTCGCGCGCGACCGCCTCGAGCGTTGCGACCGAGCTGCGAACCTCCTCGAACACGCTTCCTCCCGCACGTGCGAACCGAACGGGGAAGCGTGGGAAGTCCCTTCCAGGATAGCGAACGTACGTTCGATGTCAAGAAGCTACCGACAATTTCTCCATAGCCAGCTTCCTCAGCTCGTCGGAGCGGATCTTGGCGTTGCCGGTCAGCGACAGCTCGGCCTCGTCGAAGAACAGCACCCGCCGCGGGATCTTGTAGCTCGCGACTCGCCCTCGCAGGAACCCGCGCACGTCATCCTCGTCGACGCTCACTCCGTCGTGCGCCGCCGCGCACACCACGACCATCTCGCCCAGCTTCTCGTCCGGCACGCCGACCGCCAGCGCCGCCTTGAGCCCGGGGTGGCGGAGCAGCGTCTCCTCCAGCTCGACCGGCGACACGTTGGCGCCCCCGGTCTTGATCATGTCGGTCATACGACCGGTCCAGTGCAGGAACCCGTCGCCGTCGACGAACCCGGCGTCGCCGGTGTGGAAGAAGCCGTCGTCGTCGAAGCACTCCTCGGGCAGCTTCTTCACGTACCCGAGCATCAGCGTCGTGCCCTTGACCGTGATCTCCCCGATCGCGTCGACCGGCAGCGTGTCGCCACCGTCGCGATCCACGATCCGCACCAGGTTCCCCGGCAGGATCACGCCCTGGCTGCGGTCACGGATCTCCGGCGGCGTGTCGGCCGGGAGCGAGCTGATGATCGTGCATGTCTCGCTGAGCCCGTAGGCGGCGCGCGGGCTCCAGGCGTCCTCAACGTGCACGCTCGGGTGACGGCCGAAGCTCGTGAACGCCTCGCAGTGCCGAATCGCGGACAGGTCGGCCCGCGGCCAGTCGGGATGGTCCTCGAGCTCGGCCAACTGATGCGCCCATGCGTGCGGCGACGTCACCCGCTCCGACTCCAACAATTGCAGCGCCTCGCCCGGTTCGAAGTGCTCGTGGAGCACGAGGCAGCCGCCGGCGGCGAGCGTCGCGCCCATCACCATCACCAGCCCCGCCGACCAGAAGAACGGGAACGCGCTCCACACCCGAACGGTCGGGTCGAGGCGGAGCTGCTGGGCGAAGCGCCAGCTCTGGATCGCAGGTCCCCGATGCGGATGCAGGACGCCCTTCGGTGCCGCCGTCGTGCCCGACGTATAGATGATGAGCGCGTGATCGGCCGGCGTGACCTCGGCCGCCGACGCCTCCAACAGCTCGTCCGATACGTCGTCGCCGAGACCGACGAACTCGTCCCACAGATCGACGGCGCCACGACGCGCCTCCAACCCGAGCGCCACGACCCGCCGAAGGTGCGGGAACCGCGTCGACCGCAGCGCGCCCGGAGCCGAGCCGGCGAGCTCCGGGCACAACTCGGCGAGCTGGTCGACGTACGCGTGCCCGAGCAGCCGCGTCTGCGTGAGCAGCAGCTTGGCGTCCGAATGGCGAAGGACGTAGTCGAGCTCCGGCGGCTCGAAGTACGTGTTCAGCGGCACGGCAACCGCCCCCGCCAATGCGACGCCGTAGAACGCGGCGACCCACTCGGGACGGTTCCCCATTAGGATCCCCACCCGGCTGTCCTTGCCGGCGCCGGTGCCGAGCACAGCGCGCCCCACCCGCCGCGCCTCGAGCTCCAACTCCCGGTAGCTCCATCGCACGACCGCGCCACCGGGCTCGTGGAAGACCAGCGCCTCGCGTTCAGGATGTCGGCGCGTCACCTCGAGCAGGAACCCGCTGAGGGTCAGCGCCCCGATCCCCTCCTCGGTGTCGGAGGACGGACCCCGGAACGTGGTCATGCGATCCGCCTCCCTGCCGGGGCTACTCGGGCAGCGCCACCTCGACGGGGCCCTTGGCCATCACAGCGGCGTCCTGCGTGCTCATCACGACGTCGAGGGTGACGAGCGTCTCGCCGAGCGTCTCGTCGCGACGCTTCCCGATGACCTCGGCGTCGAGGTACGTGACGTCGCCTTCGAACGCCGGGAACCGGTATTGCACGTTCGAATGACGCACGAATCCCTCGTGCCCCGCCCAGTACGCGACGTAGTCGAGCACCCACGCGCCCATCGACGCGCCGTAGCCGTAGCCGCGGGGCATCCCGATGAGCTGCGCGTGCTCCTCGTCGGCATGCCCACGCGACGGCCCGCGGTACAGCCCGTCCGTGAGCGCCGGGTCCTCCTCACCGGCTTCGAGGTTGCGTTCCATCTCCGGGAGCCATCCCGCCTCCTGGAGGTGTTCCGGGCCCTCGTGGTAGCTGGAGCCCCACACCGTGAACGTGTACGAGCGCCACTCGGTAGCGAAGCTGGCGATGGTGTGCGGGCCGATGGCGCGACGCGGCAGCTGCATGCCCGTATCGACATCGCCCCAGTGCGGCGTCTCGCCCTGCCGGTTGGACCGCAGCCACGACAGACGCATGTTCTCCACGTTCGCGAGCTGCTCCCCGGTCCACTGCGGGCGCGGCGCGGTGCGCTCGAAGAAGCCGAGCCGCCGCGCCTCCGCGGCCAGGTAGCGCACCGATGTGGACCGCTGCAGCGCGACGACCTCGCCCCGCTGGTTGCGGTAGAGCGTGTCGCCCCGGGAGAACATCGTCGGTCCGGCGAACTTCGTGTCCGAGACCTTGTAGTCGTGGAAGCGGCGCTGCATGCGCAACAGGTCGCCGGGGAGGATGCGCGGCCCGTGGAACCACCACTCGTCGCCACCAAAGATCATGTGCGTGCCGGGGATGTTCCCCACGATGGCGGGCCCGGCGCCGTGGCCCACGTCGCAACAGATCGTGAACGACTGCGGCGCGACGATGCGCCCGAACTTGGTCCGCGCCGCGAACGCGTCGTCGTAGTGGAGGGGGTTCGCGTACTGCATCCCCTGTACCCAGCGGCGGATGTCGTTGACGGCGACGGGCTCCTTGAGCTGCCCGCCCCCAACCGGCTGACCGAGACGACGATCGACGTCGGTCGTGTCGAACGCGACCCGGGACTCGTCGACCTTGGCCATGTGTCTCGCCCCCTGCGCGGCGCGTGCGGCGGCGCCGGCGCGCCCGCACTGTATGACACGACCGTCAGGTCAACCACCGCGGTCCCCGGATCTGGTAAGGAAGAGGAGGGCATTGCGACGGCAGGGGGAGGTCGCGTGTTCGAGGTCATCGGGCTCAGCCTCGGCCGGTTGTCGGCAGACACCGTCCCCGAGGGAATGCCAGTCGAGCTGGCCGGACGCGGCACGATCCTCGCCTACGACATGCCGGGCCCCCGCGGTGCGCCGACTCTCCTGCTGCTCCACGGCCTCGGCGCGTCCGGCCTGTTGAACTGGTTTCCCGCGTTCGGCCCGCTGAGCGAGCGGTTCCGAGTCGTGGCAATGGACCTGCGCGGTCACGGCCGGGGGCTGCCGGCGGGATCGCGGTACCCGCTCATCGACTGCGCCGACGACGCGACGGCGCTCATGGACGCGCTCGAGGTCGAGCGTTGCATCCCGGTCGGCTACTCGCTGGGGGGTCCAGTCGCCCAGCTGATGTGGCGACACCGCCGCGACCGCGTCGACGGGCTCGTCCTGTGCGCGACGAGCCGCAACTTCCGCGGCAAGCCACACGAGCGGTGGGGTTTCTGGAGCCTCTGGGGAGCGGTCACCGCGCTTCGTCTCGCGAACGCGCTGCCGTGGCCCCATCGCTCCCCGCCCGTCGCGATTCCCCCGCCCGAGCCAGAAGCCCTCGACGGCGTGCGGCTCCCGCGGTGGGCGATCCGCGAGCTGCTGCGCTGCAACCCGGTCGCCATGATCAGTGCCGCCTATGCGCTCGGGCAGTTCACCTCCCACGAGTGGGTAAACGAGATCGACGTCCCGACCGCCGTCGTCGTCACTCTGCGCGACCAGCTGGTGTCGCCGTCGCGCCAGCGCAAGCTCGCCCAGGCCATCCCGGGCGCGACGACCCACGCTGCTGACACCGATCACGCGGCGTGCGTGCTCGGGGCCCGATGCTTCGTCCCCGCGTTGGTCGAGGCGTGCGGCTCGGTCGCAGACCGCCTCGGCGGCGCCCGGCGTGTCGCCTGAGCGCGCCAGCGGGTAGAACACGACGACCCACCGCGAACGAGGAGGGTCGCATGGAGCTCGACGGCACCCGCGTGATCGTCACCGGCGCTTCGACCGGCATCGGGCGCGTCACCGCGTTGCGACTCGCGGATCGGGGTGCACGCGTGTGGGCCGCGGCGCGGGACGAGCGCCGGCTCGGCTCGCTCGCGGCGGAGCACGCGGCCATCACGGCGGTGCCTGCTGACGTGGCGGACGACGTCGACCGCGCCGCGCTCGTCAAGCAGTGCGAGCCGGTCGATGTGCTCGTGAACAACGCCGGCATCGGCTGGAAGGGTGTGGTCGAGACCATGCCGCCCGTCAAGGTCCGGCAGCTGTTCGACGTGAACGTTCTCGCGCTCATCGATCTCACCCAGCGCGTCCTGCCAGGGATGCTCAAGCGGCGACGCGGGCACATCGTCAACGTCGGTTCGATCGCCGGCTACGTCGCCGCGCCGGGCGAGACCGTCTATTGCGCCACGAAGTTCGCGGTGCAGGGCTTCACCGACGGCCTCCGCCGCGAGGTCGCCCGGCGCGGGGTGCAGGTCACGCTGATCGCACCCGGGCCCATCAAGACCGAGTTCATGGCCCGCATCCGCACCGGGGAACCGGCGACCGAGCCGGGCGAGCTCGACTACGGCCTTCCCCCGGAGTCGGTCGCGAAGGCGATCGAGCGCGCGCTCACGCGCACGAGGATCCCCGGGTACCGGACGATCACCGTGCCCAGGATCGGTGGGTTCAGCCGTCTCGGGTCGGCGCCCGTGATGACCCACGCCACCGACCTCGCGACGCGCGGCCGGGCCCGCAGGGCCCTGGCGGGCGAGGAGTAGACGGACCGTGCCCGTGCGGCGGCGCAAGGACGCGAACGGCCCCTACTACCAGTGGGGCGACAGCGGGAAGAAGTACCGCTACAAGCCGGGCGACAAGGCCGGCCGCGAACGCGCCAAGCAAGGGGCGACCCGTCAGGGCCAAGCGGCACGTGCCCGCGGCTACCGCGACTGACGTGCGTATCTGAAGGACGCTGAACGTCCCTCAAATACGCATCACGCGTCCCGGAGGCGGTACAGCTCGGTCATCGCGATGAGGCGGGAGTCGGCGAGGCCGGCGGTGCGGTCCTTCGCCACGTCCCCGTACTTCGGGCTCGACGTCATCTCGAGAAACGCCTTCCGCGACGGGTACTCGACGAGGATGACGGCGTCCCAGTCATCGACCTCCCCGCCGATCACGACAGAATCAGCTCGCCCCTGCCACAGGACCCGGCCCCCGACATCCTCGAGCATCGATCGGACGCGGTCGCCGTAGCGCGCGTACGAGTCGCGTCCGGACCCGGCGCCGTTGCCGCCGACGGACCGTTCGGCGAACTTCAGCAGGTTGAGCATCACCACCGACGTGTCGAGCTCGCTGTCGACAAGCGCCTTGATCTGCTCCTTGGTCGGTCCGATGGGCATCCGTGTTCCTTCCTTGTCGGCCTTACGCGGGTCGCTCGACGGCGAGTCGCGGCTGGCGCTCGGCGGGCAGGTTGTCGTACAGGTCGGCGACGAGGTCCGACCGCACCGACCGGTGTTCCGGGTCGTCCCACAGGTTGCGGAACTGGTGCGGGTCCTCGTCGACCCGGTACAACTCTCCTTCGGTTCCGTCGTAGGCGACCGAGCTGCGCGGGCCGTCCTTCGTCATGCCGAGTCGCCGGGCGGCGCGCTCCGGCAGCATCTCGAAGAAGCCCTCGAGCCCGTTCGGCACGCCCACGGTGCTCGGCTCGTAGGCGGTGCACAGCCAGCCGTCCCGGTAGATGGAGCGCATATGCATCCCGTAGCCGGGGAATTGGCTGTCCCACTCGCAGAGCACGCGCTGACGCGCCGAGCCGGCGGCACTCGGAAGCGGCGCACCCTGCATCCAGTCGGCGGCATCGACGCCGGCGATCTCGCAGAAAGTCGGCGCGAGGTCGAGGTGACCCACCGGCTCGGGGACGTCGGCCGGAGCCACGCCCGCCGATGGCGCGGGGCGCCACACGAACGGCACGCGCATCAATGCGTCGGTGTGGAACGGGCCCTTGTACAGGAGGCCGTAGTCGCCCTGCAGCTCGCCGTGGTCAGTCGTGAAGAAGACGTCGGTGTCGTTGGTCCAGCCCCGCCGACCCACGGCGTCGAGGACGCGCCCGCACGCTTCGTCGATGAGCTCGTTCATGACGTGCGTGAGGGCGTTCACCTCGCGCAGCTGGTCGTCCTCGAGCGTGGCCGGCACGAAGCGCGCCGGGCCGCCCTCGACGTTGTGCCACGTCCCCTCGTAGAAGCCGAGCCAGTGCGCCGGCTTCTGTGTCAGCACGTCGCGGATGGCGTCCGGCGTGCGGGGCCGGCCGGGCGGGAGCTCGAGGTCCTGCCACGGCACGCGCTTGCGCTCGGCCGCCGGCGGGTCCCACGGGTGGTGCGGGTCGGGGAAGCTCATCCAGACGAACCAGTCGTCGGCGTCGTCGAGAGAGTCGAGGAAGGCGATCGTGCGATCGGCGATCCAGTCGGTGTGGTACAGGTCCCTCGGGATCGGGTTGATCGTGGTCTCGGGCGCGCCCGTCTCTCCCCCGCCCTCGGCCTGCAGCAGGGCGGCGAAGCCGTCGATCTGGTCGGGGCGGTGCTCGAGGAGCCACGTCCCGTAGTGCTGGATGCCCTGGCCTGCGATCGCCGGCGTGTGCATGGCGAGCTCGGCGTGCTCGAAGCCGCGTAGCGGCCCCGTCGATCCCTCGTGCGCCATGGCGTTCTCGGGGTACGTGCGCATCAGGTCGAAGCCGGGGTCGAAGTGCGCCTTGCCGAGGAGTGCGGTGCGGTATCCAGCCTTCTCGGCGAGGTGGGCAGCCACGCTGGGCGCGTCCTGTGGCAGCGGGACGCCGTTGGCGAACACGCCGTGCGTGCGTACGTACTGGCCGGTGAGCATGGTCGAGCGCGCCGGCATGCACACGGTGTTCTGGTTGTAGGCGCGCCGGTAGTTGATGCCGTCGGCGGCGAGGCGATCGACGACCGGTGTGCGCGCGATCTCGTTGCCGTTGCACCCCAGCGCGTCGTAGCGCTGCTGGTCGGTCGTGATGAAGAGGATCTTGCGTCCCATTGACGTCCCCCTGATCAGGCGGCGCGCTCACGGACGCGCGCCAGCGTGCGTTCGCACGCACGCAGCTCGGCGAGCAACTGTGTTCGGGTCGAAGGCATCGCGATACCCAACAAAGACACCCGCAACGCGTAATCTGCTTCGGCACGCAGTTCGGTCGCGTTGGTTTCACCCGCGGCCCACCGACGGATCACGCCGTTGACGGCCAGCGTGATGTGGCGGGCAAGAACGTGCGGGTCGAGGTCGTCACGAAGCTGGCGGCGCTCGATGGCGTCGCGAATGCACGCTTCGTAGAGCGCGATCAGCCCGCGGCGGACCGGGAGCCCGCGGGCGCCGGCGGCCGGCTCGTGCACGGCCTGGACGATGGCGCGGTACAGGTCGGGTCGCGCCACGAAGTGATCGACGATGTTGGTCACGATGGCGCGGGCACGGGCGAGCGGATCGCCGGACTCGACAGCCGCGAGCTCGGCGCCGAGGTCGGAGAACCCGGCCTGGAGCAGAGCGACGAGCACGTCCTCCTTGACGCCGACGAGGTTGTAGACGGTGGCGTAGCTCACGCCGGCGGCGTCGGACAGGCGCCGCATGGTCAGGCCCTCGAGGCCATCGGCCTCGACGAGACGGGCGGCGGCGTCGAGGATCTGCCCTCGTCGCCGCTCTTTCCCCAGCTCGCGCTTGCCCTGCTCCACCAAACTCATATCAGCGTATAAGTTTGCCTCGCCGCGGCCTCCGACCGCAAGGGGGCGGGTTCCAGGCCCGCGTAGGCTCCGCGGACGGCAGCCCGAGGGGGGCAGGCATGGCATACGACCTCGTGATCCGAAACGGGACCGTGGTCGACGGCACCGGGCGTCCGGCGTGCCGGGGCGACGTGGCGGTCACGGGCGACCGGATCGCCGCCGTGGGCGACGTCGACGGCGGCGGCCGGGAGACGATCGACGCCGAGGGGCGGGTCGTGAGCCCGGGGTTCGTCGACGTCCACACCCATCTCGACGCCCAAGTCGGCTGGGACCCGATCGCGTCGTCGTCGTGCTGGCACGGCGTCACGTCCGTCGTGCTCGGCAACTGCGGCGTGACGTTCGCGCCCTGCAAGCCCGAGGACCGTGAGTACCTCGCCGAGCTCATGGAGTCGGTCGAGGACATCCCGGCCGCCAGCATCCTCGACGGGCTCTCGTGGCAATGGATGACGTACGGCGAGTACCTCGCCGAGCTCGACCGCCTCCCGAAGGGCGTGAACGTCGGTGGCATGGTCGGCCACTGCGCGGTCCGCCATTGGGCAATGGGCGAGCGCGGGCTCGAAGAGGCGCCAGCAGGGCCCGACGACATCGCCGCGATGACCGAGCTCGTCGACGAGGCCGTCGCCGCCGGGGCCCTGGGATTCTCGACCTCGCGCACGATGCTCCACCGCGTGCCCGACGGTCGCGCCGTCCCCGGAACATACGCGACGCCCGAGGAACTGCTCGCGATCGGCGACGTCCTCGGCCGTCACGATCGGGGCACGTTCGAGGTGGCGCCGAAGCTGGGCGAGCTCGACGGCGACGACTTCGCCGGCTCCCGCGCCGAGGTGGCGTGGATGGCGGAGATCAACCGGAGGACCGGACGGCCCGTGACCTTCGGGCTCGCGCAGACCAGCTTCCTCCCCGACCTGCACACGCGCGTGCTCGAGTTCGTCGACGACGAAGCCGCGCGCGGCGCGCACGTTCGCCCGCAGACGACGGCGCGGAGCATCGGCCTCCTGTTCGGCATCGCCCATCGCACCTTCTACGACAGCCTGCCGTCGTGGCGGGCGCTGCAAGCGCTCGACATCGACGGTCGCTTGGCCGCCCTCGACGAGGACGACCGCCGCGCGCAGCTGATCCGGGAAGCCGAGGAGCGGCCGCCCGGCCTCGACCCCGGTTTCGTGTACCTCGTCGGGACGAGCGACGCGCACTACGCCTATACGCCGGAGGACAGCCTGGCTTCGATCGCAGCGCGCGCCGGCGAGTCGCCGCCGGCGACGTTCGTGCGGCTCGCGCGCGAGAGCGGCGGCCGGGCACTGTTCAGCTTCCCGTTCCTCAACCAGAGCCTCGACGCCGTCGACCAGCTGCTGCACCACCCCACCGTGATGCTCGGTCTCGGCGACTCGGGCGCGCACGTCGGTCAGATCATGGACGCTTCGCTCCCGACGTTCTTCCTCTCGCACTGGGTACGCGATCGCGGCGTGTTCAGCATCGAGGACGGGATCCGGCGCCTGACGTCCGACACCGCGGGTGTCTTCGGCATCGCCGACCGGGGCGTGATCAGGGAGGGCGCATACGCGGACCTGAACGTGTTCGACCTCGACGCACTCCACCTCCCGCTGCCCGAGTACGTGCACGACTTCCCGGGCGGCGCCGGGCGGTTCCTGCAACGAGGCGACGGGTACGACGCCACGGTCGTCAACGGGCGCGTGTTCATGCGCGGCGGCGAGCCGACGGGCGAACTCGCCGGGACCGTCCTCCGGAGCGGGGTACCGGAGCGCTGAGCGCCATGACGCCGGCGACGCTCGACTGGCTGGGGTGCGCAACCTTCCGCCTCACGGTCGGCGAGCTCGTCGTCTTCCTCGACGCGTACTTGGATCGTGTGCCCGCGGCGCCTCCGGTGGGCTTCACGACCGCAGACGTCGAGCGCGCCGACTGGATCGTCGTCGGCCATTCGCACTTCGACCACCTGTGGGGCGCCGAAACGATCGCCCGCAACACCGGGGCCACGATCCTCGGGTCGTACGAGACCGTGCGCGTGATGGAGCAGCAGGGCGTCCCCCAGGAGCAGCTGTTGCCCGTCGCCGGCGGCGAGCGCGTCCGTCTCGCGCCCGACGTCACCGTGACCGCGTTCCCCAGCCAGCACTCGTGCGTGTGGTCGCAGACGAAGATGACCGACGCCGACGAGGTGTGCATCGGCGACCTCGGCTTGACCCACCAGGAGCAACAGCAGCGCTTCGCGGCGCTCGCCGAGTGGTTCGGCACGCTCGAAGCCGACGTGCAGGCGCACCTCGCCGCCAGCTATCAGGGCGCACGCGGCGACGGCGGTGCGCTCGTGTTCCTGTTCGAGACGCCCGAAAGTTCGCTGTTCTATCAAGACACGTCGGGACACTGGTCCGGCATCCTGCGCGACCTTCGCCCCGACGTCGCGATCCTCGCCGCGGCCGGACGCGGCAACGTCGACGGGGAACCGGTGCAGGGATCGCTCGCGGGATTCGTCGCCCGCCAGGCCGACCTGCTGCGCCCGCGGCGCGTCGTCCTGAGCCACCACGACGACTGGTTGCCCGGGTTCTCGACTGCGATCGACACCAAGCCGATCCGCGCCGAGCTCGGGCGCGTCGCCCCGCGCGCGGAGCTCGTCGAGATGGGGTATGTCGAGGGCTACCGGTTGTTCGACGGCGTGTAGCCGGCGACGAGCCCGAGGGGGCCGCGCACGCGGTCACGCTGTCGCTGCTGCCGGTAGGCGAGCTTCCC
Source organism: Actinomycetota bacterium (assembly GCA_046727755.1). Lineage (GTDB taxonomy): Bacteria > Actinomycetota > Acidimicrobiia > IMCC26256 > JACDBD01 > JALZAA01. The sequence continues at coordinate 15,513 of JBKPDG010000124.1, forward strand.
GGCCCGGATCGCCGCCTGCGACGCCCGCACCGTCTCGTCGAGCTGGTCGCCGACCCGGGAGAGCGCCCGGTCGAGCTCGCTGACGGCGGCGTTGAAGTGCGCGGCGGCCGACCCCAGGGCGGTACGGCAGGTGTCGACCACGCCCGGGTGCAGCAGGACGACGTTGGCGGGGCGGGGATGCGGTCGGATGTCGCTCATCTGGTCGCCACCTCCCGAGAATTGGATACTCCACGGTATCTCTTCGCTATGCTGACGGCAGCGTCAGGTGGGGGCGCTCCTGTCGAACGGGAGGACGCGATGTCGACCGAAGCCGTGCCCGACTCGCCCGAAATGCCCGAAGGGCAATTCGACTTCGATCCGGCGGGTCCGCAATCGGTGTACGACATGTTGCGCGAGCACGCGCCGGTCATGCGGGCCGAGCGGGGCGGGACGATCATCGCCCGTCACGAGGACGTCGAGTTCGCGCTGCGGAACGCCGATGTCTTCTCGTCCGACATGGAGGCAGTTTCGATCGGGAACGTGCGACCGCTCATCCCGCTACAGGTCAACCCGCCCGAGCACGTGAAGTACCGGCGGCTCCTGGATCCGCTGTTCGCCCCGAAGCAGGTCGCGCTGCTCGAGAACGACGTGCGCAAGCTCAGCAACCAACTGATCGACGACTTCATCGACACCGGCGAATGCGAGTTCAACAACGCGTTCGCGATCCCGCTGCCCTGCACGGTGTTCCTGCGGCTCCTCGGGCTCCCGCTCGAAGACCTCGATCTCTTCTTGGAGCTGAAGGACAACATCATCCGACCGTTGGGCGGATCGGGTGCGCAGGACCAAGAAGAGTTCGAGCGGATCCAGGCCGAAACCGGGCAACGGATCTACGCCTACTTCAACAAGGTCCTCGACGAGCGCGAGCAACAGCCGCGCGACGACCTGCTCAGCGGTTTCCTCCAGGCCGAGGTCGATGGCCACCGCCTCACCCGCGAGGACATCCTCGACATCTGCTACCTGTTCCTGCTCGCCGGGCTCGACACGGTCACGGCGTCGGTTGGGTGCATGGTGTCGTACCTCGCGCAGCACCCCGAGCAGCGCCAGCGCCTCGTCCACGACCCGTCGCAGATCCCGGGCGCGGTCGAAGAGCTGCTCCGGTGGGAGACGCCGGTGCCGGGCGTCCCGCGGGTGGTGGCGAAGGACGTCGAGCTGAGTGGTGAGCGCCTCGAAGCCGGTGAGCGGGTCACGGTTCTGATCGGGTCGGCGAACATCGACGAGCGTGGGTTCCCTGAGCCCGCGAACGTCGACTTCGAGCGGCCGGCCAACCGCCACCTCGCGTTCGGCGGCGGCGTGCACCGATGTCTCGGGTCGCACCTCGCCCGCCTGGAGCTGCGCGTCGCCCTCGAGCAGCTCCACGAGCGCATCCCGGACTACTCCATCAGGCCCGGTGAGGAGCCGCAGTACTCGGTGGGGATCCGGGCCGTCGAGTACCTGCCGCTGGTGTTCACCCCGCCCAAGTCGTGAAGGTGCGCGTCGACTCCGAGCTCTGCGTCGGCCACGGTCGTTGCTACGCGCTTGCGAGTGAGGTGTTCGACGCCGACGACCGGGGCCACTGCCTCATCCCGAACGAGGACGTCCCGCCCGACCTCGAGGAGAAGGCACGCATCGGCGAGCAGAACTGCCCCGAGCACGCCATCTTCCTCGAGGAGTGATGCGTTCCTGACCCGGAAGAGTTCCGGTCGAGGAACGCATCGGGCGGCGTTAGCCTGACGGCATGACGACGGACACCGGCACGATCCCGGTCACCGGCGAGCCCGACGCCGACCGGCTGCTCATCGAGAACCCGCTCGCGCTGCTCATCGGGATGCTGCTCGACCAGCAGGTCCCGATGGGATGGGCGTTCCGGGGGCCCTTCACGTTGCGGGAGCGCCTCGGCGGATCGCTGGACGCCGAGGCGATCGCGGCGATGGGGCCGGACAAGATCGAGGCGATCTTCCGCGACAAGCCGGCGATGCACCGGTATCCGGGCTCGATGGGCCAGCGCACTCACGCGCTGTGCGCGTTCGTCGTCGAGCACTACGGGGGCGACGCCGGCGCGATCTGGCGCGACGCACCGTCGGGGCAGGAGGTCTACCGCCGCCTGCGGGAGCTGCCCGGCTTCGGCGAGGAGAAGGCGAAGATCTTCCTCGCCATCCTCGGCAAGCGGCTGGGCCAGGCCGCGCCGGGCTGGGAGGAGGCGGCGGCGCCCTTCTCCGACGCGACACCGCGTTCCGTCGCCGACGTCGACTCGAAGGAGTCGCTGGAGCGCGTGCGCGAGTTCAAGAAGGCGCGGAAGGCGGAGAAGAAGGGGAAGGCCGACTGACCCGCCGGCGCGCCGGCCACATCAGCACCAACCACAGCACGAGCCCGCCGGCCGAGGTGGCCGCGATCAGGAGCATCGACGCATCGAACCCGTCGACCGTGCCCTGCTGCGCGCCCGAGACGAACGCCTGACGCTGCGCGCCCTGCAGCTGGTTGGTTTGTTCGCTGATCGCGGCGGGTGATCCGGTGAGCGCCTGGTCGAGCTGCTCCTCCTCGACACGGCTCACGCCGGCCGCGTCGAGCTGGCGGTTCATCTCCGCGATACCCACCCCGGTGTAGAAGAGGGTTCCGACCGCCACCACGAGCGACGCGCCGACGTAGCGGAAGATGTTGATGATCCCCGAGGCCTCGCCGCACTCCTCGGGCGGGACTGCCTGGAGACCGGCGGCGGAGGGGGTCGAGAACGTCATGCCGACGCCGATGCCGGCGATCAGCGTCGGCAGCCACAACCCGCTGTAGGTGGTCGACACGTCGCTTCGGGAGAGAAGGAAGCAGCCGACGGCCTGGAGGCCGACGCCCACGGCAACGGGAAGGCGGGCCCCGATGCGGTCGGCGAGCCGGCCCGACACGAGTGACGCGGCGAAGATCCCCAAGCCGAACGGCAGCAGCGCAATGCCTGCGAGCAGGGCGGAGTAGTCGAGCAGCACCGACGACTGCGCGTACAGATTGAAGAAGTAGAGCAACCCAATCAGCGCGACCGAGTTGATGAACGTCCCGACGTTCCCGCCCGTGAACACCCGGTTGGCCAACAGACGGAGATGCACCAGCGGCTGCTTGGCGCGCAGCTCGACGAGTACGAAAGCGACGAGCGTGACGACGGCGACGGCGAACAGCCCGAGGATGGACGGCGATCCCCAGCCCCAGCGCGCGCCCTGCTGGAGCGCGAGGATCGCGGTGAACAGCCCCACGGCGAGCAGCACGACGCCGGCGACGTCGAAGCGCACGCCCTTCTTGCCGGGAGCCAGCCCACGCAGCATCGGGCGGGCGAGGAGCAGGGCGACGATCGCCACCGGCACGTTGCTCCACCAGACCCACTGCCAGCTGATGGCGTCGGTGAACACGCCGCCGATCAACGGCCCGACCGCGAAGGCGACGCCGCCGACGGCTCCCCAGATGCCGAGGACGAGACCCTGCTTCTCCTTCGGGAAGGCGTCGTGGAGGATCGCCATCGTGGCGGGCATCAGGATCGCCGCGCCCGCGCCCTGAAGCGCGCGCCCGCCGATGAGCTGGAACGCTGTCCCCGAGGTTGCGACCACGATCGCGGCGATCGTGTAGAGGACCATCCCGACGACGAAGATGCGCTTGCGCCCGAGGACGTCGCCGAGCTGCCCGCCGAGCACCACGAAGGCGGCGACGGCGAGGAGGTAGGCGTTCAGCGCCCACGCGAGGGTCGTGGAGGAAAGCGTCAGGTCGTCGGCGATGGCGCTGACCGCGGTGTTGATGGCGGTCGTGTTCACCGCGATCAGGAACAACGCGATGCACGCCGTGACGAGCGCGCCCCACGGATGGGGCGGCGGCACGAACGTCGCTGCCGGCTCGAGCTGCTCGTGGTGGCGAGCGCCCTGGTAGACGCCGGCGTCTGCTCTGATCGTCTGCTGCGTCTCGACCGGCGCACGCTAGCCCGAGCGGCATGACGTAACTGGGATGTCATCGGAATGACCCCGTCGGCGTCGTCGTTCGTGCATATTGGACTGATGAACTCCGGGACCGCGTACCTCGAGCACCTCACCGAGACGGATCTGTCGATCCTGGGACCGGTGGTGGACTCGCCGGCCGAGGATGCGTCGGCGTATCTCCGGTCGCATCCGGAGCTCGTCGAAGAGGCGCTCGGCTCGCCGGCCGCGTTCGAGCTCGTGCTGAGCGCCGAGGTCGCTGACGATCTGCTCGTGCACGCGTCGCCGTTCCTGGTCTTCGCCGTGGCCGTCCATCGGACCGTGGACGAGCTCGGACGCACCACGTTCGTTGAGGAGAGGATCACGCCCCGCATGCGGGTCCCGGTGTTCGACGCCGGGCAGCTGCGCGAGTTCGGCGTAGACCCGGGCCGCCGTTACTTCATCGTCGAGCACCTGACGTCGTACACACGGGTGATGAGCGGGCCGGTGTGGACGCAGCGTCGCGGCCGGTGGCGCCGGCAGCGGTTCAGTGAACTGGATGCGGCCCGATTGGCGGCCACGCTGGACGCCGTCCCCGAATCGGACCGCCCGGGCATC
>JBKPDG010000125.1:0-2391 GCA_046727755.1 Actinomycetota bacterium
ACGAATCGACGGGGTGGCTCCCAGGCGGTGACCTCGCTCTCCCAGTGGACCGGCATGCGATGAATGCGTAGGCGGTACTCGATGCGAGTCCCCACGCCCATGTCGATCGGGCGGGGCGTGAGCAGCCGCAGCCCGAGCCAGCGCGGGACGACGGTCTCGAGGTTGTCGACGTCCGTGACGAAGCCGAAGACGTGCTCGATCGTGTCGGCCAGGAGAACTGCGATCGTGAGTCGATACGTTCCGTCCCGCTGGCGTCCGATTTGGACCGGCGTTCGGGATCTGGTCAAAGGCGTGCCCACATTCTGTGCGCGGGTTGCGCGGCAGTACAGAAAGTCGCGCCAGAACGACGCGTCGACCAGCGGGTCAGCGCCCAGGGAGCGGCACTTCCGCGTGCGCGGTGACGACCTGAACGGGCAATCTCTGCGGGTGGCGGCGAGTCGATCCTCGATCGCTTCCCAAGACGATCGATGGTGCCCGTGAGGCATGGTCGATCGTCGAGGAGACATGAGCGGCGACCGTCTACCAAGCACAAGAGCTTCAAGAGTCCGCGCTGCGTACGAGGGTGAACGGCGAATGGTCGTTCGTCGAGACGTCGTTATGGTGGCGCGAGGACCCGTGGTCCTGTTCTAGACCTGCTCGCGCTGAATCCTATGAGTGCACGCGGGCGGCTCATCACGAGGGAGGAGCACCTGCCATGAAGGTGATTCGCATCGTGCCGAACCTGTCCTCCGAGGCCTTCGTGGCCAGTCGTGACTTCTACGCCGCGATGTTCGACCTGGTGGTCAGCGTCGAGCTCGACGACTGGTACCTGCAGCTCATGGCGCAGCCCGACACGAGGCTCAACATCGGCTTCGTCAAGCCGGATCACGAGCTGTTCGCCGACCGCGCCGCGTCATCGGGAACATACGGTGTCGTTCTGACTATCCATGTCGACGACGTCGACGAGGCATACAAGCGGGCGAAGAGACTCGGTGCAGAGATCGCCGCCGAGATCCGCAACGAGGACAATGGCCAGCGCCATTTCCTCCTGGTCGACCCCAACGGGCTGGTGTTGAACGTCATGAGCACCATCTGACGGCCTCCAGCACCGCAAGAGCCGATGCCGCGTCATTCGTTTCGACGCATGTGATTAGCGGCGCCCGTTTGCCGGGATCGCCAGTGACCACGGTCCCCTTCCTCGGTAGGCAGTTCGACCGGTTCGGTCCGGGACACAGTGGCCTGCAACCGCGTGGTTTCGCCTTTCGCAACGTCGCACGGACGACGGGTCCTACGTCGCGAGAAACCTCGCGACCATCCTCGAGATCCAATCGGCGCGCTCCAGCATGCCGACGTGTGTCGTGCCGGGCAGGATCGCCAGTTGCGAGGCCGGGAGTTCGGCGGCCACGTCACCGAAAACGCCGCCGCCGAGCCGCCGGAACATTTCCACCGCGTGTTCCAGCCGAGTGCCGTCGGAGTCGCCGATGAGGAGGAGAGCGGGTGCGGTGAGGTCGTCGATCGGCCAGTCGAACGGGGTCATGTCGAGGTGCTTGAGCTTCTCGACCAGAGTTGGGAACGCGGACGGATCGGGTGCCGCCAGGTCATAGGCGTTACGCCACGGCGTGCTGTCAAAGTGCTCGGGCGTGATGGTCTCGATTTCCCCGACGACCTCGGGGTACAGGCCATCGCTGCTGTAGGACGCTGAGGCGATCACCAGCTTGCGAACGCGGCCGGGATGGCGCAGCCCGAGTTGCAGCGCGACGCCCCCGCCGAGGCTGTAGCCGTAGACGTCGGCCTGCGCAATTCCCACCTGACCCAGCAGCGCGGCGGTGTCGTCAGCGAACTGCTCGTAGGAGAACGGGCGATCGATGTCGGCGGTATGCCCGTGCCCCTGGAACTCCACCCCGATGACCTGGTGGCTTTTGGCCAGGGCCGGTACGAGATCGCCCATCAATTCAACACTCATGTAGGCGCCGGGTAACACGACCAGCGGTGCCCCGGTCCCGTGGAGCTCGTAGTACATCTCCAACCCGTTGACTGGCGCGTAGCCGGCGTTGTTTGTCATCGTCGCTCCTCGAGCCGCTGGTTTCAGCGTAACTGCGCGCACAACACCATCCCCGAAGCGCTGAAGGGACAACCGCCGCGCCTGCTCATCGGCCAATTTCGTCAAAACGATGAGCGCGCGCATCGCCTCGACCGACGACCGGCGGCGCTTGTGAGCCGCGATTGATCCGGTCACGACATCCCACTCAACGACACCGACCGGACGTCGCTCCGGTCGGTCGGCGCACGCGCGCTACTTGGAGTGCTCGTAGCGATCGTGCAGCCGCCACCACTCGAACGTCGGCCCCTGCGGGCGTCCCTCCGGGGTGTCCTCCCATTCCTCTTGGCGGCCAAGCGGAGTACGGTCGAGGA
>JBKPDG010000126.1:0-25618 GCA_046727755.1 Actinomycetota bacterium
CCACGGCGCCGGCGCCAGCCAGGCGTCGAAGTCGACGTCGCGCCGCTGCGAGTCGGGGAGCGAGGCGAGCGACTCGGCGGTCTGTCCCGCCGGCTCGACGGTGACGGACACGCCGGACCGATCGGCGAGCTCCGTACAGGCCGCCTCGAGCTCCGTGGTGCACAGCAACCGGACGTTGCCGCCGGTGCCGCCGTCGCCGTCGTCGATGAACTCGCTCCGGAGGTAGAGCGCGACGACGACCATCAACATCGCCACCAGCGCCGCGGCTACCCGTTGCACGGTTGGAGGCTAGGCGGGTGCTATTCGGGGATGTCGTCGGCGGTGAGCGTCATCAGCTGGTGATCGGTCACCGACGGCAGGTCGACCACCCGGCTCGCCTGGCGGGTCACGGACTGCTCGAAGACGTTGCGAACGAGGCGGGCGTTGCCGAAGCTGGGTCCCCGCGGCTGATGCGACAACCACACCCGCAGTCGCTCGCGCGCTGACGCGTCGAGTTCGTAGTGACTCGTCTTCGCCATGGAGTCACAGATGGCCACCATCTCGTCGTCGGTGTAGTCGGGGAACTCGAGCGTCTTCGGGAAGCGAGACCGGATGCCGGGGTTGGCGTCGAGGAACTCGGTCATCGGCGCCGGGTAGCCGGCGACGATCACGACGACATCGTCGCGATGGTCCTCCATCTGCTTCAGCAGCGTTGCGATCGCCTCCCGCCCGAAGTCCTGCTCGCCTCCTTGGACGAGCGCGTAGGCCTCGTCGACGAACAGCACGCCCCCGAGAGCCTGCTGCGTGACCTCGTTGACCTTCGCCGCCGTCTGCCCCACGTAGCCGGCCACCAGCCCCGAGCGGTCGGTCTCGACGAGCTGGCCCTTCGACACCACGCCGAGGGTGTGGAAGATCTGCGCGAGCAGGCGCGCCACCGTCGTCTTGCCGGTCCCCGGGTTCCCGACGAACACCAGGTGGCGGCTCTGGTCGACGACGGGCAGCTTGCGCTCACGCCGCAGGTTCTCGACCCGGATCAGGTTCGTGAGCAGCCGCACTTCGGTCTTCACCGCCGCGAGGCCGACGAGCGCGTCGAGCTCGGCCAGCAGCTCGTCGAGCGGACGGGCGGCCGGCGCCCGGCGGTCCTCGACCGGCTCGGGCTCGCCGACGCCGCGCGGCATGTCGGCGGGCCGCTCGACCTTCGCCGCCGCCAGGCGCCGCAGCATCATCGTCCGGAGCGTGTCGACGGCGAGGAGCCGCTCGCGTGTCGGCACCTCGTCCAGGGCCGCGCCCGCGTGCGCGACGCGCAGCGCCGCCTGGTAGTAGCGCCAGCCGTTGCTCGTCCTGTTGCGGCTGTCGGCGCTCACGACGGTCTCGAACAGCGGCGACGGTGTGATCGGCCATGCCCGGTACTGACGGATGGCGTCGCCGGCTCGCAGCTGCTGCGGGGTGGTGCGACGCAGCGAGTCGAACCACGGTGACAGCGCGGTGGCGAACGCGCGCAGCTCGGCGTCGCTGTAACGGCCGTCACCGGCGATGACTGACGCCGCGATCGCCTGCGCTTCGAGGGCGGCGTCGCGCTCGAGCGTGCCCGCGTGTGACCTTCCTTTGCCCAACTCGACGAGCACCGCGGTGACCTCGTCGACGAACTGGCGGACGGGCTCGGCCAGGACGCTGGCGCCGTTGCTCATCGCCGGACCGTGAGCGTGCTCGCCAGCCACGGCACGACCGCGGCGAGAAACTGGTCGGGGACCTCCAGCTGCGGAGCATGGCCGCAGTCGTCGATCACCTCGAGCGCGAACTCGGGCCGGCGCGCGGCGAGGGCACGAGCTGCAGCCGCCGGGACGAGCCGATCCCGGTCTCCGTGCACGATCAGCGTCGGCGAGCTGACGCGCGCCTCGTCGGCGCGCATGTTGCGCGTCAGGTACCAGAACAACGCCCGGGCCGAATCGGCGTACGCGGCCGGCGCCTCGGGGAAGCCCCGGCGCGTTCGGGCCAGCTCGACGAGCCGGCGGCGCAGCTCGGGGTCGAGGCGCGAGGGATCGCACAGCGTCCAGGCCATGGTGTCGTCGACCAGCCGCTCGAGGCCGAGGACGCGCCCCCGTGCGGCAAGGAACTGCGCGCCGACCATGGGCACGAGCATCGGCGCCAGACGCGCCATCACTGTCCACTGCACCGGGTTCATCGTCGGTCGCGGCAACGCCGGGTCGACGAGCACGAGCGCGCGCACGAGCTCGGGATGGCGGGCGGCCAGGCCGATGCCGAGCGCGCCGCCCATCGAGTTGCCCGCGACCGCCGCCGGGCCCCACTGCTCGAGGAGGGCCCGGAGCACGCGGCCGTGCGTCCCCAGGGTGGCGCGCCGCCCCCGGGGGAGGCGCGTGAGTCCGAACCCGGGGAGGTCGACGGCGGTGACCGTGGCATGCAACTGCTCGGCGAGTCCCGACGCGCTGGGCTCCCAGCTGATCGTGTGCCCGCCGAGCCCGTGCACGAGCAAGATGCGCGCGTCGCCATTTCCCCATTCGTCGCTCCGCCACGTGACGGCGTGCACGTCGAAGCCGTCGGCGTCGAGCCAGTGCTCCTGGCCTCGGTCCTCCTGAGCGCGCCTGGTCATCGCCCGCGCTCTCGACCCAGCGCGACGAGCAGGTCCTCGTGCAGCTCCATCCAGACCGTGTGGTACGAGTCGACGCGCGGCGACGTGAACCACTCGTGCTGGCCGTCTTCGACGCGCCGGCGCGCCGATCGCAGCCGTTCCCGGTACGGCGCGAAGCGGGCGACTGCGGCGCTCAGCCGCCGCAGCAAAGGGCCGGCGCGCTCGTCGACGGCCACGAGCCGGTCGATCACAGACCAGTCGTACGCGGCGTCGCCGTGGTCGTTCAGCGCGCCGCCCGGCCGCACCTGCCAGTCGGTGCACACCTGCAGCACCTCGCGATTGAGGGGCTCGAACGACTCGTACACGCCGGCGCACTCGGTTGCCTCGCGCGATCCGGGCTCGAGTCGCGTCCGTTCGCGCAGTTCGCGCAAGCGCGCCGCGCGCGGGTTCCCCCCTGTCATGGTGAGAGGATCGCGCAGCGGCCGCGCGCATGTGGAAAGCTCCCGGCCGTGGATGCGGTGGTAGGCCGCGGGACGAAGGTGTTCGAGGCTCCGCCGGTGCAGGGCGAATGGCGGCGCTTCGAGGATCCCGACGACGTCCTCGAGCTCATGGACACGTCGGCGGACGGGATCGTCGCCTGCGTCACCGACGCCGGCGCGACGTTCCTGGCTCCGGTGTTCGACGATCTCACCGCCGTGGTGTGCCTGTCGGGGACGCCGGTCAGCCACATCGGGATCGTGAGCCGCGAGTACCAGGTCCCCTGCATCATGGGCGCGACCATCGACGCCGAGCCGGCCGACGGCGACCGCGTCGAGGTCGACTGCAGCGGCGACGACGGCGTGCTGCGCAGAGCCCAATGAACACAGCGCAAGTCAACCGCTGGATCGAGTACCACGGGAAGATCTCGCGGGCGATGACGGCGGAGCGCACCGCGCTCGAGTCGGCGCTGATCCCCGTCACCGCATACATCCTGATCGCCTGCATCGAGTGCTACCGCCGCTATCCCGAGATGATGCGCGAGATCACCGAGGCCGCCTCGCCCGAGGAGCTCGGCGCGGCTGGGCGTTCGCCCGGGAGCCAGATCGACGCCGTGCACTTGTGGTCGATCGCCAACTTCCCGCTGCTCGGCCGCCAGGTGCTGGCGCCGTTTGGGCTCGTCGACGTCGACCACGACGTGCCTGCACTCGCGACCGTGCTCGACTTCTGGCAGCGCGCCGCGGCGGCCTTCCGCGCCGATGGCGAGCTCCAGGCCTGGGACGCGGGCCTGTGTGTTCCGCGCTACGGGCCCGATGTCGTCGACGCCCTGGTCGCGGGATCACGCGCGATCGACGGAGAGGACCGTGAGCACCTGGTGAGGCTGAACCGGATCCTCACCACGTTCCTCTTCCTCCTCTACTTCGACACCCGGGCCGGGTATCAGGACACCGGTCCGTACCCGCTCGCCGACGGGCGGGTGCTCCTGGTGCGTGACTTCAACCGCTTCGGCGTGAGCCACTTCCCGTGGAGCCGCGACGTATGCGCCGCGCTGCCGTACTCGAACCTCACGTTCGCGCTGGTGCTCGACGGCGCCGTGGGCGTCACCACGAACGACTGGGGCACGTCGATCACCGATCCGCCTGACTACTTCGGCCGTCTGTCGGTCGCCGGCGTCTTCACGGCCGACGACGGGAAGCTCGCGCCTGTCCCGGTCGACGGCCTCGACGGTGTCACGAACGCGGTGAAAGACGCGCAGCGGCAGCTGTACCGGCGCATCGCCGGAATGAGCCGGCGCGAGAAGCTCGACGCCGGCGCGTACGTCTACTTCACGTTCCTGCGGCCCTTCGCGGAGACGGCGGGCGTCGACGACCGGCTCGACTGGACCGTGCCTCGCGACAGCCTCGACGTGTACGAGGGGCTGGCGACGCTCGAGCGCATGCCCGACGTCGAGACCGACGACTCGATCCCGTACTACACGCCGGTCCCCGAGACGGGAGGGTCCCCGTGATCAAGAGCACCCCGACCGATGAGGGCCGCCACGAGCCCGACGACGGCCTGTACTGGAACGAGTCGTGGTACTTCGACTTCTCGCGCGCCGACGGCACCGGCGGGTACGTGCGGCTCGGGCTGTACCCGAACCAGCAGGTCGCGTGGTACTGGGCCTACCTGGTGTCGCCCGAGTTCGGTTTCGTCGTCGTACGCGACCACGAGGTGCCATTGCCGCGCGGCGACGCGCTTGAGGTCAGGGCGGACGGCCTGTGGGCCGAGTGTGTGTGCGAGACGCCGATGGAGCACTGGGGCCTCGGCCTCGAGGCGTTCGGCGTTCGGCTCGACAGGCCCGGCGACGCGTACCGGGGCGAGATCGGCGAGCGTCTCCCCGTCGGGCTCGACCTCGAATGGGAGGCGTATACCCCCGTGTACGACTACCCGTACCCGGACGGGCACCCGGGCGCGCACTACGAGCACGCCGGCATCGTGCACGGCGAGCTGCTCGTCGGCCGGGAGCGCATCGCCTTCGAGGGCCGCGGCGAACGGGACCACTCGTGGGGTGACCGCGACTGGTGGGTGTGGGGCTGGCACTGGACGTCGTTCCAGATCGGCGACGACTTCGCGGCCAACGTCGTCAAGGCCGACGAGCTCGACACCGCCTGGGGCTACGTCTGGGAGGTGGACGAGTGCCGGCCCGTCGGGCATCTCATGCTCGAGACGCACCTCGGCGCCGACGACGTGCCGACTGCGGCCCGATATGTGATCGACCACGAGCTCGAGGTCGACGTCGAGGTGCTGGCGCCGGCGCCGGTGCCGCTCGTCGCACCGGATGGACGCACCTCGCGGTTCCCACGCGCGCTGTGTTCCTACACGACCAGCCGTGGCACGGGCACGGGCTGGTGCGAATGGCTGCAGGTCGGTTTGCCGGTGAGCAAGTAGGAGGCTCGGAAACGACTAAGGGCTTGCACGCACCGCATGCGAGACTGACCGCATGTTCCGAGGCCGGGTCGTCGCGATCTATACGGCGCCCGAGGAGGGCGCGCCGATGGAATCGCGCGACGGCGTCCGGGCGATCGCCGGCGTCGGGCTCGACGGCGACCGTTACGCCGCCGGCGACGGCAAGTACACCCGGTCCGACGACAACGGCAGGCGTGCCATCACGCTGATCGAGCGCGAGGCGGTCGCCGCCGCCCGCCGCGAGTACGAGGTCGAGCTCGAGGAGCACGAGGCGCGCCGCAACGTCGTGACCGAAGGCGTTCCCCTCAATCACCTCGTCGGCCGCACGTTCCGGGTCGGCGACGTCGTGCTGCGCGGCTTCAAGCTCGCCGAGCCCTGCACGCACCTCGAGGGGCTCACCCGTTCCGGAGTGCGGCGGGCGCTCGTGCACCGGGCCGGGCTGCGGGCCGAGATCCTCGAGGGCGGCACGATCAACGTGGGCGACGCGGTCGAGGCTGCCGAGGCGAGCGAGGCGTCCCGGACCTAAGTTCGCCGACGCGTGAGGCGTCTGACGCTCCTGCTGGCGTGCGCGTTGCTGACGTTCAACGCGTGCAGCAGCGAGTCGCACGACGCCGATGACGCCGGCGAGGAGGGACGGCGGGCCGGCGTCGAGCGGGCCACCACGGGCCTCGGTGCCCCGGGGCGTCGCACCGTTGTGGTCTCACCCCCGCAGACGCGCGAGGTGCTCGGCGACCTGCGCATCCCTGCGCTGCACCAGCGCACCGCCATCGTCCTCGTGCACGGCGGCGGCGGCTTTCGTGGCGACCGCGGCGAGGTGCGCGCGTGGCAGGAGTTCTACGCCCGCTCGGGGTACGTCACGCTGGCGACCGACTACTTCATCTTCAACGACGACACGCCCGCGCCCGTGTACCCGCAGCCCGAGTCCGACGTGAAGGCCGCGGTGCAGTACCTGCGCCGCCACGCCGACGAGCTCCTCATCGACCCGCAGCGCATCGTGGTGCACGGCTTCTCGGCCGGCGCCCGCATCGGCGGGCAGCTGCTCGTGGGGCCGGACGAGCCCGCCCTCGCCGGGCCAACGCGCTGGCCGAGCCCGACCGATCGCATCGCCGGCCTCATCGGGTTCTACGGGTACTACAGCGGGTTCCAGTTCCAGCCCGACCGCTACTACGGCGGCCGCGGCGGCAGCAGGGAACCGGAGGTGCGCGCCCGCTGGGAGGCCGCCAACAGCGACGCCCGCGCCGCCACCGCCACCCAACCGGTGCTGCTGTTCCACGGTGACATCGACCCGATGCCCCTCACCCAGTCGACCGGGTTCACGGAAGCCCTACGGGCGGCCGGCCACGACGCCGACCTCGAAGTCGTGCCGGGCGGCAACCACGGCTTCGACATCAAGAACGGCAAGCTCACATCGGTGGGACGGCTCTCGGGGCAACGGGTGCTCAGCTGGCTGGAGGAGCACTTCACGTAACACGCTCCTGATCCAACCCGCCGTCTCATCTCACACCCGGTAGGGCACACTTCCCCCCGTGACCTCACGGAGATTCGCGTTCGTCGCGGCCGCGTGCACCGCGCTCGCCGTCGCCGGCGCGGCCGTGTTCGCGGCCTGCGGGTCGGAATCGTCCGAGCGCTCCGATCGCCGCCGGGGCCCGACGACCACCACGACGACCACGCCCGCTACCACGGTGACGACGGTCGCGCCCCAGACGATCCCGGTGCCGCCGCTCCCGCCCGCGGGCCCGACCACCGCCACGCCTCCGGCGATCACCGTGCCGGGCGGGACGGCGGGTACTGCGCCACCGGCGAGCACGACAGCCCCGACGGTGACCGCGGCCCCGGCGAGCACGACGCCGCCGCCCACCGTCACGAACGCGCCGGCCAGCACGACCACCACCGAGCCGCTCACGAGTACGACGAAGCCGACGACGAGCACGACCAAGCCGGGCAAGGCCACGCGCCGGACGGTCGTGTACTCACCGCCAGGCGCGCCGAAGCGGCAAGGGAACCTCGTGTTCCCGCGACAGCACTCGGACACGATCGTCGTGCTCGTGCACGGCGAGGGCACCCGAAAGCAGATGCGCGGCTGGGCCGACTTCTATGCCCGGAACGGCTACCCGACCTTCGCGATCGACTACCTCGTTGAGAAGCCAACGACGCCCTCGCCGGTGTACCCGAAGCCACAGACCGACGTGAAGGCCGCCGTGCAGTACGTGCGTGAACGCGCTGACGCGCTGGGCGTCAATCCCGACCGCATCGTTGTGCAGGGCTTCTCGACCGGCGCCGCCCTCGGCGCGCAGGCCGACGTCACCCCGAACGACGCCTTCTTCGACGGGCCCGCGCATCACCCGAACGTCGACGATGCGCCCGCTGCCTTCATCGGCTTCTACGGTCGCTACGACGGCGGCGGCCAGGAGGACCCGACGAAGTACTACAGCGGTCCTCCCGATAGCTCCGACCCACAGGTGCAGGAGCGTTACGCCAAAGCGAACTCGATCGCCCAAGCCGCCGGCGCCGCCGGTCCTGCCCTGCTGGTCCAAGCGGGCGGCGACAACGAGGAGTTCGTCGCGTCGGGCATCGCGTTTCGTGATGCCCTCCAGGCCGCCGGCAAGGATGTGACGCTGATCCCCGTGGCCGGCGCCGGTCACGACTTTGATCAGGAAACGTCGGGCGCGCTCACTCCGGAGGGCAAGCAGGCCGCCGAGCAGGTCCTCGACTGGCTGCGGGCGCGCTTTCCGGCCAATTAGCTCGCTACTCGAAGCGGGGGCGGAGGGGGAGACCGCTGCGCCCGCGGTCGGTCTTCGTCGCGAGAACCTGGTGCACCTGGGTGCGGTTGGCCTCGAACTGCAGCGCCGACGCGGCCATGTAGAGCCGCCAGATCCGCGCCCGGGCCACGCCGGCGTCGGCCACGCACTCGTCCCAGTTCGCCTCGAGGTTGGCGACCCATGCTCGGAGTGTGAGCGCGTAGTGCTCGCGGATGCTCTCCATGTGTCGCGCTTCGAAGCCGGCGCGCTGGATCGCCGACACGACGCTGCCGACCTCGTGCAGCTCGCCGTCGGGGAACACGTACCGGTCGATGAAGCTGCGGCGCGCGAACCGCGCCCGGCCGTCGGCGGTCGAGCCCGTGACGCCGGGCGGACGGCTGATGGCGTGGTTGAGCAGCCGGCCACCGGGCGGAAGCAGCTCGAAGCAACGCTCGAAGTACACCGCGAGCTGCTTCAGGCCCACGTGCTCGAACATGCCGATCGAGCTGATCGCGTCGTACGGGCCGTCGTGCACGTCGCGGTAGTCCTGGTAGCGCACCTCGACCTTGCCCGCGAGCCCCGCTTCGGCGGCCCGCTTCTCGGCCAGCTCGGCCTGGCGCTTCGACAGCGTGACGCCGACAGCCTGCACGCCGTGGTGCTCGGCGGCGTGGAGCAGCATGCCGCCCCAGCCGCAGCCGATGTCGAGCAGCCGCATGCCGGGCTCGAGTCCGAGCTTCCGGCAGATGAGCTCGTGCTTGTTGGCTTGCGCCTCCTCGAGCGTGATGCCGGGATCGGTCCACACCGCGCACGAGTACGTCATCGACGGACCGAGCACGCGGCGGTAGAAGTCGTTCGAGACGTCGTAGTGGTGCGAGACGGCGGCGGCGTCTCGCTGCTTCGAGTGGCGCCGGCCGTGGAGCCGGGCCTCCTCGGGCGGCTTCGGCACCGGCTTCAGCGCGCCCGGGCCCACGAGCCGCAGCGCCGCCATCCATTGCGCGGGGCGCAGCTTCACGTCGGGCAGGTGGTCCCGCAGCTCGAGGGCGGCGAAGATGTCGCCCTCCAGGTCGAGGTCGCCGGCGACGTACGCCCGCCCGAAGCCGAGCTCGCCCGGCGCCTGGACGATGCGGCGCAGCGCGGCGGGCGAGCGGATGAGCAGTGTGGCGGGAGCGTCCGCCGGGCCGAGCCGGCTGTCGTCGTACGCCTCGATCGCGATCGGCAGATCGGAACCGAGGAGCTGCTCGAGCAGCGTTGCGAGTTGCTGTGTCATGCGCGCCAGTGTTGTCGGGTCCGCCTCAGAAGTCGACCGCGCTGAGATCGGGGATCCAGCGGGCGGCACGGCGGCACGCTTCGCGCCAGCGGTCGCGGTCGAGCTTGCGCTGCGGCTCGACGCGCTGGCGGGGCGACCACGTCGCGGCCAGGTCGGCTTCGTCACGCCACGTGCCGACCGCGAGCCCGGCGAGGAACGCGGCGCCGAGCGTGGTCGCCTCGAGCACGGGCGAGACCTCGACCATGCGCTGACACGCGTCGGCGAGCGCCTGCACGAACGTGGCGTTCGCGCTCATGCCCCCGTCGACGCGTAGCCGGGGGACGGCGACGCCCGAGTCGCCTTCCGCCGCCTCGACGAGGTCGGCGCCGCGGTGCGCGACGCCCTCGAGCACGGCCCGCACGAGCTGTGGACGGCCAGTGCCGCGGGTGAGCCCGAGCACGGTGCCGCGGGCGCCGTAGTCCCACGCCGGCGTGCCGACGCCGAGCAGCGCGGGCACGTACCACACGTCGTCGGTGTCGTCGCACTGCGACGCGACCTCGTGGCTCTCGGCCGCGCTCGCCAGCACGCCGAGGTCGTCGCGCAGCCATTCGACGTTCGTGCCCGCCGCCAGCATGATCGCCTCGACGCCCCACGTGACGACGCCGCCGACGCGGCGGCACACGATCGGGAACGTGCCGCCCGGTCCGCGGGTCGCGAACTCCGGCCGGATCTCTCCGAGCACGAGGTCGAGCATCCCGCCCGTGCCGAACGTGATCTTGGCGTCGCCGCAATGGACACCGCCCTGCCCGAGCAGTGACGCCTGCTGATCGCCGGCGATCCCGGCGATCGGCGGCGCGCCTGGCAGCGCCGTCGCCTCGCCCACGACTCCCGACGAGTCGACGATGCGGGGGAGCATCGACGCGCGCACGCGTAGCGTGTCGAGCGTCTCTTCCGACCACGCCAGCGCGTCGAAGGTCAGCAGCCCGGTGACGCCGGCGTTCGTCGCGTCGGTCACGTGGAGGGCGCCGCCGGACAGCGTCCACGCCACCCACGCGTCGACGGTGCCGAAGCACAGGTCGCGCTGCCGCTGCGGGTCGGCCTGGTCGAGCATCCACTCGAGCTTGGTCGCCGACGCGTTGGGCGCGACTCGAAGGCCCTCGCCCCGGAGCTCGAGGCAGCGGCCGACGGTGCGCAGGTCCTGCCAGCCGAGCCCCGGCCCGACCGGTTCGCCCGTGGCGCGGTCCCAAACGACCGTCGAGCACCGCTGGTTGGCGATCCCGATCGCGTCGACGGGCCCGGCGGCGTCGAGCGTGGCGCGCGCGGCCTCGAGCGCGGTGGTGGCCAGCTGCGCCGGGTCGAACTCGACCAGGCCCGGCGCCGGCGACGCCGGGAGCAGCGGCCGCGTCTCCTCGTGTGCGACGCGGGCGTCGCCGTCGACAACCGCCGCCCGCACCGACGACGTCCCCACGTCGACGACGAGGATGGTCACGGCCACCCCACCTCGCCGAACGGGTCGGGGAGGCCGAGCTTGCCGGGGTTCAGGATCCCGTGGGGGTCGAGGGCGGCCTTCACGGCCGCCAGCACGTCGAACGCCTCGCCGAGCGCCTCGCGCACGAAGCGGGCCCGGTTCAGGCCCACGCCGTGGTGGTGGCTGAGGGCGCCGCCGGCGGCCAGCACCGGCCGCGTCCCCGCGTCCCAGGCCGCCCGGTAGTAGGCCTCGCGGCGGTCGGGCTCGATTTGGCCGGCGAAGGTGAAATAGAGACAGGCCCCGTCGGGGTAGGAGTGAGACAGGTGCGCCGAGGCCACCAGGGTTCCGCCTACCGCCTGGATCGCCTGTGTGGCCTCGGCGTACATCGCCGGCAGGTCCCGCCACCGGGCCGCGACCTCCATCGTGTCGACGACGTAGCCGCGCGAGATCAACGCCTCGAGGGCAGCGACGTCGTTGCGGTGCTCGAGCCACCGGCCGACGAGCTCGTTGTCGAGGATCTCGGCGCCGGCGTCGACGCACTCCTCGAGCACGACGTTCATCACGCCTTCGACGAGCTCGCGGTCGCCTTCGTCCAGGGCGAGCAGCACGTGGCGGTCGCCGGTCTGGTAGCTCCGGTCGGCCTCCGTCGCGTCGTAGAGGCGCAGGACGGCCGGGGTCGCGCCGCGATGCAGCACGCTCCGGCAGGCCTCCATGCCGTCCTCGAAAGACGGGAATGCGAACGCGGCGCGCTGCTCGACGGGCGGCGCGGGATGTAGGCGCAGCCGCGCGCCCGTGATCACGCCGAGCGTCCCCTCGCTGCCGACGAACAGCTGCGTGAGATCGGGCCCGACCGCGGCACGCGGCGCTCCACCCGTATGAACGATGCGCCCGTCGGCGAGCGCGACGTCGAGACCGACGACCATGTCCTCGATCTTCCCGTAGCGGGTCGAGTACTGCCCCGCGCCCCGACACGCGAGCCATCCGCCCACCGTCGACAGGTCGATGGACTGCGGCCAGTGCCCGAGCGTCGCGCCGTGCTCGGCGCGCAAGGCGTCCTCGAGCCACGTGCCGAACGTCCCCGGCAGGACGTCGAGGACGAGCGACTCGTCGTCCACATCGACGATGCCGGCGAGCCCGCACAGATCCAGCACCAACCCGCCGTGCAGCGGCACGCTGGCGCCGCAGACGCCGCTGCGCCCGGCCGCCGCCGTCACGGGGACGCGCGCGTCGTTGCATACGCGCAGGACCTCCGCCACCTCGCCCGCCGACGCCGGCCGCGCCACCGCCGCCGCCCGCGCCGCCACCTCGCCGTCGAGCGCCCAGATCATCGCCAGCGGCCACCAGTCGCGGCTTGCTTCGGCCACGGTCTCGGCGTCGACGGTCACGTCGGGGCACGCCGAGCGCAGCCGCGCCAGCACGTCGTCACCGACCGGTACGGAAAGGGCGGCCAGGTGCGCGTGCACCTCGGTCGCGGGCCCACCGAACGCGATCGGTGGCGTCGGCTGCCCGGCCGCGCCCATCGCGCCGCTACGTGCCCAACGATGAAGCCAGCGCGGTCTCGGGCAGTTCGGCGGCGTCGCGTTCGGCCGCCACCGCCGCCCGGTACTCCTTGACCTGCCGGGCGCGCTCGGCGTCGTCCCAGCCCAGATCGCGTGCGATGAGCGTGGCGACGTCGGCGGCGGCGGCGGCCGAGTCGTCACGGGCGAGTAGCCGCGAGCGCGTGCGCCGCGTCAGCACGTCGTCGAGCGTGCGGGCCATCTCCCGACGCACCGCATGCACGGCCTCGGCTTTGAGGTACGGGAGGCCCGGAACGAGCGGTTCTCCTAGCGCGGCGTCCTCGTCGATCAGCGCCTCGACCAGTGCCGCTTCGGTGCCGTAACGACCCGCGAGGTGCTCGTGGCGGCTCGGCTCGTTGGTGTCGGGCGGCGCCTCGTAGCCCTGGGCTCCGAGCAGCTTCAACCGCTTCGTGCGGCAGCGCCGCCGCTTCCCGAGGAGGGCGTCGACTTCGTTGACCGTGTCGGCTGCCATCCGCCGGTACGTGGTGAGCTTCCCGCCCGTGACCGTCACCAGGCCGCTGTTCGATCGACGCACCGCGTGCCGGCGTGACAGATCGGCGGTGCGGTTGTTGGCGGCGGTGCGCAGCAGCGGCCGCAGGCCTGCCCACGTGCCGAGCACGTCGCCCTCGCCGATCGGCTCGGCGATCACGGCGTTCAGCGCCCGCAGGAGATAGGCGATGTCGTCCGGCGTGCACTCGGGGTCGTCGAGCGGGCCGTCGTAGTCGGTATCGGTCGTGCCGACGTACGTGAGGTCGCCCCAGGGCACGACGAACACCGAACGCCGGTCCTTGGCCACGGGGACGACGACGGCGATGTCGTTGCGCACCTTGCTCCATGGCACGGTGATGTGGATGCCCTTCGCCGGCCGGATCGACTGCGGGTGCGTCGGCTCGTCGAGGGCGCGCACGTCGTCGGTCCAGACACCGGCCGCGTTCACGACGACGTCGGCCCGTACCTCGACCTCGTCGCCGTCGGCCTGCACTCGTGCCCCCCGCACTCGCCCGTCGCCGTCCTTGCGCAGCGACGTGACGCCGGCATAGTTCGCGACGACCGCGCCGTGCGCCGCCGCCGTCCGGCAGAGCGCAAGCGTCAGACGGGCGTCATCGGTGTTCGCGTCGTAGTAGAGGTAGCCGCCGGCGACGCGGTCGGCGCGCAGCGTCTGCATGTGCGCGACCGCCTGGTCCGCCGAAACGCGCCTGTGACGCTTGCCGATGCGCCACCCGCCGGTGAGGTCGTACATCCACAGGGCGCCGCCCAGGGCCCGGGCGAGGCGCCGGCTGATGACGCCGTCCTTGGTGAGCACCGGAATGAGGAAGGGGAGGATCCGCACGAGGTGCGGGGCGTTGCGCAGCGCCACCTGCCGCTCGGCCAAACCCTCGTACACGAGACCGACCTCTCGTTGTTGGAGGTAGCGGAGGCCACCGTGCACGAGCTTCGAGCTTTTCGACGACGTGCCCGACGCGAAGTCGTCCCGCTCGACCAGCGCCGTGCGCAATCCCCGGGAGGCGGCGTCGAGCGCGACGCCGGCGCCCGTGATCCCACCGCCGACGACCAGCACGTCGAACTGCTCGGTCGCCAGCTGTGCGAGCGCCTCGGCCCGGTCGAACGCCGGAACCTGGACCGGTTTGGCCATCGGCCCGAGGCTACTGCCGGGTCGTGCGAGCGGCCTGGCCCCGATCCCAGGGCGCGACGGACTTGTGGCACTGTGGCAGGACCGTGCCCCGACCGCTGTTCACGACCACCGACGATGTCGTCCTCACCGGGCGTCGATGGCTGCGCGCCGACGAGCCGCGCGCGGCCGTCGTCCTCGTGCACGGCTTCTCGGCGTCGGCCAACGACCCTGACGTGTGCGAGGTCGCCGAAGCCCTGCACACCGACGGCGCCGACGTCGTGTGCTATGACGCGCGGGGCCACGGCACGTCGGAGGGGCATTCGACGCTCGGTGACCTCGAGCGCCATGACGTGGCGGCGGCCGTCGACGCCGCGCGCGAGCGCACCGAGCACGTCGTGCTCGTCGGCGCCTCGATGGGCGCGATCGCCGCCTTGCGGTACGCGGCGCATACCGACGGGCTCGTCGGCGTCGTGTCGGTCAGCTGTCCCGCGCAGTGGCGGCTCCCGCGCAACATGCACGGCGTGCTCGCGGCCGGTCTCACCCGCACCCGCGTCGGCCGGGCGGTGGCGTCACGCTGGATGGGCGTGCAGGTCGCCCCGCGCTGGACCAACCCCGAGCCGCCGATCGCGCTGGTCCCGAAGGTGAACGCGCCGCTGGCGATCCTGCACGGCGCCGCCGACCGGTTCGTGCCCGCGTCCGACGCCGCCGAGCTCTACGAGGTGGCCGGCGACCCCCGCCGCCTCCAGATCGTGCCGGCGATGGGCCACGCCTTTGCCCCCCAGTCGGTCACCGCCATCCGCGACGCCGTCGACTGGGCGCTCGCCCCCTCGATGCGTCCGCTGGGACCCAAAGAGTCCCCCTAGGGACGCATCGAGTCGTCGCGGCCGTCCGGCTCCCACCACCACGCCAGGCCGTAGAGGCCGGGGCCGGTGTGGACGACCATCACCGAGCCGAACTCGCCGACGAACTTCGTCGCCGGTGCCACCTCGGCTTCGACACGCTCGAGCACACCCTCGGCGGCCTCGGGGGCCAGCGCGTGCAACGCCGCGACGTGCAACCGGGTGTTCGGCTCGCGCGAGCGCAGCAGCCGGCCGACCATGCGATCGGTGGCGGCCTCTGCACTGAGCGCAGGGCGGAGCCGGTGCACCTTGCCGCCACGGAACTCGAACAGCGGGTTGATGCGCAGGCGCCGTCCGGCCCAGCCGGCGATGCCGGGGACGCGTCCGCTGCGCACGAGGTGGTCCAGGCTCGGAACGGCCGCGACGAGCTGCACGCGTTCGACGACGTCTTTTGCCTCCGCCTCCACTTCGTCGAGCGACGCCCCCCGCTCGGCCGCGCCTGTCGCCGCCAGCACGACCAGCGCCTCCGCGCCCGCCGCCGTCGCGGTGTCGACCACGCGCACGCGGTCGCCGAGCTGACCTGCGGCAACCGTCGCCGCCTCGTGCGTACTGCTCATGCTGGCGGCGATCGTAAGGACGAGCACGCCGTCGTCGCCGAGACGCGAAACGATCGCCTCTTCGAACTCGCCCGGCGCGGGCCCTGACGTCGAGACACGCTCGTCGCCGAGCAGCTCGCTCAGCGGTCGCTCGCCTTCGCGTACCGACTCGCCGCCGATCGTAAGCCACATCGGCACCACGGTGATCCGATGCCGCTCGACGAGCTCGACCGGCAGCGCCGCCGCGCTGTCGGTGACGATGGCGACGGTCACAGCGCCCGCCGCCGCTCGCGCACTGCCGCCGCGCTCGCCACGACCAGCAAACCGGAGCACAGCAACACGACTCGGGACGGCTCGAGCCGGCCGATCACCGGCCACGTCACCGCGCCGAGCGCGGCGCCGGCGAGGCCGGCGCCGATCGCCGCCAGGCTCAGCGCAACCCGGATCACGACGTGGAACGCGGCGAAGGCGAGGATGCGGTCGTGCCCCTCGAGCTGCGACTGCAGCGCGCCCATCCCGGCCGCCAGCGTGTAGGCGGCGGCGGCGCCGAAGCCGACCGCGCCGAGGTACGCCGCCCACAAGCCGGGGGACAGGCTGAACACCGCGACGACGAGCCCGATCACGAGCGTCCCGTACGCGGTGCGCTGGATCGGATCGCCGCCCGACGTGCGCTGGAGCACGGCGATGCCGATCACCGCCCCGGCGCCGAACAGCGCGATGAGCCAGCCGAACTCGGCGTCGCTGGCGCCGAGGACCTCGCGCACGAAGACGATCCCGAGTGAGAACAGCGCCCCGAGCCCCAGCGCGACCGCCGCCGCCGCCGGCATCACCGCCCGCACCAGCGGGATCTTGAACGCCTGGCGGAAGCCGGCGTTCTCGGCAGGGACGTCGGGCGCGCCGGCTCCGGCGAGCTGGGTGGCGCGGGCGATGCACGCAAACGACACCAGGAACGTCAGCGCGTCGATCCAGAACACCAGCGCATGCGTCCGGCCGCCGAGATCGCTGCCTGGTATCGCGGCGACGGCGCCGAACGCCGCCGCGCCCAATGGGATGCTCCCGTACGACGATCCGAGGATCAGCCCATTGGCGAGGGGGAGCTCGTCGCGGTCGACGACGTCCGGAATCGACGCGTCACGCGCGGGCAAGAACACGAGACTCGCCACCTCGACGAGGAACGCCCACAGGTAGATCCACCACAAGCCGCGGACGAGCGGCACGAGCGCGATCATGACGGCGCGGGTGGCGTCCATGGTGAGCATCGTGCGGCGGCGGTCCCACCGGCGTGCGGCTCTCGCTGCGAGCGGACCGCCGATGGCGGCGGGAATGAGCCGCAGCGCGAGGATCCCGCCCACGGCGGCGGGCGACCCGGTGATCGCGAGGGTCAGCGCCATGAACGCGACCGTGCCCATCCAGTCGCCGAGCGCGGAGACGGCCTGCCCGACGAGCAGGTCGCGGTAGCTCTGACGGCGGACGAGCGTCCCGACGCTCACGGCGCCTGGGAGACTACGCGCTCGTCACGGTCGTACAGGATGCGATTGCGGTAGGTCCGCGCGCGCGGCGGCTGTGCGGGCGCGTTTCCGACAACGCGCTTCACCAGCATCGGGATCGCGATCGCGATGCCGGCGAGCGCGCCGACCTCGCCGTGTGTCACCGCCAGCACCGGCGTCAGCGCGATCTCGGCCACCAGCGCACCGACTGCGGTCTCGCCGAACACCTTCCCGAGGATCATGCCGACGAGCAGGAGGACGGTCCCCGGCCACGCCACGACGAGCAGCGCGCCCAGGGCGGGGGAGATGCCCCGCCCACCGGCGCCGCGGAGGAACGGCGACCAGTTGTGACCCGCCACCGCGACGCCTCCGGCCACGGCCGCCACCGCCGGGTGACCCGCCGCCACCGCCAGCGCCGGCCCCGCCGCGCCCTTGGCCACGTCGAGGATGCCCGCCGCCGCCATCGGCCAGAACCCGGCCACCCGGTACAGGGACGTGCCCGAGACGGTGCCGGTGCCCACACGGCGAAGGTCGACGCCGCGCGCCCGCCGGCCCGCAACGTACGTGAAGGGGATGGCCCCCGCCACGAAGGACAGCACCAGGATCGCGGCCGCCTGCATGCTCCGAGTCTGGCTCAGCCCCACGTCGCGACGCGCCAAATGTGCGGAAATCCACCCCGGGGAGGCGCCGCAGTCCGGGCAATACTGCGGCCATCGGCCGCTCGCCGCTCCTCCAGACCGCGCCCGGGAGCCGCCCCGAGGCCTTCGGCCCCGTCGAATGGGGCTTGCTCGCGGCGTGCGCGTCGATCTGGGGGTCGTCCTTCCTGTGGATCGAAGTCGGGCTTGAAGCGTTGCGGCCAACCGTCGTCACGCTCTGCCGCGTCGCGCTCGGCGCCCTCGCGCTCGCGCTCGTGTCCCGCGCCCGCCGCACGAGGATCGCCCGCGCCGACTGGCCGCGCGTCGTGCTGCTCGCAATCGTGTGGATGGCGGTGCCGCTCACGCTGTTCCCCGTCGCTCAGCAATGGATCGACTCGTCCCTGGCCGGGATGCTCAACGGGGCTGTGCCGCTCACGTCCGCGTTCGTGGCGTTCGTCCTCGTGCGCTCCGTGCCCGGCCGTGCGCAGATCGCCGGACTCCTCGTCGGCTTTGGCGGGGTGGTGCTGATCGCGTGGCCGGAGGTGCGAACCGCCGGCACCACCGCGCTCGGCGTGGCGCTCGTGCTCGTGGCCGTGTTCTGCTACGGCGTCGGCGCGAACGTGGCGGTACCGCTCCAGCAGCGCTACGGAGCGCTGCCCGTGCTGATGCGCGCCCTCGTTGTCGCGCTGGTGCTCGTCATCCCGGCCGGCGTCGCCGGGATCCCCGGCTCCGAGCTCGACGCTCGGCCCGTCGCCGCCATGCTGCCGCTGGGCCTGCTCGGGACCGGATGGGCGTACGTCGCGTTCGCGCTCCTGCTCGGCCGGGCGGGCGCGTCGCGCGGCGCCGTCGCCATCTACTTCACGCCCGTGGTGGCGATCGTGCTCGGGGTCCTCGTCCGTGACGAGCACGTTGCCGCCATCTCGGTGCTCGGCGCCGCGCTCGTGATCGTCGGCGCCTGGCTCACTTCCCGAAGCGAGGTGTCACGCGGGCCCGACGCCGGGCCATCGGCGAGCGGCGAGTTCGGGAACTTGGGCCCACAGCCGCAGGCCGTGGGGCCAAGTGACCGCATGTCTGAGCAAGCTGCCGATGAGGGCGGAGCTCCGACCGACGTCGCGCCCTAGGGATGGCTTGGCGCCCCAACCGCCCAGACGACCAAGACACGGCCATCCCGGACATGTAAGACTTTCGGCGCTCGGGTCCCACGGGGGACATGGGCCCAAAGGGGGGAACATGCGTCGTCGTGTGAGCGTCGCCGTGCTGGTCGTCGCCATCGCCCTCCTCGGCGGCTCGTTCTCGCTGACCGGCGCCGGGGCGCAGGGCTCGCCGGACCCGGCCCGGGTGGGCCGGTTCCTCCCGCCCTTCGAGGACACGCGTCCGGGCGAAGGGGCGGAAGCGTGTCGCACTGACGCCGACGGCCGCGAGCTCTGCAAGCCCGCCGGCGCCACGGTGGTCGCGCTCAACAACGGCAAGGTCCTGTACTGGGACGCGCTCGAGGGCACCGAGAACATCCAGCTCAGCATCGTGCTCGAGTTCGCCAAGCAGGCGCGCAACGACCGCAGTCGCACGATCGACCTGTCCGGTCCGCAACCGGTGTTCGACACGCCCGACCCCGCCGACGGCGGCGCCAACCCCGACGGCAACCAGTCGAATCCGCTGCCGATCCCGTCGCTCCCCTTGCCGCTCCCGGGCGGGAACGGCGACACCACCGCCAACGACGGCGACTTGTTCTGCGCCGATCAGGTGCAGCTCGCCGACGGGCGGATCATGGCCGTCGGCGGCACCGACTACTACCGCGACCCGGCCATCCCCGGCACCGACTTCGGCATCGTCGAGCTCGAGGGCCTGCGCAACGCTCGCATCTACGACCCGACCACCGACCAGTGGACCCAGTCGGGATCGATGCACTACGGGCGTTGGTACCCGTCGCTCGTCACGCTGCCCGACGGCAAGATCCTCGTCGCCAGCGGCGTCAGCAAGCTGCTGAAGCCGCTGTACCCGGACCGTCCGTTCGACTCGGGCACCAACGTGAAGCAGCTCGAGCTCTACGATCCCGCCACCGGGGAGTGGACGTTGCTGCCGGAGAGCGCCAACCGTTCCCTCCCGTTGTTCCCACGCCTGCACCTGCTGCCCAACGGCCACGTGTACTACGACGTCGCCGGCCAGTCGTTCAACCCATTCGGCCAGGCGTACGACGAGGCGTTCTGGAATCTCGCCGCCACGTTCGACCCCGCCGCCAACCGGTGGTCGGACCTCGGCATCCCCGGCCTTACCGCCGGCAGTCCCGACGTCGGCTTCGGTTTCCGCGGCTCGACGTTCTCGATGATGCTGCCGCTCGAGCCCGACGCGAGCGGCGACTACACCAAGGCGTCGTTCCTCACCGCCGGCGGCACGCCGAGCGCGGTGGCGCCATCACCGGGGACCCCGCTCGGCACGAACCTCAGCCGCATCGACACGGTCACGATCGGGGCCAACGGGAGCGAGACCCTGGCGAGCGAGTCGACGGGGCCGCTGGGCACCGCCCGCTGGTACCCGAGCGGCGTGCTGCTTCCCACCGGCGAGGTGATGGCGTTCTCCGGTGCCGACATCGACGAGGTGCAGGCGCCGAGCCTGGGCCGCCCGGTGAAGCAAGCCGAGCTGTACGACCCTGAGACGAAGACGTGGTCGCCCGTCGCGACCGCTGCCCGACCGCGCACGTACCACAACACCGGGATGCTGCTCCCCGACGGGCGCGTGCTCGTCGGCGGCCACGCGCCGATCTCGACCGCGTACCTGTCGAACATCGCGGTGCCGGGCGCCAACCCGAACCCCGATCGCGATCCCACCTTCGAGATCTACGAGCCGCCGTACCTCTTCGCCGGGCACCGGCCGACGATCGGTGCCGCGCCTGACACCCTCGGCTACGGCTCGACGATCAGGATCGCGACCCCCGACGCCGCGTCACTCGACAGCGTCGTGCTCATGCGCAACTCCGCCATCACGCACTTGGTCGACGGCGACCAGCGCGCCGTCAAGCTGCCGGTCGTCCGGCGCAGCAACGGCGCGGTGTGGGTCAAGGCGCCACCGCGGCCCGAGGTCGCGCCGCCCGGTCCATACCTGTTGTTCCTGAACCAGAAGGTCGGGGACCAGATGGTGCCGTCCGTCGGCCACCAGACCACGCTCGCCGGGTGACCTCCGATCCGGCTCTCGGTGGCTCCGGCGGCCGCTAGCCCTCGCCGGAGGACCCCCCACCGGCCGGCGGCGGCCGCCGGGCCTTTCGCCGTCGCCATCTTCGCAGTCCTTGTCGTCGCCGCGGGCGCGGTCGTCGTTCCCGCCGTCCCCGCCGCCGCCCACGGCAGCGACCCCTCCGTGCACCCGGTCCTCGACACTGTCGAGCCCGCACATCCGGATGTGACCGTGCAGCTCGCCCAGAGCGTCACCGCGCAGCTGGTGGTCTCCAACCCGACGCCGACCACGCTGTCGGTGTTGGACGGGAACGGCGAGGCATTCCTGCGCATCGGCCCCGCGGGCGTGCTCGCCAACCGGGCGTCGCCGTGGTGGTACCTGACCAACAGCCCGAACGGTGACACCGACGTCCCCGCCGACGCCCAGCCCGGCGCGCCGCCCCGATGGGAGCAGGTCGCGGCCGAACCCGCATGGGGGTGGTTCGAGCACCGCCTGCACCCGTCGCCGCAGGGTGTCCCGCCCGACGTGTCCCGCGCCCGGCGGATCAAAACGCTGGCGCGCTGGTCCGTACCGTTCGACTTCGGCGGCCAGCCGGTCACCGCCCGTGGTCGCATCGTCTACGAACCGGTACGGGGCGCGGTGACCACGCGCCTGCGCGGCCCCGACCGGCCCTTCCGTGACGTGCAGGTGCAGCTGGCGCCGGGGCGGGTGCCGGCGCTGTTCCTCGTGAATCGGGGCAGTGAACCGGTGGTCGTTACGGGCCGAGACGGCGAGCCGTTCCTGCGCCTCGGCCCGACCGGCGCCGAGGTCAACCGGCGCAGCCCCACGTGGGCCGATGATGCCCGGGCCGAGGGGCAGGACCTCACGGTGGCGGCCTCTGTCGTCGACCCGAGCGCGCCGCCCGACTGGGCGGTGGTGGCAGGAACGCCGGCCTATTCGTGGCTCGAGTTCCGCGGTGTGTACGAACGCGACCGGCCGCCTCGGAGCGTGCTCGCAGCCGGCAAGACGGCAGTACTGCGCGCTTGGACCGTGCCGCTCGAGCAGGGCGGGCGCCGCGTCGAGCTGCGCGGCGAGACCGTGTGGAAGCCGGTCAGCCGCCCGGAGGGGTGACCCGGCGCGCCGGCTGATCGGGATAGCCCTCGGGCAACACGAACGTCCCCGCTGTCGTCGCGTAGTACACCTGCCATTGGTAGTAGCCGAGGAAGGCGCGCTCGTCCGCGAGCATCAATTGCGCGTACGCCTGCACCGCGTCGACGTACCGCAAGCTGTTGTTGTACCGGTACAACGCCCGAGCGGTGTCACCCGGCGCGCCGTTGGCCTGCAGTAACCGCGCAGCAGCAAGGATCGCGTCGCGGTTGTCGTTGATGTCGCCCTGCCCGTAACGCGCCCACGTCTCCGGGATGAACTGCATCGGGCCCTGCGCGCCCGCGCTGCTCGTCCCGCGGATGCGGCTCAGCTTCGTCTCGACGAGATGGATGGCTGCGAAGTACGCCCACGGGATGCCGGTCGCGGCTTCGGCCTCGGCGTAGTGCGACCGCAGGACGTCGGCCGGCGGCGGAGTGGCGATGCGCCAATCGGGAAGGTGGGGCTGCGGCTCGCCCAGGCTCCGGAGCTCGCGCCCGGCGCGTTCGTTGGCGGTCACGATCGGCTCGAGTTCGGCCGGCAGCTTCGCCAGCACCTCCCGTAGCCAGTCGGGGTGGGCGGCGAGCGCGCGGTATGCGTGCTGCTGCTCCCAGCCCAGGCGGGCGAGCTCGACCGGCGGCGTGGCCGGCGACCGCAGCGCGCGCTCGACGCGTTCCAGCGTCGAGGCCGCCGCGGCCGGAGTCGTCGGCACTGTGACGTCAGCCGGGGTGCGGGCCACGGTGGTCACCGGCGCCGGGCGGTCTCGATCCCGCCGCGTGTTCCTGGTTCCCTCGTTCCCGTCGGAGCACGCCACGGCGGCGACGAGCGCGATCGCGATCGCGACGGCGGCGCGCCGCATTCGTCAGGCCAGCCGGCCGGGACCGCCGTCGTCGGTCACGATCGCGCCGCCCCCGGCCGCCCACGCCTCCAAGCCGCCGTCGTAGTTCACGGCCTGGAAGCCCATCTCGCGCAACTCGACGGTGGCGTCGGCGCCGCGCTCCCCGGTGCGCGACATCGCGACCAGTCGCCGGTTCATCGGCAACGCGAACCGGTGCATTTCGAGCTCGTCGAGCGGCACCGAGAGCGCGTCGGGCGCATGACCGGCGGCGAACTCGCCCGGCTCCCGCACGTCCAAGAAGACGTCGTCGGCGAGCAGACCGCCCACCGCGATCTGGGGGACCCGCTGGCCGACGTAGCGGGGCACGGCGTTCCTCAGGCGACGGTGCCCGGCTGCCCGTCGGACGTGACGATCGGCAGACCGGCCTCCTGCCATGCCTCGGCGCCGCCGGCCACGTTGGCGGCGTGGTAGCCGGCGGCGACCAACGCCTCGGCGACCCGGGCGGAGCGACCGCCGACCTTGCAGATGACGACGATCTCGCGGTCGGTCGGCAGCTCGCCTTGGCGATCGACGAGCTGATTCATCGGAATCCAGGTCGATCCTTCGACGTGCCCGGCTTCCCATTCGTCGGGGTTGCGCACGTCGAGCAGCAGGGCGCCGGCGTCGACCCGCTGCTTGCTCTCGACGGGATCGATGTGGTCCACCTCGGACGGTGTCATGCCTTCGTTTCCTCTCCGTGCTGGCGCTGCGCTCTCCAGGCTTCGTACCCACCGAGCAGGTCGGATACGTCGTCGAATCCGGCCGCTGCGAGCACGCTGGCGGCGATCGACGAGCGATACCCGCTGGCGCAGTACACGACGGTCGGACGGGCCGGGTCCAGCTCGCCCAACCGGTCATCGAGCCGGGGGAGGGGGATCGTGATCGCACCGTCGATCACGCCGAGTGCGGTCTCGCCGGGATTGCGCACATCGACGACCTGGACCGCATCAATCGCGCGCTGGCGCGCGTCGAACTCGGCCACTGTGAGACGCGAGCTCGGCTCGACGAACTCGGGGTGCTCGAGGAGCACGCGCTGCGGGTCGGACAGCGCGCCGTCGACCCGGTCGAAGCCCACGCGACCGAGACGCACCTTCGCTTCGAGCTCCGTGCCCGGCTCACTCACGAGCACGAGACGCCGGTCGGGGCACAGCACGTCGCCCCCGAGCTCTGCGAAGCGCCCGTGGAGGCCGACGTTGACCGACCCGCGCAGGTGCCCGGCCGCGAAGTCGAGCGGATCGCGGGTATCGAGTACCGCGACACCGGCGTCGCGTCGCGCCAGCACCTCGTCCAGGGTGAGCTGCGCCGGCAGCTCGGCCTCGTCGAGGAGCGCGTGCGCCTGCCGGTTACGTTGCGCGTCGAACGAGAAGTACATGGGTTGGAGCGGCTGACCCTCCGTGACGAGCGCGACGAACTCGGACTCGCTCATCGGCTGGAGCGCGTAGTTCGTGCGGCGCTGCTCGCCGATCGTCGACTGTGTCTCGGTGGAGAGGTTCTTGCCGCACGCCGATCCGGCGCCGTGGGCGGGGAACACCCGTGTCGCGTCCGGTAGCGGCAGCAGCTTCTCGTGCAGCGACCGGTACAGGTCGCGTCCGAGCTCGTCCGGTGCGACCCCGGATGCGCTCAGCAGATCGGGCCGTCCCACGTCGCCGATGAACATCGTGTCGCCGGTGAGAACGCCGTACGGCACCTCGTCGTCCGGTCGTTCCCGCACGACGACGCTGATCGATTCGGGCGTGTGTCCCGGTGTCGCCAGCACGTCGAGCGTGACCTCACCGAGGCGGAGTCGTTCGCCGTCGCGGATTCGCTCCACCGGGAAATCGACATCGGCGCCTTCGCCATAGGAGATCGCGGCGCCCGTCTTCGCCGCCAGCTCGAGGTGCCCGCTGAGGAAGTCGGCGTGGACGTGCGTCTCGATCACGCGCTCGATGCGCAGCTGGTGGGCGGCGGCGTCGTCCAGGTAGATCTCAACGTCGCGCCGGGGGTCGACAACCACCGCGCGCCCCGTGCCTTCGTCACCGACGAGGTACGACGCCTGGGAGAGGCAGTCCAGGTAGTACTGCACGAAATGCATGCGTCAATCCTCACTCAGCGCGCGATCGATCTTCTCGACCTTCGTGTGCAGCGCGTCCTCGGCGCCGGGCCGGTGGTCGATCTTGATCACAACGCTTACCCTTGGCGCTCGGGTCGCCACCGCCTCTACGCAGCGGTGGACGACGGCCATCACCTCGTCCCATTCGCCTTCGATGATGGTGAACATGGCGTTGGTTTCGTTCGGGAGCCCGCTCTCGCGCACGATCCGCACCGCGTCGGCGACGAGGTCACCGACCGAGTCGCCCGCGCCCAGCGGGGTCACGGAGAACGCTGCCAGCACGGCTCAAGTCTCGCGCCCGGATGAGCCGATACTTCGCGACGAGGGTCTCGTGCACACCGGTCCTGGCATCCGCACCGCACGACCGAGAGCGCGCGCGACGGCGGAGCGTGTTGCCGTCGCGCTGAGCGCGGTCGTCACGGCGTTGCTCCTGACGGCAGCGCCGGCGTTCGGTGACGCCCCGAACAAGATCCCGGGGTCGCTGCCGCGCCCGACGAGGTGCCCGCGCACCCGACGCTGCGGCGAGGGGCCCGAAGGTGAGGCGCCGAGGACCGGCGCCGTCACTCCACGAGGATCGCGATCGGAAAGGGTTTTCCAGCAGGCGGCTGCTAGCCGAAGTCGCCCCGGTCCTGACCCGACGAGTTGAGCGAGTGGGCCACCAGCTCACCGCCGAGAAGCGACTTCTCCACCTCACCGTGTTGCC
>JBKPDG010000127.1:0-12620 GCA_046727755.1 Actinomycetota bacterium
CGTCCTCGAACTGATCTTCGGAGAGACCGCGTACATCGGAACGGAGGGCGGCGGCGACCCGGGCGATGGGGCCGCGCCGGCATCGGCCTCGGCGGTCACCCACGACTGGCACCGGCTCGAAACGGGCGAGATCGGCCTCGAGGAGTACATGGCGAGCGTGGTGAAGCGGGCGCCCGACGTGCTCGGCCGCGAGATCGACCTCGAGGCGTACCACGCGTTCACCCGGGACATGCCGCTCGGCATCCACTGGCCAGTGGTGCACCGAATCCGGCGCCTCCGGAGCGATGGGCTCAAGGTGGGATTGCTCACGAACAACGTCAAGGAGTTCGGCTCGGCGTGGCGATCGACGTTCCCGGTCGACGAGCTGTTCGAGGTGGTCGTCGACTCGAGCGAGGTCGGCATGCGCAAACCCGACCCGCGCATCTACCTGCTGACGTGCGAACTCCTGGGTGTGCCACCGACGGCGAGCGTGTTCATCGACGACAACCGCGACAACGTCGAAGCCGCGCGCGCCGTCGGGATCCAATCGATCCACTTCGGCGACGAACCGCTCACGCCGCTCACCGAGCTCGACGCCGTCCTCGACCGGCGAGGAACGCGCCTGCCCTGATGCGTGCGCTGGGTGCCATATGGGCACCCGCTGCACGCATCGTCATATCTACTCGCCGCTCATGGTCATCTGGGTCACGAGCAGCGTCATGCCGGCGCCGCCGCCCGGCAGCCACGTGAGGTCGGACCCGACCTCACCCACGTCGAGCAGGATGCGCTGGAGGGTCGAGGCGACTGTCACCTCGCGCACCGGCTCGGCGAGGGCGCCGTCACGCACCATGAGCCCCTCGGCGCCAACGGAGAAGTCGCCGCTCACCGGGTTGGTACCCGAGTGCAGCCCGCTGACCGACTGGACGTAGAACGCCTCCGGCACGGACGCCATGATCTCGTCCGGCCCGTTCGGCCCGGGTTCGAGGTAGAGGGCGCGCGCACCGGCGCCGGGCGTCGACTTGAAGCCTCCGCGCACCGCCGACCCGGTCGTGGCTGCGCCCGACCGGCGGCCGGTGTACGTGTTGTGCAGGAAGCCCAGCAGCACCCCGCCGGTGATCAGGTCGACGCGTCGGGTCGGGACGCCTTCGGCGTCATGGCTGGCGGCACCGAGCGCATCCGGCAGCGTCGGGTCGTCGCGCAACGCGACCGTGGGCGCGGCGACCTGCTCGCCGTCGCGCCCGACGAACATCGACCGGTTCTTCAGCACCGACTCGCCCCCCAGCGCCGATCCGAGGATGGCGAGCAGGGAACGCGTTACCAGGGGATCGAGCACGACCGGTAGCCGCTGCGTTCGCGGCTTCGTCGCGCCGAGCAGCCGAACGGCGCGCTCGGCTGCGGTGCGCGCCGCCTCGCCGGCATCGAGATCGTCGAACGCTCGGCCGGCGGAGAACCCGTAGCCGGTCTGCGTGTCGCCGGCGTCGCCTGCCATCGCGAACGACGAGCACGAGCACATGGTGCGGCGGCTCGTCGCCGCAACGCCGAGCGAGCTCGCGACCGCCGCCTCGACCGCGGTGTCGCCATAGCCGGCCGCCTCGACGCCGCGTACGCGCGGGTCGGCGGCGCGCGTCGCCTGTTCGACGTCGATTGCGAGGCTCACCTTGTCGTCCGGTGGCACGGCGAGGAGCGACTCGCGCCATACGTCGAGCTCGGGAGGCGCGACCGTCTCGAAGTCGGACGGGGACGGCAGGCCGTTCCATTCGTCGGGCTCGCCGAAGCCGGCGTTGTCGCGCGCCTCGTCCAGGGTCTCGTCGACGACCGTGGCCTCGAGGGACCCGGCCCACGCGAAGCCCTGGCGGTGGTCACTGATCACCCGCACGCCGACGCCCTCGACGCCCGCCATGGACAGGGATTCCACGTCGCCGTCGAAGACGCGCACCTCGGTCTCACGCGAGCGCACGACGTACGCCTCGACCTCCTCGCCGGCGCGGGCCGCACCCGCGACCCTTTGCGCCAGGTCGAGCAGCGCGCCCGATCCGTCACTCACCGGCGGTACCGCCGATGGTGAGCTCCGAGACGCGCAGCGTCGGCTGACCGGCGGAGACGGGCACGCCCTGACCGAACTTGCCGCACGTGCCGGGCCAGGTCCCGAAGTCGCTGCCGACCGCGTCGACATGACGAAGCGTCTCGGGGCCGTTGCCGATGAGGTTGGCGGCCCGAACCGGCTCGGTGATCTCGCCGTTCTCGATGAGGTACGCCTCGGTCATCCCGAACACGAAGTCGCCCGTCGCCGTGTTCACCTGCCCGCCCCCGAGCTGCGCGCAGTAGATGCCGTACGGCGTCTGGCGAACGATCTCGTCGGGGTCGTCCTCACCGGCGAGGAGGTACGTGTTGGTCATGCGCACCATGGGAAGGTGCTGATAGGTCTCGCGCCGTCCGTTGCCGCTCTGGTCCCGGCCCTCCTTCCGGGCGCGGATCAGATCCCACATGTAGTCGGTGAGTACGCCGCCCTCGATGAGCACGTTGTGGCGCGCCGGCGCGCCCTCGTCGTCGATCGCGTACGCGCCCCACTCGCGCGCGAGCGTCCCGTCGTCGACCAGCGTCACGAGCGGTGACGCGACCTGCTCGCCGGCCCGGCCGCGGAACACGGACGCGTCCTTGGCGACGAGGTCGGCTTCGAGGCCGTGCCCGCACGCTTCGTGGAACAGGACGCCGCCGGCGCCCTTCTTCAGGACCACCGGCAACGTGCCCGTCGGCGCCGGCCGCGCCCGCAGCATCGTAAGCGCCCGACGGGCGGACGTGCGCGCCACGTCCTCCGGGTCCACGTCGTCGAAGAGCTCGAAGCCCACGGTGAGCCCTGGCGCCTCCATGCCCGTCTGCATGCCCGTGTCGGCGACGGCAACGCACTGCACGAAGAAGCGCGTCCGCACCTGGTCGTCCTCGGCCAGCAGCCCGTCCGAGTTGGCGACGAGGATGCGGCGGCGCGAGTCCGCGTACGACACGCTGACCTGCTTGATCGCGTCGCCCTCCGCGCGGGCGGCGTCATCGGCCCTCGCCAGCATCTGCACCTTGCGCGCCTTCTCCACCGACTCCGGGAGGACGCGCACCTCATGGGGCGGCGTGACGTCCTGCCGCTCGAGCGCGACGACGTTGGTCGTTCCCTCACCGCCGCGCGCCGCCGCTGCCGCCGCATCGGCCGCTTCCTTCAGTCCGGTGTCGGACAGGTCGGCGGTATGCGCGAACCCAGTCGTCTCGCCGCGCACGACCCGGATGCCGGCGCCGCGATCCCGACCCGACGTGAGCTCCTCGACCTTGCCGTCGTCCAGACGCGCCGACGACGCGCGGCGGTCCTCCGCGAAGACCTCGGCGAAGTCACCGCCCGCGCGCAGCGCGACGTGCAGCGTGCGGTCAAGGACTTGATCGTCGATCATCGCTGCTCCTGTCGGTGGTGGCGGGGTCGCCACAGGTACCCTACGCCGGTGCCTGTGGAGCCCGGACTCGTGGGAGTGGTCGAGATGGTCGTCACCGACGACGACACCGCGCCTGCGTTCCAGAGCGGCAGCGTGCCCGTGCTCGCGACTGGTCGTGTCGTCGGCTTGGCGGAGTCGGCGACCGTGCTCGCGGTCGGCGACCGCCTCGGCGAGGGCACCACGACCGTCGGCTACCGCGTCCAGCTCGACCACCTCGCGCCGACCGCGGTCGGGAGCCACGTCAAGGCGGAGGCCGTGCTCGAGGCGGTGCAGGGCCGGAGGCTCACCTTCCGCGTGTCCGTCGCCGACGCCCGCGGGTTGGTGGCGGCGGGGAAGATCACCCGCGTTGTGGTCGAGCGGGCCCGCTTCCTCGAGAAGGCCACCGGGAGCTGACGTAGGTGGCCGAGCCACCTCCTCCGCCGTCGGCGCCGTGGACGGCACCACCACCGCCGCCGCAGGCGTGGGTCCCGCGGCCGCCCAGGCCCCGCCGGCGCCGCCTCTGGATCTACCTACTCGTCGGCGCCGTCGTCGTCATCGTCGGGCTGGCGGTGGCGAGCGGGACGATCTGGATCCAGAAGGTCAAGCCACCGATCGACGCCGCCAACGACTACCTGCGCGACATCAGCCGGGGCGACTACGAGGCCGCGTTCGACCAGCTCTGCGCCCAGGAGAAGGTCGACGGGTCGGCAAGGTCGCTCGCCGACACGGTCGACCGGCTCGTCATCTTCGGGGTAAACGACTACGAGGTGACGCCGTTCGAGGTTCACATCGACGGTGACCGCGCGAGCGTCGAGGCCGACCTGAGCCCGGGCGTCGGCGGCACGTCCGCCGACATCGTGGACATCCGTCTCGAGAAGATCGACGGCGAGTGGCGCCCGTGCGGCGGGCGCTTCGGGTTCGTCGACGAGCTCCTGACGAACCGGTCGATCTAGTCAAGCAAGGTTGCTCGACCGCGGGTACGCGTCCTCGGGATCGGTGAGGACGTTCACCAGCGACGGACCGGGCGTCGCGAACGCGCGGTCGAGGGCGGGGCCCACGTCGCTCGGCTCGACGACCAGCTCGCCGTGCCCGCCGAGGGCTGTCATGACCTCGTCGTAGCGCGTCCCGGGACGCAGCTCGGCCACGACGTCGTAGCCGTAGATGAGCCGCATCGGGTGCTTCTCGAGCCCCCAGATCCCGTTGTTGCCGACGATCCCGACGACGTCGACGCCGAAGCGCACGAGCGTGTCGAGATCACCGAGCGAGAACCCGAGCGCGCCGTCACCCCACATCACGACGACCTGCCGGTCGGGATGCGCGAGCGCGGCGGCGAGCGCGTACCCGCAGCCCGTTCCCAAGCACCCGTACGGACCGGGGTCGAGGAAGGCGCCGGGCCGGAACGTGTCGACGTACTTGCCCGCGTACGACACGAAGTCGCCGCCGTCGCCGATGACGATTGCATCGCGGTCGAGCCGGCGACGCAGCTCGCCGTACACGCGCCCCGGCCGGATCGGCGACGCGTCGGCGTCCAGGTCGTCGCGCTCGCCGGCGCGACGCGCCTGCTCCTCGTCGCGCAACCGCGTCACCCACGCGTCGCGCCCGCCGCGCGTCGACGGCCCGCGCGTCGCTTCAGCGAGCGCGCCGATCATCGCGGCAAGATCCCCCGCCGCGCCGGCCGCCAGGTCCACGCCGGCGGCGACCCCACCGGCCGAGTCGGCCAGGTGCACGACGCAGGCCTCGCCGAATCGCCCGAACCCAAGCCGGAAGTCCAGCGGGGCGCCCGCCACCACGACGAGGTCGGCCTCGCCGAACGCCGCCCGGCGCGCTCGCGAGAACGCCAGCTCGTGGTCGGCCGGGAGCAGGCCCCGTCCGAGGCCGTTGGCGAAGACCGGCAACCGGGCCGCCTCGGCGAAGGCGCGGAGCGGGTCCTCGCCGTGCGCCCAGAACACGTCGGCGCCGACCATCAGGACGGGGCGGTCGGCCTCGCCGACGAGCTTGGCGACAGCCGCGATCGCGTCCGCGTCGGCCGCGGCGCCGGCTAGCTGCTCGGGACGGGGAGGTTCGGGAATCGTGCCCGAGGCGACGCCCCACGCGTCGAGCGGCACGTCGACGAACACGGGGCCGCGATGCGGTGTGCACGCCGCGCGCAGCAACTCGTCGACGAGCTCGGGAATCTGCGCCGGGGACGCCGCGGTTCGCGCCGCCTTCGTGATCGAGGACACGATCGGTACGTGGTCGAGCTCCTGCAGCGAGCCGGCGCCCCACCGCGCCTGCGGCGCGCGGCCGCCGATCACGAGCATCGGGGTCCCGTTGAGCGACGCAGATGTGATCGCGCTGACGCCGTTGGTCACGCCCGGCCCCGCCGTCAGCGCGGCCACCCCGGGTCGGCGCGTCACCTTGGCCCACCCCTCGGCCGCGAACGCCGCTGTCTGCTCGTGGCGCGTGTCCACGAGCCGGATGTCCGCCTTCACGCAACCGTCGTAGAGGGGGAAGAGATGCCCGCCCGACAGCGTGAAGAGCGTTTCGACGTCGTAGCGGCGCAGCGTCTCTGCCGCCAGCCGCCCTCCGTCGGCCTCGAGCTGCACGCTCACGCAGCGGTGGCGCGTTCGACGCCGAGCAAGAACCCGTCCACGGCGTCGAACCACTCGGTGGCGTTCTCGAGCTGGGGCGAATGGCCGGCATCGCGCACGACGACCAGCTCGGCGCCCGGAATCGTTGCGGCCATGTCGCGCGACACGCTGACGAACGGCGTGTCCTGCTCGCCCACGATCACCAGCGCCGGACACCGCACCGCGGCGAGCAGCTCGAGTTGATCGGGCTGGTGCACGATCTCCCGGAGCATCGTCGCCCACATCACTGTCGACAGTGCCAGCCAGTTCCGCAGCTCGTATTCCACGAGCTCAGGCCGTTCGGCGAGGATGCGCACGTGCGCGGGCGATTCGAGCGTCCCCGCCTCGTCGAGCATCGGCTTGAGGACTTCCTTGCCCTCGTCGAGCATGATGCCGGCGGCAAGCTCGGCGAGCTCGGGGTCGAGCGACGGGAGCGGCCCCGGCGACGTGTCCATGAGCACGAGCGCGTCGATACGCCCCGGTTCCGCCAGCACGACCCGCCGCGACACCATCCCGCCCATCGAATGCCCGAGGAGCCGGAAGGTGTCGATGCCGAGCCCGTCGGCGACGCCGAGCACGTCGGCGGCCATCCGGTCGAGCGAGTAGGCGTCGGCGGCCGCGGGCTTGTCGCTCTCGCCGTGGCCGCGGTGGTCGAACGTGACCACTCGATGACGCGCTGCCAGGGCGTCGACGTGGTCGGCGAAGTCCTCCTTCGCCCCGCCGAACCCGTGGACGAGCAGCAGCCCCGGTCCCGTGCCGGTGTCGGTGACCTCGAGAGCCACGCCGTCATCCATGGTCACCCGCATGCCGATTCCCCTCTCGAACGGCGCCTCCGTCGTCCCCCACCAACGGCAGAGGAGGCGAGGAGCCGCTTGTAGGCTACGTCGATGGCCGTGACCGACACCGCGGCACCTTCACGCCGCCAGTCAATAGGCCGATGGCTGCGTGTCATCGTCACCGCGGTGCTGCTCGCGGTTCTGGTCACGAAGATCCGTCCCGGTGACCTGCTTCCGGAGCGGCGCCACCTCTCGACGCTCGCCTTCCTGATCGCGGGCCTGCTCATCACCGGCATCGGCATCGTCCTCTCGGCGTGGCGCTGGCAGCGCGTCCTCGACGTGTTCAAGGTCCACGTCCCGCTGCGGACGCTCACGAAGCACTATTTCGCCGGCCAGTTCGTCGGGAACGTCCTCCCGTCGACGGTCGGCGGCGACGTCCTGCGCGTGACCCGGACCACGACGACCACAGGGTCGGGCAGCATCGCGTTCGCCTCGGTCGTCCTGGAGCGGCTCTCGGGGTTCATCGCGCTCCCGCTGCTCGTGTTCATCGGCTTCCTGCTCCGACCCTCGCTGCTCGACAACAACCACGCCTGGATCGCGCTCGCGATCGCCTTCGGCACGCTGGCGCTCCTCGGGGTGATCCTCGTCGTCGCCGGGCACCCGAGGCTCGCGGGCCGGTTCGCGGAACGCGAGAACTGGATGCGGTTCATCGGCGCCGTACACGTCGGCATCGACCGCCTGCGGCGCCAACCCCGCGACGCGTTCGGTGTGCTCGCCGCGGCGGTGATCTATCAAGTCTCGGTCGTCGCCGCCGTGTACTGCGCGGTGCAGGCGCTCGACATCTCGATTCCGAACGCGGCCGTGATCGCGTTCATTCCGGCCGTTGCGATGGGTCAGACGGTCCCGTTGTCGGTGAGCGGGTTCGGAGTCCGTGAAGGCCTGCTCGTGCTGTTGTTGCACCCGCTCGGGGTGTCGACCTCCAGCGCGGTGGCGCTCGGGTTGTTCTGGTACGGGATGCTGCTCATCGTGAGCCTGCTCGGCGCGCCGGCGTTCGCGATGGGCCAGCGGGCGGTGCGGTCGGCCACCGGGTCGGGCGGCGACACGAACAACTCGTGATCGACCCGTGAGCATCCTCGAGCGGCCCGAAGGCCGCGTGATCCCGCGGCTCCCGGGCGGTCGACGCCTTCGCGACGGCCACTACGTCTACTGGTGGCTCGTGATCCTCGCCATCATCGCGTTCTACCTCGTGTACTCGGCGATCCGGAACGCCAACGAGGGCAGCACCGCCGAGGCCTTCACGCACGCCGAGGAGCTCATCCGCATCCAGGAGTTCCTCGGCATCAACCACGAGCAGATCCTCCAGGAGTGGGCCCTCCACTTCAAGCCGCTCATCATCGCCTGCAACTACTTCTACGGGTCGATGCACTTCGTCGTGACCGCAGGGGTCGGGATCTACCTGTTCCGCAAGTGGAGCGACGACTGGCCGCTGTGGCGAAACACGCTCGCCATCACGACCGGGCTCGCGCTCATCGGGTTCATCCTGTGGCCACTCATGCCCCCGCGGCTGCTGCCGGAGAGCTACGGGTTCGTCGACACCTTGGCGAAGTACCCGACGTTCTGGTCGTTCAACTCGGGCGCGGTGAGCAAGATCTCCAACCAGTTCGCGGCGATGCCGAGCGTGCACTGCGCGTGGGCGCTCTGGTGCACGGTCGTGATGGTGCCGCGGGTGCGGCGCCGCTGGGTGAAGACCGCCTTCGTGCTGTACCCGGTCGGCACGGTGATCGTCATCGTCCTCACCGGCAACCACTACGTTCTCGACGCCGCCGGCGGGTTCGCCGTGCTCGGCATCGGGTACCTCCTCGCCCGCCCGTTGACCCGGGCCGGCCAGGGCCCACCCGTCCCGGCCCCCTCGTAGCAAGGACCTCGCATGGACCTGGACCACGTAGCCCTCGCGACGCGCGACGTGCGCGACGCGCTCGACGTCCTCGTCGGTGAGCTGGGCGGCGTCGTGCTCTTCGGCGGCCAGAGCGTCGGCTTCCGTCCCATGCAGGTGCGGGTGGGCGATGCCAGCGCGGGGATGAGCATCGAGCTGCTCGAGCCGTGGGCCGTCGAACGGAACGATTTCCTGGAACGCTTCCTCGTCCGGCACGGCCCCGGACCGCATCACCTGACCTTCAAGGTCGACGACCTGGGCGCGACCCTCCAGCGCGTCAGCACCGCCGGCTACCGCCCGGTGAACGTCGACGTCTCCGACCCCGAGTGGAAAGAGGCGTTCCTCCACCCGCGCGAGGCGCACGGGACGGTGGTGCAGCTCGCCGAGTCCCACGGCGACTGGGGCACGCTGGCCGAGCAGATCGCCCGCGTGCAGCGCGTCGGCCCCCACGGCCACCCCCGCTGGTGGCCGGACCCGCCGCCGCCGGGCGAGCGGGCCGGGTTCCTCCGTCGGGTCGTGATCGGCACGCCGTCGCTGCCCGCGACGCTGGGGTTCTTCGCCGGGCTGTTGCAGGGCGACGAAGTGGCCGGGGGCGAAGGCTGGGTGGAGCTGGCCTGGCCGGGCGCTGGACGCGTGAAGCTCGAGGACCGGCCGGGCCGACCGCCGGGCGTGGACCGGCTCGAGGCCGACGTCGTCGGCGAGGGTCCGCTCGGGGAACGGACCGTCGCCGGGACCCGCCTGCTGCTCGAGCCCCGCTAGCTCAGTCTCGGTCGTCGCGCCGCTCGGCGCGCCGGGCACGGCGGCGGCGCCGGCCGAGGAGGTAGGCGACGAGCATCCCGAGGAGCGCCGACACGATGATCAGGTAGATGACCCGCGCGTCCCAGTGGAAGAAGAGGAACGACACCCGCACCCGGTTCGTGTTCTGGAACGCGAAGGTCAGAATCACCGCCGCGATCACCAACGCGCCGATCAGACGCGTCTGATTCTCCCGGCCCGGCGGCCGCGCCTGGGGCTGCCGCTGCGGCTCGTCGGCCATGGTCGGCTCCTTCCCCCTGCGGACGCTATCTCGCCGCGCCGGCGGCGACCGCCGCAGCAGCCTGCTCGTCGCGGTGACGGGCGACGAGCCGCCGCACGCCGTCGCGCACGGCGCGGTCCGCCAATGACAGGTAGGACTCGCGCGCGGTGATCAGCCCCAAGCGGCGCGGAGGGACGTCGCGCAGCGCGACACGGCGCACGCGCGTGAGCTCGGGCGGGATCGCGGTCTCGGGGAGCACGGACGCACCGCCGCCGGCGGCCACCATGTCGGCGATCAGGCGGATGCCCTCGACCTCGACCGGCACCGCGAGCGTGAGACCGGTCGCGGCAGCGGCGTCGTCGACCTCGCGCCGCAGTGGGTTTCCCACCGGCGGCAGGATCATGGGCAGCTCGGCGAGACGGGCCAGCGACATCGGCTCGGGGCCGAACTCGGTCGCATCGCCCGGCACCAGCCCGACGAGCGTCTCGTCGAGCAGGTGCTCGAGCTCCAAGCGTGGCGACGTCATCGGCTCGGTCACGACGGCCTGGCTCAGCTCCCCCGACAGGACTTCGGATGCCAGCCGCTCCGAGGCGCCTTCATTGATGCGGAGCTGGACGCCGGGCGCCTCGGCTCGCAGGTCGGCGACGAGCGCCGGGATCATCCAGCGGCTCGCCGTCCCGACGATGCCGAGGCTGGCGTGACCGGTGCGCAGGCCCTGGAGCATCGACAGGTCGGCCTGCATGGCCTCGATCTCGCGGCGGATCCGGCGGGCCCGCTCGAGGACCACGGCGCCGCACTCGGTCGGTGTCGCCCCTCGCCGGCCCCGCACCAGGAGATCGGCGCCGAGCTCTTCTTCGAGCTGGCGGACCTGCTCCGACACGTTGGACTGGACGGTCGAGAGCACGTCGGCCGCCGCCGTGAACGAGCCCTGGTCGGCGATGGCGAGCAGCGTGTCGAGGTGCCGAAGTTCCACCGGGATGCCCCCTTTGCCCCGTCTGCGGTCCATCAGAAAGCCTGATAGATGCCATCGATCCTAACTGTTGGACAGATCAGAGGCCAGGGGTCAGGATGGTGTCAGGACGACTCGGGGGGTCGGTAGCCCCCCACCGGCTCCCCGGAGTCTCCTTCTAGTTCGAAACGGCGGAGGTTGGCCTTGGCGGCCGTGGAGACCATCTCGAACTTGATCTTCAGCGGGCCCCTCTCGTGGACGTCCGACGCGGCGTGCCAGGGGCGCAGCGAGCTGTTCTTCGCCCCTGCCGGTGAACGACCCGAGGCCCGCGTCCAGCGTGAAGCTCAGGCTCGTTCTGTCTGCACGTCGTGCCCCGTCGTGCGCGAGTGTCGCGACTGGGCACGCGAGCACCGCGAGTACGGCTTCTGGGGTGGCGAGTCCGAGGAAGATCGCGCCGCCGCCGGGTTCCGGGTCGACATGCCCGTAGGCCGCGTGGCGCGTTACCCGAAGGGCAGCGGTCGCCCTGTGCGACCCCGCGCTCCCCGCGTCGCCTGAGCACCGCACCGTAGGCTCCCCTCGTGACCACGGGGGGTCCGGAAGGCGTCGATCTCGAGTCGTTGCGCGTGTACTTCGCCGATCACGTCGCCGGCGCCGACGGGCGAGCGCTGTCGGCCGAGCTGATCGCCGGCGGTCGCTCCAACCTCACGTACGGCATCGCCGACGGCGAGCACGAATGGGTCCTTCGCCGCCCGCCGCTCGGTCACGTGCTCCCCACCGCGCACGACATGGCGCGCGAGTACAAGGTCATCACCGCGCTCGTCGACACGGACGTGCCCGTCCCGCGGACGTACGCGCTCTGCGAGGACAACGACGTGAACGGCGCGCCGTTCTACGTGATGGAGCGAGTCCATGGACGCGTGCTTCGCACCGGCGAGGAGCTGGCGTCGCTGACGCCCGACGAGGCCGCGGCGTGCTCCCGCGAGCTCGTTGACGTGCTCGCCCGCATCCACCGCGTCGACTACGAAGCCGTCGGGCTCGCCGACTTCGGCCATCCCGACGGGTTCATGGAACGCCAGCTGCGCCGTTGGGGCCAGCAGTGGGAGCGATCCAAGGCCGAGGACTTGCCCGCCGTCGACGAGGTGGCACGCCGGCTGCGCAACGCCCTGCCGGAGTCGGGCTCGCCCACGATCGTGCACGGCGACTACCGCCTCGACAACACGATGCTGGCGAACGACGACGCCGGCCGCGTGGCCGCGGTGCTCGATTGGGAGATGTCGACGCTCGGCGACCCGCTTGCCGACGTCGGGCTGTTCCTTCTCTATTGGGGTCAGTCCGAGGCGCAGATCATCGCCACCGGACAGGCGATCGACGAACAGGCGGGTTTCGCAAGCCGGGACGAGGTCGTCGAGCTGTACGCCAAGGAGACCGGGCGCGACGTCGACAACCTCGACTTCTACGTCGTCTTCGCCTTCTACAAGCTGGCCATCATCGTCGAG
The DNA here is from genome assembly GCA_046727755.1 of Actinomycetota bacterium. Classification (GTDB taxonomy): domain Bacteria; phylum Actinomycetota; class Acidimicrobiia; order IMCC26256; family JACDBD01; genus JALZAA01. The sequence goes on from JBKPDG010000127.1 coordinate 12,204, forward strand.
GGCATCGCGGCCCGGTACCGCATGGGCAAGACGCTCGGCGAGGGCTTCGAGCACATGGGCCAGATGGTCAAGAGCCTCGTCGACGAGGCGCTCGAGCAGGCCGACCGGTCGTCGATCCCGGCCCTGCGCGGCTGACGCGACGCGTCAGACGTACCGGCTGATGTAGCCGCGGGCGCGGAACACAGCCAGCATCCGCACGACGAACCACACCGATGCCACCGCCAGCACGAACGCGCCGGCGGCGGCGATCCCCAGTTCGCCCCACGGCAGCGTGTCGCCGTCGAGCACCGCGCGCGCGGCGGCGAAGATGTGCGTCAACGGCAGCACGCGGCCGATCGGCTGGAGGATGCCGGGGAGCGCGCTGACCGGGTAGAAGATTCCCGACAGCGGCATGAGCATCGCCAGCAAACCCCAGGC
>JBKPDG010000128.1:0-8427 GCA_046727755.1 Actinomycetota bacterium
GAGACCTACAAGGACAAGGTGAAGCTCACTTTCTTCAAGGGAGCTTCGTTGGAGGATCCAGCCGGTCTCTTCAATTCCAGCCTCGATGGCAACACGAGGCGCGCAATCGACTTCCACGAGGGAGACGGCATTGACGAGGAGGCCTTCAAGGCCCTCGTCCGCTCTGCGGCTGAGCTGAACGCGTCGTAGCCCGCGACTGGAGTGCTGCTTCGGACGAGCCCTCGAGGGCTCCTCTCGCTCCTCCTCCGCGCGATTACCAGTAGGGCGCCGCGACGGGGTTCACGCGAACGGAGAAGCGCTGGGGCGGCCGTCAGACTGTGACCGCTCGGTCCTCGTCCACTGCGAGCGTAGGCGGAGCCAGCACCTGCGCGCTCCTTCGCGTGTGAAAGCGGCCGTCCTCTGCGTCGGGTCACCGGCCCGCTGAGGCGGGAACGCGGTCGCCCGCGGCGCGATCGGCGGCGCAGGCCGGCGAGAGCTCGTCGAGCAGCATGGGTGTGAACGCCGAGCGCGGCATGCGCTACCCCCTGGAAACGTGCGGGAGCCACCCGAGTGCTGGCTCCCGCGCGCGCGGTCGATTTCGGACCGGGGGGTCTTGTGGCTAGGCCCTTGCCAGCTCTGCGCTTGCCCGTGCGAGGACGGTACTCAAGACTCGGCCCGCGGCCTCCAGGTCCTCGACCGGCAGGTCGCCCCACAGTCGCTGGGTGACCTGGCTGACGGCGGCGCGGATCTGGGTGTGCAATTGCCGTCCGGCCTCGGTGAGCTCCACCGGTGCTCGTTCGCCGTCGGGGACGTGCAGGAGCTGCGCGTCGGCCAGCTCGGCGATGCGCGCCTGCGCCTCGGCTTCGCTGAACTTGGCGGCACCGACCACTCGGTCGACGAGCCGGTCGCGGTCGAGAGTGCCGCCGCTCATGGCGGCGATGGTCAGGGTGACCCACTGGGGTTCGGTCAGGCCGGGTTCGGCCAGCAGGCGCTCCAGGATCGCGTTGGCGGCCTTCTCGGTCTGGCCGAGGAGCTGGGCGCTGAACGTGGTGGACATGATCGCTACCTCTTCGTTGGGAACGTCAACGTTGGCGTACCATCATATCAGAATCGTTGGCATTGTCAACGTTGGGCGCACCAAGCTATGATCTGATCCGTGACCGATCCTGAGGACCCCGCGGAGTACGACCCACCGCGCCGACTGCGGCAGCTGCCGAGCTGGCTGAGCAGCGCGGTGGCGCGTAAGGCCCAACGTCTGGTCAGCGAGGCGCTCGCACAAGAGGGCGCGCGTCGGCAGCACTTCACCGTCCTCACCTCGCTCGCAGAGCAAGGGCCGGCGAGCCAGGCCACGCTCGGGCGTCGGCTGTGGATCGACCGCAGCGACCTTCACGCGATCCTCAACGAGCTCGAGCGCGACGGTCTCGTCAGGCGCGTCCGCGACGAGCACGACCGCCGCCGCAATGTCGTCGCGCTCACGCAGCGCGGCACGGCTGCCCTCAAGCGCCTGGACAAACGGGTCGACGCCGCGCAGAAGGCTCTGCTTGAGCCGCTGTCGCCGACCGACCGACGCGAGCTGCGCCGGCTGCTTGGGCAGCTTATCGACGGCGCTTGACGGGGCTGCTGCACCCTGCATTTCCCGCCACCACCACGTCGACCGCGCCCGTCGCGTCCTCGTCTGCACGGAGCTCGAGAACGTGCCGGTCCCGGCGAGTCGGTTCTCGTTGCGAGCGATCGCCTCGAAGCGGAAGTCTGACGCGGGCTCGAGCTGGCTCCCGCAAAGGACGATCGGCAGTCGTCTCGCCGCGGGCACCGACGACGCCCGCATTGCCATGGCGAAGCAGGCGCATCAGATCAAGACTTCCGCTTGCCCAAGGCGAAGCAAGCGGGAGCGCCGTCGGCGACCAGACGCCCCCGTGTCGTCCGGAGCGAGAGCGAGCGCCGTCTCCGGCTGACGCCTCCCTTCAGTTGAAACCGAAACTCGCCCCTGTCCCGCTGCTCGGTGTGGACAGCGCTACCGCTGGCTGCCGTTGCCGAGGCGCACCGAGTCCGGGGCGTCCGAGGCGAACAGGTCGCAGACGTCGAGCGAGCCGCACCGGCACTCCGCCGCCAGTTCCAGCCACCCCTTCATCGCCTCGGCGCGGTCGATCAGCGCCTGGACATCGGGAAGCTTCCGCTCCGCCAGGGTGCGCAACGTTTCGGCGCTATCCCCGTCGTCCGCCCCGGCGAGCAGCTGCGCGATCTCCTCGAGCGAGAGGCCCGCCTGCTGGGAGGCGCGGATCGTGCGCAGCCGGGCCACCGCATCCGGGCCATAGCGCCGTTGCCCACCGACTCGCTCGGGCTCCGGCATCAGCCCCCGGCGCTCGTAGTAACGGATCGCCGATGCGTTTACTCCCGCGGCGGCCGCCAGCTTTCCGATGGTCAGCGTCGCTTCCTCTACGCGAATGCCTTGACTTAAACCCAAGTTCAAGGTGAACGATAGCTCCTCACCAAAGAGACCAGTTGCGGCAAGGAGCACGAGATGACACAGAGGACACCGATCGCCTGCACCCTCGGCGCCGATGACCGGTCGGCCCGGCTCACAACCGCGCGCGAGCTCGGCCGGCGGGCGCTGGTCGGCTTGGACGTACGCGACCACCGGGCGCTGCTGCGCTTCCGCGGCGAGCCACAGGGCGTGGAGGCACTCGTCCGCGCGGAGAGCGAGTGCTGCGCGTTCCTCGAGTTCGCGAGGGCGCGGCAAGGGGAGGAGACGGAGCTGGAGATACGAGCGCCCGACGGCGGCGAGCCGCTGCTGCGCGGCCTCGTCGCCGGGATCGTCGCCGGCTGGGCGGAGGGGCTCACCTGAGCCCCGGGCGGGTTCCAGTGTGCCCACCAATCCCACGCTCCGCTCATGGACATCGCCCGATCGCTCGCACTTTTCGGGGTCGCCGCGGTGGCCGAGATCGGCGGCGCCTACCTGGTCTGGCAGGCGATCCGCGAGGGCAAGGCGTGGTGGCTCGCCCTGCTCGGCGGACTGACGCTGTTCAGCTATGGGTTCGTCGCCACCCTTCAGCCCGACCCGGCCTTCGGCCGTATTCTCGCCGCCTACGGGGGCGTGTTCGTGGCCGGATCGCTCGCCTGGGGGATCGCCTTCGACGGCTTTCACCCCGACCGCTTCGACCTCTTCGGCGCCGCGATCCGCCTCGGCGGGGTGGCGGTGATCATGTACGCGCCGTGGGGCTGACGCGATGATGCCCGCAAGCGACGAGGTGTCACCGAAGCGGCTCGCGGTCATCGGCGCGCCATCCGGCGCCGGCGCCTGCGGGGTGGGCCAGGAGCGGGCCCCGTCCGCGCTGCGCGCGGCCGGGCTCATCGAGTTGCTCGCCGGCGCGGGCCTCGACCTGACCGATCTCGGCGACTCGCGCGTCGTCCCCTGGCGACCCGACCGGGCGCGCCCACGAGCCCAGAACCTGGACGCCGTCGTGGAGGTGGTGCGAACGACTGCGACCCGCGTCTCAGATGCGCTTCGCGAGCCGGAGCGGACCGTCCTCGTGCTCGGCGGCGACTGCACGGTCGGGATCGGAACGATCGCCGGCATCCGGTCGGCGCTCGGCGACGTTGCGGTCGCCTACTTCGATCTGCACTCCGACCTCAACACACCCGCCAGTGCGACCGACGGGGCCCTCGACTGGATGGCCCTCGCGCACATGCTGGCGATCGAGGGGACGGAGCCGGCGCTCGCGGCCGCCGCGGGCGACGTACCGCTGCTCGAGCCCGGACAGATTGTCTTATTCGCGCAGGGCCTTCGCCACGCGACCCGGTTCGAGCGCGGGGAGATCGAGCGCCTGGGGCTCGCCCGCGTCGCCTTGGAGGACGTCCGCGGCGATCCCGAGGGCGCGGCGCTCCGGGCGCTCGAGCTTCTCCGGGCTAGCTCCAATCGGTACGCGATCCACCTCGACGTCGACGTCGTCGACTTCACCGACGCCCCGCTCTCCGAGCACCCCTCGCGGAACACCGGGCTGAAGCTCGACGAGCTGCTCCGCGCGCTGGGGGTCCTCGCCTCCGCCCCCGGACTCGTTGCGATCACGCTCACCGAGCTCAATCCCCACAACGCCGCGGCGGACGACGGACTGCTTGAGCGCTTCGCGGCTTCGTTTGCCGATGCAATCGGCGCTCGCGATCGTTCTCCCCGCTCTTCCGTCAACTGATGCCGACAACCGTCAGGAGGAAGTCGTAGCGCGAGACGAATCGGGGCCCCCGCTACTCAGGTTGGGCTGAAGACGTCGGATTGCTAACGCGAGCGGCCCACTCCTGATAAACGATGGCGCCATCGGACGGCGGTCTGGGGTCGCGCGCGCCGATATGGTCCAGCCCGCGCATGTACCAAGGGGAAGCGACACCAGCGGCGATGAAGTGGTGGGGCTGGGGCGAGGAAGACGTCTTCTTCACCCACGAGGGCAAGCCTGAGCTGGCGCCCTTCATCGAGCGCGTCCTCGACCTCGACGTGCGCCGGCCGGGTACCAGCGCCATCGCCTTCGAGGACCTGGAGATCCCGGCGGCCGCGCTGCCGGCCGGACTGAGGGCGAACCTCGAGGACGCCGTCGGAGCCGAGCAGGTCTCCACCGACGACCGCGACCGCGTCGTGCATGGGCGAGGCAAGAGCCTTACAGACCTGATCCGCCAGCGCCGGGGAGACCTGGGTCGGCTGCCCGACGTCGTGGTGCGCCCCGCCGACGAGGACCAGGTCACCGCCGTCGTCAGGGCCGCCCTCGAGGAGGATGCCGTGGTCATCCCGTTCGGGGGCGGGTCGAGCATCTCCGGGAGCCTCGAGGCCGAGTCGGGGGAGAATCGGCCCGTGATCTCGATCGACATGGGCCGCCTGAACCGGGTGCTAGGGGTCGACGCCACTTCGCAGCTGGCGCGTGTGCAGGCAGGCGTCTTCGGCCCCGAACTCGAGCGCCAGCTCAACGCGCAGGGTTGGACCTGCGGCCACTTCCCCGACAGCTTCACGCACTCGACGCTGGGCGGCTGGATCGCCACGCGCTCCTCGGGCATGCAGTCCGACCGGTATGGCGACATCGCCGAGCTCACGCGCGGGCTGCGGGTGGTCACCCCGTCGGGCGTCCTCGCCGTGCGACCGGTGCCGAGCACCTCGACCGGGCCGAGCGTGCGCGAGATGGTGCTGGGCAGCGAGGGTCGGCTGGGGGTCATCACCGAGGCGACGATCCACGTCCGCCGCGTACCGCCCGAGCGCAGGATCCTCGGCTACCTGTTCCCCACCTGGGCGACCGGCCTGGCCGCCATGCGCGACATCGCCGCCAGCGAGGCCTCGCCGTCGGTCACACGTGTGTCCGACGCCCGCGAGACCGCGTTCTCGTTCGCCACACGCAACGCCCCCACGCTCCTCGACCGCGTCAAGTCGAAGGCGCTACAGGCCTTCCTCAGGCGCAAGGGATGGGACCTGGAGGCGATGTGTCTTTCGTTCATCGGCTACGAGGGCAGCGCCGACCACGTGGCCGCCCAGCGCAAGCTCAGCGAGCGGATCGCCAAGCGCCACGGCGCGTTGTGCATCGGCACCAGCCCGGGCGACCTGTACGACCAAAAGAAGTTCGACACGCCCTACATCCGCGACTTCCTGCTTGACCGCGGCGCTCCGGCCGACGTCTCGGAGACCTCGGCGCCTTGGAGCCAGCTGCAGACGGTCTACGACAACGTGATGGCGGCCGGCCACGACGCCTTCCACCGGCTGGGCGTGCCCGGCTATCTGATGTGCCACCTGTCGCACTCCTACCACGCGGGTGCCTGCCTCTACTTCACCTTCGCGCTCAACCCCCCGGACGACCGCAACGCCTTGGAGGACTACGGTGTGGTGAAGTGGGCGATCCAGCAGGCGTTCGTGGACTCGGGCGCCACGCTGTCCCACCACCATGCGGTCGGCACCGAGCACGCTCAGTGGCTGGAGGAGGACATCTCGACGCCAGGCGTGACGATGCTGCGGGCGCTGTTCGAGGGGACCGACCCCGGCGCACACCTCAACCCGGGCAAGATCGTCGCGGCCGATCCCGATCGGGGACTAGGGAAACCATCCCGAGTGGCGAGTAGTAAGTCCAATGGCGGAACCGGCTGACCTCGACCTTCCCTGGACGCGCGCCAGAGCAGCTAGCCGCCTCCGTGAGCTCCTAGTCTGCGGAGTGCTCGGCCCGCTGATGGACCTACCGCGCCGCCGCGTGGGCGGGCGCGAGCGTCTGGACGACCTCACCGGCCCCGTGGTGTTCGTGGCCAACCACACCAGCCACTGGACACGCCGGTGATCCTGCGCGCGCTGCCGAGCCGGTGGCGGCGGCGCACCGCGGTGGCGGCCGCGGGTGACTACTTCTACGACAAGCGTCGCAAGGCCCTGTCTACGTCGCTGGCGTTCGGCACCGTGCCACTCGAGCGCAACAGCGGCGCCGGCATTGGGCCGGGCCAGACCGCCCACCTCGACCGCCTCATCGGCGACGGCGGCAGCCTGCTCGCCTTCCCCGAAGGCACGCGCTCGCGCGACGGTCGCGTCGGGAGGCTGCGGTCGGGAGCCGCGCTGCTGGCGGCCGAGCACCACCTGCCGATCGTGCCGATCTACCTGTCGGGCACCGGCGAGGCAATGCCGCGCGGACACCACTGGATGGTCTTCAAGGCCGGCCGTCCCGGCCCGCGTCACCCACTCGAGATCCGCTTCGGGAAGCCGATCGCCCCCCGCGCGGGCGAGCGCCCCAGCGCGGTGAAGGAGCGGGTGCGGCTGTTCCTCGCCGAGTGCGGGGCCGAGACGGAGCGCGAGCCGCACGCCGAGCACGCCCCCCGGCGCCAGCCGGCCTGACCGTGGCCCGCGTCTTCGTGACCGGCGCCAGCGGCTTCATTGGCGGCGCCCTGACGACCCGGCTGCTCGAGCGCGGAGACCAAGTCGTGGGGCTCGCGCGCTCCGACGCGGCGGCCGAGAAGGTGTCCGCCCGCGGCGCCGAGGTTGCCCGCGGCGACCTGCTCGACGAGGAGTCGATCGTCGCCGGCATGGTCGGGTGCGAGGCGGCCTACCACGTGGCCGGCGTGAACTCCCACTGCGCGCCCGACCCGGACATGCTCCTGAGGGTGAATGTGGGCGGCGCGGAGGCCGCCGTACGGGCCGCTGCCAGGGCCGGCATCGGCCGGATGGTCTACACGTCGTCGGCCGCCTCACTCGGTGAGCCCGCGGGCACAGTCGGCACCGAGGACTGCCCCCACCGCGGCTCCTATCTGTCGGTCTACGACCGCTCCAAACACGAGGGCGAGCAGGCGGTGTTCGCGGCGGCCGCCGAGACGGGAGTCGAGGTGGTTGCGGTGAACCCATCTTCGGTCCAGGGCCCTCCGCGCACGGGCGGCAACGGCGGGATCATCATCGCCTACCTGAACGGCAAGTTGCCCGCCTTCGTGGACACTCAGGTGAGCGTGGTGGACGTCCAGGACTGCGTCGAGGGCCACCTGCTGGCGGCCGAGCGGGGCCAGAGCGGCCGGCGCTATGTGCTCAACGGGGCGACCCTTCACTCGCTCCAGGCGCTGAAGATCGTTTCTGAACTGTCCGGGGTGCGCCACCGCGTGCGGATGATTCCGCCGCCGGTGGCGCGCGCGGCGGCCGCGATCGCCGAGGCCGCGTACCGCCTGCGCGGGAAGCCACCGTCGGTGTGCCGCGCCCGCGTACGGACGATCCTGCACGGCCACCGCTACGACGGCTCGCGGGCGACCCGGGAACTCGGGTTGGAATACACCCCCGTCGCCGACACCTTCGCGCGGACCATCGAGTGGGCCATGGCGGAGGGTCTCGTCACGCGGCCGCTGCCGGGCGCTCAGCGCGCACGGGCGTAACCGCGCGGCGGGCGGCGTCACACGAAGTTCAACCGGCGAGTCGCTCGCCTCCCGGTCGTCGTCCACTCGTTGTCCGGTAGGGTTGACTTACTGTCCACTGCGACCGAGGGGAGTTCCTATGGCGTCGATCTCCGAGCGGGAGCAGGGACAGATCGAGGCGGCCAACCAGTCGGGGAGCACGCCCGTTGTCTTCATCCACGGGCTCTGGGTCTTGCCGAGCAGCTGGGACCGGTGGGCCGACTTCTTCAGGGAGGCGGGCTACGCGCCGCTGACGCCCGACTGGCCCGACGATCCCGAGACCGTCGAGGAGGCGAGGGCGAACCCCGAGGTACTCGCCGGAAAGAGGCTCGGGGCGGTCGCCGACCACACCGCCGAAGTTATCGATGCGCTGGAGAAGAAACCCGTCGTGATTGGCCATTCCACCGGCGGGCTGCTGGCCCAGATCGTCGCCGGCCGCGGACTCTCCGCCGCGACCGTGGCGATCGACCCAGGTCCGTTCCGCGGCGTCCTGCCCCTGCCCATCTCCACGCTCAGGGTTTCGGCGCCGATCCTGATCAATCCGCTCAACCGCGGCCGCGCCATAACCCTCAGCTTCGACCAGTT
>JBKPDG010000129.1:0-10781 GCA_046727755.1 Actinomycetota bacterium
CGCCGGGCCGGGTCCGCCGGTCACGACACGCCCGCCACCACGCGAGCGCAGCATCGGCTACAGCCCGCGCCTTGCATTCCTCTTCCTGCTGCCCGCGCTGATCCTGCTTGGCGCGCTGGTGATCTACCCGATCTTCTACACGGTCGGACGGAGCCTCTTCGACCGACCGGGTAGTTCCTTCATCGGGTTCGACAACTACCGCGACATGTTCGAGCTGGAGGGGACGCGGACGGCGATCCGCAACAACGCGATCTGGGTGGTCGTGGCACCGACGCTCGCCACCGGCATCGGGCTGATCTTCGCGGTGCTCGCCGAGCGGGTGCGCTGGCAGACCGCGTTCAAGGTCGCGGTCTTCATGCCGATGGCGATCTCGTTCCTCGCCGCCGGCGTGATCTTCCGTCTCGTCTACGAGCAGGAGCCCGAACGCGGGCTCGCCAACGCCGTCGTCACGAGCGTCGTCGACGCCGTCCGACAGCCCGGCGAGATCGCCGACGCCCGCCCGTCGCAACCCGACGCGGTCCGCCGCGCCGACGGCGGGTACGCGACGGCAGCGTCCTTCCGACCCGGCGAGATCGCCGGCATCGGCCTGGCGGGGCTGACGCAGGACCGGATACCGAAGGACGCCGCGCTCGCGCGCGCACCGACGAGCGGTGAGGCACGCGCGATTCGCGGGGTGGTGTGGTTGGACTTCACGCGCGGGGGCGGAGGGCAGCCGGGCGTCGTCGACCCGACCGAACGCGGCCTTCCCGGCGTCAGCGTGGACGCGGTCCGTAATGGCGAGGTCGTCGGCAGCGCGACGACGGCGCGCGACGGCTCGTTCACCATCGATGGGTTGGAACGCGGCGCCTACAACGTGCGCCTGCCGGGGTCGAACTTCCGTCAGCCCTACGGCGGCGTCGAATGGCTCGGGCCGAGCCTCATCACGCCCGCGATCATCGCCGCCTTCCTCTGGATCTGGGTCGGCTTCGCCATGATCGTGATCGGCGCGGGGCTGGCTGCCATCCCACGCGAGGTGCTCGAAGCGGCACGCACGGACGGCGCAGGGGAGTGGCAGGTGTTCCGGAGGGTCACCGCCCCGCTCCTCCGGCCCGTGCTCCTCGTCGTGCTCGTCACACTGATGATCAACGTGCTGAAGATCTTCGACTTGGTGTTCGTGATCGCGCCGCCTTCGGTGCAGGACGACGCCAACGTCGTGGCGCTCGAGATGTGGCGGGTCTCGTTCGGCGGTCAGCTCGACCAGGGTCTGGGGAGCGCGCTGTCGGTACTTCTGTTCGTGCTGGTGATCCCGGCGATGATCTTCAACATCCGTCGACTCCGAGCGGAGGAGCGATGACTGCCACCACCGCCACCGCGCCGCCGGCCCGACGGCCGCCTCCGCGGGAGCCGCTGGCCCGCCGAATCGGGCACGCGGTCGCGAAGGGGCCGCTGCACCTCCTGCTGATCGTGATCGCGCTGGCGTGGTTGACGCCGGCCTTCGGGCTCCTGGTGGCGTCGGCGCGGCTCGAGGCCGACAACGCGCAGAGCGGCTGGTGGAACGCAATCACGCACACGACCCAGCTGACGTTCGAGAACTACCGGGAGATCCTCGGGACGTCCGAGATCGTCAGCGCGTTCTGGAACACGGTCTTCATCACGGTGCCGGCCACGATCGGCGTCGTGCTGATCGGCGCGCTCGCTGCGTACGCGTTCGCCTGGATCGACTTCCGCGGTCGGGACTGGGCCTTCGTCGCGGTCGTCGCCCTGCTCGTGGTACCGATCCAGGTCGCGCTGATCCCGGTGGCCGACCTCTACGGACGGCTCGGCATCTTCGGTGACCTCAGCGGCGTGGTGCTGTTCCACATCGCCTTCGGCCTGCCCTTCGCGATCTTCCTCCTGCGCAACTTCTTCGCCGGGATCCCACGCGAGCTGCTCGAGGCGGCGCGCATCGACGGCGCCAGCGAGCTGAAGGTGTTCCGAACCGTCGTGCTGCCGATCGGCTTGCCGGCGATCGCCTCGCTGGCGATCTTCCAGTTCCTCTGGGTCTGGAACGACCTGCTCGTCGGCCTGGTGTTCGCCGACACCGAGAACGCACCCCTGACCGTCGCGATCCGCAGCCAGATGCGGCAGTTCGGCACCAACATCGATGTCATCGCGCCGGCCGCGTTCCTGTCGATGCTGGTCCCGCTGGTCGTGTTCTTCGCGTTCCAGCGCTACTTCGTGCAGGGGCTGCTCGCCGGATCGGAACGCTGAGCCGGACCGACCGGCTAGCGCGAGTAGGGCGTCTCCGGGCGGGCGAGCGCCACGCCGTCGACCACGAGATCGACTCGTTCGTTGTAGAAGCACAGCAGCCCGGCGACCCCTTCAGCCTGGGGGATCGGCGACTCGTAGCTCCACACGAGGTCGTCGAGGACCTCGTCGTCGAGCTCGACCGACCAGTACGACGCCTGGCCCTTGAACGGGCAGGTGGTCTCGCTGTTCGTGGCCCGGAGCAGGTCGGCGCGCACGTGCTCGCGGGGGAGGTAGTAGCGGGTCGGCAGGCCCGTCTCCTCGAGCAGGACGGGCCGGTCGGACTCCGCGACCTTGACGCCGTTGACGGAGACCTCGACGTGCAGGTCGGCGGGCGTGACGGTGATGCGGTGGCCTTGGGTCATGTCTCATTCAACCCCGGATGGCGGATGCCATTCCATCCTGGCAGGTTGTCGGCGTGAACCGGACCGACCGGCTCTACGCAATCGTCGAGGTGCTGCGGGCGACGGCGCCGCGGGCGCGCGCGGCGCGTGACCTCGCCGAGCGCTTCGAGGTGAGCGTACGCACGATCGAGCGCGACATCTCGTCGCTCCAGCAGTCGGGCGTCCCGATCTGGGCGACGCCCGGCCCGGGGGGCGGCTACTCCGTCGATCCGTCCATGAGCCTGCCGCCGTTGAACTTCAGCGCCGACGAGGCCACCGCGGTGGCGGTGGCGCTCGCCGCGAGTGGTCCGATCCCGTTCGGCGACGCCGCCCGGTCGGCGCTGCGCAAGCTCGTCGCCGCCATGTCGGCGGCGAACCGCGAGGGTGCGCGCGAGCTGGTGTCGCGCATCCGCCTGCTGCAGCAACGCGGGCACCTCGACGCCACGCCCGTCATGCATGCGGTCGAGACCGCCGTCGCCGAACGCAAGGTGCTCGAGCTCGACTACGTCGACCGCTCCGGCCAGCGCACTGAACGCCGCCAAGTGGAGCCGTACGGCCTCGCCGGGGGCCAGGATCACTGGTACCTGATGGCGTGGTGTCGTCTGCGCGGCGGCGGCCGCTCGTTCCGTCTCGACCGCATGCAAGCCGCCCGGGTCACAGAGGAGCCGGCACCGGAACGCGAGCTGCGCGAAGTCGCGGGAGAGATCGCCTCCTTCGCGCGCGAGACCACGCTCGACGAGTGAGAAGCGCGTCACGCACGCGCAGTCAGCGCGGCGCCACCGCCCACACGAGCAGGGCCGCCACCACGACGAGGGCGGCGACGACGATGAGGATGTCCGAGGATCGCCGCGCCTGCTTCCGGAACGGGTTGAAGCCCACGGCGCTACGGTAGCGGCCGCATGGAGACGCTCCTCGTCGAACGGACGGACGGCGTGGTCACGGTCACGCTGAATCGTCCCGAGAAGAAGAACGCGATCAACGGCCCGATGTGGCGCGAGCTGATCGAGGTGTTCGAGGAGGTCGCCGACACGCCGAGCGACCGGGTGCTCGTGATCACGGGCGCCGGCGACGGGTTCTGCTCCGGCGCCGATCTCAGCCCCGGCGACAACCCGGACCTCGCCACCCAGGATGGCGGCATCGGCTCGACGTTCCGGCAGATGCGCGTCGTCGGGCGGACCGCGTTGCGGCTCCATCAACTGCCCCAACCTTCGATCGCGGCGGTGAACGGTGTCGCCGCCGGCGCGGGGTTGAACCTCGCGCTCGGTTGCGATCTCGTCGTCGCCTCGGAGCGCGCCCGGTTCTCGGAGATCTTCTCGAAGCGAGGCCTCAACGTCGACTTCGGCGGCTCGTGGCTGTTGCCGCGCCTCGTAGGACTCCACAAGGCGAAGGAGCTCGTATTCTTTGCCGACATCATCGACGCCGTCGAGGCGGAGCGCATCGGCATCGTGAACCGGGTCGTCCCCGCCGACGACCTCGCCAAGGTCGCCGGCGAGCTCGCGACGCGCCTCGCCGCCCTTCCGCCGATCCAGCTGTCGATCTCGAAGAAGCTGCTCAACCAGTCGTTCTCGGTGTCGATGGCCGACGCGCTCGAGTTCGAGGACACCGCGCAAGCGATGAACTTCGCCTCGAAGGACACCTCGGAGGCGATGCTCGCGTTCCTCCAGAAGCGCGAGCCGAAGTTCACCGGCGAATAGCCGGCGGCTCATCGGGGCCACCACCAGCCTCGGTGTGTTCCGTCCAGCCCTGCCGCTCGAGCGCACGCAGCGCCACCGTCACCGCTTCCGGCGCGACCCCCGTGCCGCGCCCGAGGAGGTGTCCTGCGAACCGGGTCAACTCCGATGTTCTGGTCGCCGCGTTCTGGGGTTGATGTTCGGCGTCACGCGTTCAGCTGATGAGCCGCTCCCGTAGCGCGGTGCGGAGTGCGGGGTGGCGGAGTTTGGTCATCGCGTCATTCTGGAGTTGTCGGATTCGCTCGCGCGAGAGGTGAAAGTGGCGGCCGATTTCTGCGAGGGTGCAGGGCTCCCCGCGGTTGAGTCCGAAGCGGAGGGTGAGGATTTGGCGTTCGCGGGATGTGAGCGATGCCATGAGTTTGGCGATCTCGGCCGGGAGGAGCGCCGCGGTGGCGGCGTCGACGGGGGAGGTTGCGGATCGGTCAACGACGATGTCGGCGAGATCGCGGTTGTTGTCGTGTGAAAGCGGTTGGGAAAGGGACACGGGGGCGGCGGCCCGGTGGATGAGCGCGGCGAGTTCGTGTTCGGACACGTCGAGTTCGGCGGCGAGTTCGGATCGGGTGGGGCTGCGCTGGAGCTTGGCTTCGAGGCGAGCCCGGGCGTGGCCGACCCGCAGGACGTGGCGGCGGGCAGGGACGGGAAGCCGGATGGTGCGGGCGGTGCGGGCGATGCCGCGCTGGATGGCCTGGCGGATCCACCAGGTCGCATACGTCGAGAACTTGAAGCCCTTGCGCCACTCGAATTTGTCGACGGCGCGTAGCAGTCCGAGGTTCCCCTCTTGGACGAGATCCAGGAGTGACTGTCCCGACGCCCGGTAGCGCTTGGCGATCGACACCACCAGGCGCAGGTTCGCCTCCACGAAGGTGCGCCGCGCCGCGTCGCCGTCGCGGACCGTCCGTGTCAGCGCATCGCGACCCGCCGGCGTCGATGCCGCCTGACCGTCGAGTTGTCGGCGCGCCTGGGCGCCGGCTTCGATGCGCTGGGCGAGCCCGATCTCGGCGTCTTGGCTGAGCAGGGCATGGCGCCCGATGTCGGTGAGATACAGGTCGACGAGGTCCTGTTCGCCCCGCGTGGCGTGACGGGATGTGGCCATGAACACTCCCGTTCGCGGCCGCCGAGCACGGCGGCCTCGAGGACTGGAACGCAGCGAGGGTTCGTGGCAGGACGACCGGCAGGATGTCCGGCCGCGAGCACGTCCCGATGGCTGCGCTTTGGTCGGTCGCTTCAGAGGGCCCGGACGTTTTGGGCTTCGTCGCCTTTGCGGCCCGCTCCGATGTCGAACTCAACCTCTTGGCCCTCTGCGAGGTTGCGGTAGCCCTCGCCGTGGGTCGCCGAGTAGTGGACGAAGACGTCCGCACCCCCGTCTCGGCTGATGAACCCAAAGCCTTTGTCGCTGTTGAACCACTTCACCGTGCCTGTCATCACAGCGCCTCCGCCTCGCTCGGTGAGTTCGTTCGATGCGATCTCCGGTTCACCCTGCCCGGCCCTCGTTGCCGGCCCCACGCATCATCCGCCCGCCCACAAGACGCCAAGGTGCACGAAAGCGTGCATATGCGTCGGAGCATCGCGAGAGTCCGCTGAGACTGTGGGTGGGGTGACGACCAGCGGACGGGCCGGTCGACTGGGAGTGTCGAACGCGGGCTGGTCGAGCAGCCCCACGATGTCGGTCACGGGTTTATGACGCGCCAGGTTTGGCGAAGGCTGTCGGTAGCGGCCGGGTGTCTCCGCCCACTCGCACGACACCCGGCGGCAAGAAAGCAGGAACCCAGTCTCCACCCGGGGTTCCTACTTTCGCACGACGGAAGCGGGAGACCCTCCGGTGTACCGGGTCTCCCGCTTTCCGCGCCCGGCCTCAAGCAGCAAGTTCACCGGCGAATAGCCGGAGGCTCATCGGGGCCACCACCAGCCTCGGCGGTGCTCGGCCCAGCCCTGCCGCTCGAGCGCACGGAGCGCGACGGTGACCGCTTCGGGCGCGAGCCCGGTGCGACTCACGAGCTGGTCGACGGTGGCGGCTTCACCGCCACATGCCTCGAGGACGCGGGCGCCGTCCGAACTGGGCGTGGCCCGCGGTGGCGGTGCGCCCCAGCCCCGGCGGGAGCCCGGCGTGAGTCCGAGCGCGACGAGCACGTCGTCGGGGTCGAGGAGCGGCTGCGCGCCATCGGCCAGCAACGCGTTGCACCCTTCGGCGGACGGGTTGCGGCGGGACCCGGGCACGACGAGGACGGGCCGGCCGTACTCGAGCCCGTAGTCGGCGGTGATGCGCGCGCCGCCGCGCCGCGTCGCCTCCACGACCACGACGACGTCGGCGAGCGCGGCGATGATCCGGTTGCGCACCGGGAACCGGTAGCGATTGGCCTGGGCGCCGAAGCCGGCCTCGCTGAGGAGGACCCCGGACGCGCGCACGCGCTCGAACAGCACGACGTGGCGGCGCGGGTAGACGACGTCGAGGCCGGTTGCCACGACGCCGACGACGCCGCCGCCGGCGTCGAGCGCGCCGACGTGCGCGGCGCCGTCGATCCCGATGGCCAGGCCGCTCACGACGGTGATGCCGCGCCGGGCGAGGAACGCTCCCAACTCGCGCGCATCGGCGAGGCCGTGCACGGACGCCGAGCGCGTGCCGACGATCGCGACTCGTGGACGACGCAGCACGTCCGGCGACGCGCCCTCGACCAGCAGCACCGCCGGTCGGTCGGGTACCTCGTCGCCGATCGGATAGTCGGGGTGGCCGTCGCGGACGACGGCTGTGCCGCGGCGCGCCAGCTCGGGGCCGAGGTCGAGCACGCGCGCCGCGCGTGCCCACCCCCGGACCAGGGCGTCGCGCTCGTGGACCCGCACCAGCCGTCCGTTCGACGCGAGCGCGTCGCCCGCCCTGCCGTCGCGCACGGCGGCCAGCGCCACCCCGGGATCGGGCCACCGCTCGAGGACGGCGCGCAGGCGGCTTGGGCCCATATCGGGCAGGCAGACCAGCGTCGCGGCCGCGACTTCGGCCGGGCCCAACCGCGATGGACACGCGCTCACGGCACGTCCTCGCGCAGGGCGGCTGCGAGCGTGACGTGGCGCTCGCACACGTCGGCGCTTCCCTCGAGATCGGCGAGCGTGCGAGCGACGCGCCGCACCCGCGCCGCGCCGCGGCCGGTCAGCGCGTCGTGCCCGATCGCCCACCGCCACGCCTCCTCGGCGTCACCGGACAGCGGGATCACCTGCGCCAGCACCCCGGCGGGTACGTCCGCGTTCCGGCGCCAGTGCCGGCGCGCGTAGCGGCGTTGCTGGCGCGCCACCGCCGCGGCGACGCGTTCGCGCACCGCGCACGACGGCTCCCCGGGCCCGTCGGTCGACTCGGGCGGGTGCACCTCGAGGCGGAGATCGAAGCGGTCGAGCAACGGCGCCGACAGGCGACGGCGATACCGGGCGCGTTGTGTCTCGGTACATTCGCAGCTCGGTCCGCCCCGGCCGCACGGACACGGGTTCGAGCACGCGATCAGCAGGAAGTCGGAAGGGAACACGACCGACATCGCCTGACGCGAGATCCGTACCGCGCGTTCCTCGATCGGCTGGCGCAACGCGTCGAGCGCGTGCGGAGGGAACTCGCCCAGCTCGTCGAGAAAGAGCACGCCGCGATGCGCCAGCGTCACTTCGCCGGGGCGAAGCCGGGTCGACCCGCCGCCGACGAGTGCGGCCGTCGACGCGGTGTGGTGGGGCGCCCGGAACGGACGACGGCGCGCCAGTCCGTGCCGGGGCGCGTGTCCGGCCGCCGAATGGATACGTGTCACCTCGAGCGCCTCGTCGGCATCGAGCGGCGACAGGATCGTCGGCAGCCGGCGCGCCAGCATCGTCTTGCCGGTGCCGGGTGGCCCCGTGAGCAGCACGTGATGCCCACCGGCGGCGGCAACCTCGAGGGCGCGTCGCGCGCGTGGGAGCCCGCGAACGTCGGCGAGGTCGACCGGTTCGTCGTCGAGACCGGGCGCGTCCGGCGCCCGGTCGGCGGGTGGCGGTGCGTCCGGCCATTCCGCCTCGCCCTTCAGGCACGCGCGCAGCTCGGCCACGCTGCGGGCGGGGCGAATCTCCAGGCCTTCCACGAGCGACGCCTCGGCGACGTCGGACGTGGGCACGATCACGCAGCCGATCCCCGCCGTTCGCAGCGCGTCGACGAGCGCCAGCACGCCCGGCACCGGGCGAACCGAGCCATCGAGGCCGAGCTCGCCGAGCACCCCGATGCCGTCGAGCACGCCGTCGGCGAGCTCGCCGTTCGCAGCGACGAGACCGAGCGCGACCGCGAGCTCGAAGCCGGCGCCCGTCTTGCGAACGCCGCCGGGCGCGAGGTTGACGGTGATGCGCTGCTGCGGGAACTCGAGGTGCGACGAGAGCAACGCCGCCCGCACCCGCTCGCGCGACTCGCGGACGGCTGCGTCCGGCAAGCCCACGACGTGATAGCTGGGGAGGCCGGTCGACACATGGACCTCGACGGTCACGACGTGACCGTCGACGCCCGTGAGTGTGGCGCTGCGAACCGAGGCGAGCACGGCATACCTCCGAGAAGCGTGGTGGAGGAGGGCCGTGACCGCGGCGACCTCGACGGCACGAGCACGGTACCGCGGGCGTATGACGGTTATGCCCGGGCGCGGCGTGCGCGGGCCGCGCCACGACCGTTGGTAACGTGCGTGCGCGGGTGGGGAGAAGTCTGAGGTGTGGTGTGAGCTGGGCGGTCGACGAGTTCGTCGCTTCCCTGGCAGGGGCGAGCGGCCACACGGTCGAGGCCTACGAGCGCGACGTGCGCCAGTTCGTCGCCTGGGCCGAGCGCGGCGGCTGCCCGTCGCCCGATCGCCTCGACCACGCCACGTTGCGCCGCTACCTCGCCTACCTCACGACGCGGCAGTTCGCCCGCCGATCCGTCGCCCGCAAGGCCGCCTCGCTGCGGGCCTATCTCCGGTACCTCAACCGTCGCGGCGTGATCGCCGCGGATCCGGGCCGGTCGTTGCGGACGCCGAAGGGAGAGGCGCGCCTGCCCCGTGTGCCACGCCAGGCCGAGGCCGGGGAGATGCTCGAGACCGCTTCCGCCGCCGAGCTCGAGGATGACGACGCCGGGGCGGCGGTGGCGTGGCGGGACCTCGCCGTCCTCGAGGTTCTCTACGGTGCGGGCTTGCGGGTGAGCGAGTGCTGCGGGCTCACGCTCGAGTCGCTCGACACGAGCCGCGGGTTCCTCACGGTGCTCGGCAAGGGCGCGAAGCAACGCCGCGTGCCACTGGGCGAGCCGGCGAAGGCGGCGCTGCGCGGGTACCTCGCCAACGGGCGACCCGAGCTGGTGACCGAACGCACGCCGGACGATGCCGTGTTCCTCAACGCCCGGGGTCGGCGTCTCACCACCCGCGACGCGCGTCGGATCGTCGCCCGGCACCCGCTGCCCGACGGGCAAGCGCTCCATCCACACGCGCTCCGCCACGCGTACGCCACGCACCTCCTCGAGCGGGGTGCCGACCTGCGCGCCGTGCAGGAGCTGCTCGGGCACACGGACCTCGCGACCACGCAGATCTACACGCACCTGACGCGCGAGCGTCTCCGCGCGGTTTACGACGCGACGCATCCCCGTGCCTGAGGTGAGTCACGGCGACCCCGTCGCCGGGCTGTGGGACGAGGACACGCACCACCACGCACCGGAGGTGCGCGAGCGGCTGATCCTGCACTACGCCCCGCTCGTCAAGTTCGTGGCCGGACGCGTCGCATCCGGACTTCCCCAGAGCGTCGACCAGGCCGATCTCGTGAGCTACGGGATCTTCGGTCTCATCGACGCCATCGACAAGTTCGATCCGTCCCGCGGGTTCAAGTTCGACACGTACGCGATCACCCGGATAAAGGGCGCGATCATCGACGAGCTGCGGTCCTTCGACTGGGTGCCTCGTTCCGTCCGCGCGAAGGCGCGCGCCATTGAGGGGGCGTACTCGAAGCTCGAGAACGAGCTTCGGCGCACGCCCGACGACGCCGAGCTCGCCCGGGAGCTGGGGATGAGCGAACGGGATCTCGCACGAGCGCTGTCGCAGATCTCGTTCGTCGGCCTCGTCGCCCTGGACGAGATCCTGGCCGCTGGAGGCGAGCGACCGGGCCAGACCGTGACGGGTGACCCGGCCGGTGGTCGTCTCCACCACCCGGTCGAGGCGTTCGAGGTCGACGAGATGAAGGTTCTCCTCGCCGACGCCATCGACCACGTCCCGGAGCGGGAGCGGCTCGTGCTCACGCCTACTACTACGAGGGTCTGACGCTCTCCGAGATCGGCAACGTCCTCGGTGTGACCGAGAGCCGCGCCTGCCAGATCCACACCAAGGCGTCTTTTCATTGTCATAGCCGGCAGATACCATCCGATCCGTCACGTCGAGCAGCGCTCCGTGACGCCTTCCCCGGCGCTTCCCCGTGC
>JBKPDG010000130.1:0-13585 GCA_046727755.1 Actinomycetota bacterium
GGGCACGCCGACGAGGTCGCGGTGAACGTCGACGCTCGTCGGCCGCTCCAGCTCACTCCGGCGGGTGCGTCGATCCGCGTCGAGGGGTACGAGCGGTCATGGCGCGATCGGTGACGCCGCGCTAGCCGAGCCGGGCCTCCAGCGCGGCGAGCTCGTCCCAGAGCGGGGCCGGCAGCTTGTCGCCGAGTGACTCGAAGTGCTCGCGGATGAGGGGCACCTCTCCCCGCCACTCGTCGGGATCGACCCGCAGCGCGGTCTCGACCGCCTCGGCGGGCGCGTCGAGCCCCTCGACGTCGAGATCGCCGGCGCCGGGCACGAGCCCGATCGCGGTCTCCTCCGCCCCGGCCGTGCCCTCGCAGCGCCCGAACACCCACTCGAGCACGCGCGAGTTCTCGCCGAACCCGGGCCACACGAACTTGCCGTCGGCGTCCTTGCGGAACCAGTTCACGCCGTAGATGCGAGGCAGCTTCGACTCGTCGGTACGGCCGGTCATGCTCAGCCAGTGGGCGAAGTAGTCGGCCATGTGGTAGCCGCAGAAGGGCAGCATCGCGAACGGGTCGCGGCGCAGCTGCCCGAGGCCGCCGACGGCGGCGGCGGTCTTCTCGGAGCCCATCGTGGAACCCACGAACACGCCGTGTTGCCAGTTCCGCGCCTCGAACACCAGCGGGACGGTCGTGGCGCGTCGCCCGCCGAACAGGAACGCGGAGATGGGCACGCCCTTGGGGTCTTCCCATTCCGGCGCGATCACCGGGCATTGTGATGCCGGTACGCAGAACCGCGAGTTCGGGTGCGCGGCCGGTGTGTCCGATTCCGGCGTCCAGTCGTTGTGGCGCCAATCGGTGCAGTGCTCGGGCGGGTCGGTGGTCATGCCTTCCCACCACACGTCACCGTCGTCGGTCAGGGCGGTGTTCGTGAACACGGTGTTCTTCGTCAGCGTGAGCATGGCGTTCGGGTTGGTGTCCATGCCGGTGCCGGGGGCGACGCCGAAAAACCCGAACTCGGGATTGATCGCGTACAGGCGTCCGTCGTCGCCGAACTTCATCCACGCGATGTCGTCGCCGATGGTCTCGGCCCCCCAGCCTGGCACTGTCGGGATGATCATCGCGAGGTTGGTCTTGCCGCACGCGGACGGGAACGCCGCCGCGATGTACCGGGTGACGCCCTCGGGGTTGGTGAGCTTGAGGATCAGCATGTGCTCGGCGAGCCAGCCCTCGTCGCGGGCGATCACCGAGGCGATGCGGAGCGCGAAGCACTTCTTGCCGAGGAGCGCGTTGCCGCCGTATCCGGATCCGTACGACCAGATCTCGCGCGTCTCAGGGAAGTGGACGATCCACTTCTCGTCGTTGTTGCACGGCCACGGAACGTCGGCCTCGCCCTCTTCGAGCGGCGCGCCGACCGAGTGCATGCACGGCACGAACTCGCCGTCGCCGAGCACGTCGAGCGCGGGCGTCCCGGCCCGGGTCATCGTCCGCATGCTCACGGCGACGTACGGCGAGTCGGTGATCTCGACGCCGATGTACGACAGCGGCGAGCCCAACGGGCCCATGCTGAACGGGACGACGTACATCGTCCGGCCCCGCATGGAGCCTCGGAACAGCTTTTCGAGACGGGCCCGCATCTCGGCGGGGTCCTCCCAGTTGTTGGTCGGCCCGGCGTCGGCCTCGCGCTCGGAGCACACGAAGGTCCGGTCCTCGACGCGAGCGACGTCGCCCGGGTCGGAGGCCGCCCAGTAGGAGCGAGGACGCTTGGCCGGATCGAGCGCCACCAGCGTGCCTGCGTCGACGAGCTGCTTGCACAGCAGCTCGTACTCCTCGTCGGAGCCGTCGAACCAGTGGACCGACTCCGGCTCGCACAGGGCGACCATCTCGTCCACCCAGCGCAGGAGCTTCCGGTTGCGAGTGGGTGGGGCGTTGAGCGTGACGGCCACGACGCCGACTCCTTGCGGGGAAACGGTCCGACCAGCCTATCGGTGACCGCCCAAACCGGCCGAACCGTCGCTCGGCGCACGCAGGTAGGTTGACGCCGGCCGCGTCGCGTCGGGGGAGAACGTCATGAGCTGGCTGTCGTGGATCGTGGTCGGCTTCATCGCCGGCGCGTTGGCGAAGGGCGTCACCGGCGTGAAGGGCGCGGGATGCATCGGAACGATCCTCATCGGTATTGCCGGCGGCATCCTCGGCGGCATCATCTTCTCGGCCGCCGGCGGCGAGGGCATCAACGAGTTCAGCTTGTACTCGCTGCTCGTCGCGTTCGTCGGCGCAACGGCGCTGCTCTTCGTCTACGGCGCGCTCACGGGAGGGCGTGACCGCCGCGTTTGAGGCGCGTCGCCGGCGCGGTCAGACGTCGGCGGTGGGGAGGCCCATGTCGACCTCGGCGCCGATGCGCACCTTGGTCGCCAGGCCGGCGTCGTCGAGGTCGAAGACGACCCGCTGGCCTTGTCGCAGCATCCGGAAGATCGACCCGTCGAGTGCGTCGAGCGCGAGGGTGAACTCCTCGCGGTCGGTGTCGCGCATGACGACGCCCTCGCGAGTCTGGGGGTCGTACGTCCGGATCACACCCTGCACGGAGCGCTCCCGCCGCTACGGCTTCTGCACCTTGCCTGCCTTGAGGCAGGAGGTGCACACGTGAATGCGCTTCGGGCTGCCGTCCACGATGGCGCGGACGCGTTGGACGTTGGGGTTCCAGCGACGCTTCGTGCGGCGGTGCGAGTGGCTGATGCGCATGCCGAACTGCGGCTTCTTGCCGCACACGTCGCACACGGATGCCATCGGGACCACCTCGGAGCCTCGGGAACGGTCAAGGATAGCAACGGCATCCGGAGGGCCCGGAATGTGACGGCAGTAACATCCAATCGTGAGCGCGCTGGAGGAGCTGGCGCCTGCCGATCTGCGGCGCGTCGTCATCACGTACCGGGACGCCTTGCGTTCCCACCAGGACGAGCTCAACCGGCTCAACGTCTATCCGGTCCCGGACGGCGACACGGGCACCAACATGGCGCTCACGCTCGAGTCGGTCGTCGGGGAGCTCGACTCCGCCGACGGGATGACCGAGATCTGCCACGCCGTCTCCCACGGATCGCTGATGGGGGCGCGCGGCAACTCGGGCGTGATCCTCTCGCAGATCCTGCGCGGGCTCGCCGACACCTTCTCCGGCCACGACGAGGCGTCGGGCGCCCACCTCGTCGCCGGCCTTCGGCGCGCAACCGACGCCGCGTACCAGGCGGTGCTGCGGCCGGTCGAGGGCACGATCCTGACCGTGGTGCGCGCCGCGACCGAGGCGGTCGAGGCCGCTCACGCCGCCGGCGAGGAGTCGCTCGCGGTGCTGCTGGAGCGCGCCGCCGAAGCCGCGCGAGAGGCCGTCGAGCAGACGCCCGAGCTCCTGCCCGTGCTGAAGGAGGCGGGCGTGGTCGACGCCGGCGGCCGGGGTGTCGCGCTGATGATCGACGCGTTCCTCACGGTCGTCGACGGTCGCCCGCTGCCCGAGCCAGAGGTCGTGGCGACGCCGCCCGCGGTCGCGGCGCACCTGCACGGCGACGACGCGTCTTCGCTCCGCTACGAGGTCATGTACCTCCTCGAGGCGGAGGATGCGACGATCCCCGCGTTCAAGGACACCTGGGCCTCGCTCGGCGACTCGATCGTCGTCGTCGGCGGGGACGGCATGTGGAACTGCCACGTGCACACGAACGACGTCGGCGCCGCGATCGAGGCCGGCATCGACACCGGGCGGCCCCGGAGCATTCGCGTCACCGACCTCGTCGACCAGGTCGAAGAAGAGCAGTGGGTGCGCGAGCAGACGGCTTCGACCGCCGGCTCGGTCGGCACGTCGGCGATCGCCGCGGACCGGTGCACCACCGCGGTCGTGGCGGTCGGGGTCGGCGAAGGGGTGCGGCGCCTGCTGAACAGTCTCGGTGTTCACGCCGTCGTCGCCGGCGGTCAGTCGATGAACCCGTCGACGGCGCAGATCCTCGAGGCGATCGAGCGTTGCCCGTCGGACTCCGTGATCGTGCTCCCGAACAACAAGAACATTGTCCCCGTGGCCGAGCAGGTCCACGAACTGACGACGCGTCAGGTGGAGGTGGTTCCGACGCAAGCGGTCGTGGAGGCGCTGGCGGCGCTCGTCGCCTACGACCCGCAGGCGAGCGTCGACGCGAACGCCGCCGCGATGGCCGAGGCGGTGCGGCGGGTCCGCACGGGCGAGGTCACGCAGGCCGTGCGCGACGGCGTGGGCGACGCGGGGCCGATCGCGGCCGGCGATTGGATCGCGATCGGCCGCGATGGCGTCTGGGTGGTCGAGAAGACCCCGTCCGACGCCGCGATCAGGCTCGTCGACCGCCTCGTGGACGACGGCAGCGAGCTGGTCACCGTCCTCGTGGGCGCCGACGCAGTCGCGTCCGAGACCGCTCGCTTCGAGGAACACGTCGCGCTCGCGTATCCGCAGCTCGAGGTCGAGGTGCACGAGGGCAACCAGCCGCTGTACCCGTACCTGGTCGGTGTCGAGTAGGCGGTGGGTCGACAGGCCGGTTTGACGCTGCGCGAGCTCGCCGCGCACCCCGTCTCCGAGCTGCGGGCCGTCGGCCCCAAGCTCGAGGCGTCGCTCGCCGAGATGGAGATCCGCAGCGTGCTGGACCTGCTCCAGCACTACCCGCGCCGGTACCACGACCGCACGAAGCGAGCCGAGATCGGCGAGCTCACGATGGGCGAGGAAGCGACCGTGTTCGCGGAGGTCAAGAAGATCCGAGGGTTCCGGACGCGCCAGGGCCGCGCCATGGTCGAGGGCGAAGTGTTCGACGGTTCGTCATATCTGCGCGTCGTGTTCTTCAACCAGCGCTGGCGCGAGAAGCAGCTGCCGGAGGGAACCGAAGCGGCGTTCTTCGGTCGGGTGGAGTACCGGCGGTCCCGGCTGCAGATGACCAATCCGATCGTCGACGTCCTCGACCGGGTCGGCGAGAACACGGGCGCGATCGTGCCCGTGTACCCGCAGTCGGGGAAGGCCGAGGTCTTCACCTGGCAGCTGCGCAAGCTGCTTGCCGCGTGCCTGCAGAAGACCAAGCCGCGCGGCTTCGCCGAACCGCTCGGCGCCGAGCTCCTCGACGAGCGCGGCCTTGTCGACCGGACGCGGGCCTACCGGGGCATCCATCGTCCGGAGGCGCACGACGACCATCGCCGCGCCGCGGAGCGGCTCAAGTTCGACGAGTTCGTGCGCATGCAAGTGGGCCTGGTCGCGCGCAAGCGCGCTCTCGCGCAGGAGCAGACCGGGATCCGGCACGACCTCGACGCCTCGCTCGTCGCGTCCTTCCACGCCGGCCTGCCGTTCGGGCTGACCGGCGACCAACAGCGCGCCATCGACGAGATCTTTCGCGACCTCGCGGCGCCGGCGCCGATGCACCGCCTGCTGCAAGGCGACGTCGGCTCGGGCAAGACGGTCGTCGCGCTGAGCGCGCTGCTCGTCGCAGTGCAAAGCGGGTACCGGGGCGCGTTCATGGCACCGACCGAGGTGCTGGCCGAGCAGCACTACCTCACGTCGCGACGCCTCCTCGAGCACCTGACCGTGCCGTCGGAAGCGACGCTCGTGGGCGAGCGGCCGGTGCGCGTCGAGCTCGTCACCAACCGCACCGGCGCCGCCGACCGGCGCCGCATCGCCGACGGGCTGCACGCCGGCGAGATCGACATCGTGGTCGGGACGCACGCGTTGATCTACGGAGAGGTCGAGCTCGTCCGTCTCGGTGTGGCCGTGATCGACGAGCAGCACCGCTTCGGCGTCGAGCAACGGGCGCTGTTGCGGGGAGCGCCCGAACGGCATGACCAGCCGGACGTGCTCGTGATGACGGCGACCCCCATCCCCCGGACCGCCGCGATGCTCGTCTACGGCGACCTCGACAAGTCGGAGCTCCGGGAGATGCCGCCGGGGCGGACGCCGGTGACGACGCAAGTGATCGGGCCGAGCCCGCTCGAGCGCACCACCGCGTACGAGCGCCTGCGCGCCGAGGTCGAGGCCGGCCGGCAGGCGTACGTCGTGTGCCCGCTCGTCGAGGGCTCGCCTCGCACCGAGGCCAAGGCCGCCACCGAGGAGCTCGAGCGCCTCGCCGAGGAGGAGCTCGCCGGGCTGCGCCTCGGACTGCTGCACGGCCAGTTGCCGGCGCGCGACAAGGAAGCGGTCATGGACGCCTTCCGGTCCGGCGAGCTCGACGTCCTCGTGGCGACGACCGTGGTGGAGGTGGGCGTCGACGTGCCGAACGCGACGGTGATGATCGTCGAGGACGCCGACCGCTTCGGGCTCTCGCAGCTGCACCAGCTGCGCGGTCGCATCGGACGGGGCGGGGGCCAGTCGTGGTGCTACCTGTTCGCCGACCCGACCACGCCCGAGGCCGATGCTCGTATGGAAGCCGTCGCCGGGTCGACCGACGGATTTCTGCTCGCCGAACGCGATCTCGAGATCCGCGGCGCGGGTGAAGTGTTCGGCGAGCGCCAGGCCGGGTTCAGCGACCTGAAGCTGGGACGGATCCCGCGCGACGAGCCGATCGTCCTCGAGGCGCGCGCCGTCGCCGAGCAGATCCTCGACGCCGACCCGACGTTGTCCGAGCACGCGCAACTGCGCGAGGAGGTCGAGGACCTGTTGGGCGACGCGGTCGAGTTCCTGTTCAAGAGCTGACGGTTTCACCACGATGGCGCGCACACGACGCGGTTCGCGACGGGACGGCCTGCGCGTGATCGCCGGTACGGCAGGGGGCCTGTCGCTCGTTGCGCCGAAGGGCGGGGCGGCGCGCCCGACCACGGACCGGGTCAAGGAGTCGCTGTTCGGCGCCCTGGGGCCGGACCGCCTCATCGATGCATCCGTGCTCGACCTGTACGCGGGGAGCGGCGCGCTCGCGATCGAGGCGCTGTCGCGCGGCGCGGCCCGCGCCGTGCTCGTCGAGCGCGATCACGCCGCCGTCACCGCCATCCGCCGCAATCTCGCGACGACGCGTCTGCGGGGCCAGGCCCGTGTGCAGGCCAGCACGGTGGCGACGTTCCTGGCCGGGAAGCCGCCCGCCGAGCGCCCGTTCGATCTCGTGTTCGTCGACCCGCCGTACGCCGTTACGCCGGGCGAGCTGGCCCGCGTGCTGAGCGGGCTCGACCGGACGCGATGGCTGGGCGAGGAAGCGACCGTCGTGGTCGAGGGACCATCGGGCGCGGGAACGGCGTCGGCCCCCGAAGCGTGGAAGGCCACGTGGGAACGGGCTTACGGCGATACGCTCGTGACCGTCCTCAGAACGTCGACGGGTTGAGAGACCTTCACCGAGCAGGGGAGTCACAGGGCGTGGCGAGAGCACTGTGCCCGGGATCGTTCGACCCGGTGACGAACGGTCATCTCGACATCATCGAACGGACGGCGCGCCACTTCGAGGACGTCCTCGTGGCCGTGATCCGCAATCCGCAGAAGTCGGAGTCCTTGTTCACGCTCGAGGAGCGCCAAGAGATGCTGCGGGAGGTCACTGCGCACCTCTCGAACATCCACATCGGCTCGTTCAAGGGCCTGCTCGTCGACTACGCCAAGGAAAACGACGCCCAGGCGATCGTGAAGGGCCTGCGGGCCATGTCGGACTTCGACTACGAGCTCCAGATGGCGCAGATGAACGAGCGTCTGTCCGGGATCGACACCTTCTTCATCTCGACGAGCCCCCAGTACTCGTTCCTCTCGTCGAGCCTCGTGCGTGAGGTCGCCCGTTTCGGCGGCGACGTGACGAACATGGTGCCGCCCGCGGTGGCGAAGCGGCTGGCCGAGCGGTTCGGGGACCGGGCCGGGCACTCCGAGGAATGAAATGAGCGACCAGGCCTCCCACGACGTCGAGAGCATCCTGTTGGGGCTCAAGGAGCTGGTCGAGGCGGGCCGGTCGATGCCGATGTCGGCGTCCGTGCTCGTCAACCGGGAGGAGTTCCTCGAGCTGCTCGAGGAGGCGATCGCGACGCTCCCGCAGGAGCTGCGCCACTCGCGCTGGCTGCTCAAGGAGCGCGAGGAGTTCCTGAGCCAGGCTCGCCGCGAGGCCGACGACATCATCGAGGCGGGCCGGGTCCGGGCCGAGCGGATGGTCGAGCGCACCGAGGTGGTGCGCGAGGCCCGCCGCGTCGCCCAGACCGTCGTCGACGACGCCGAGGCCTCCGCCCGTCAGCTCCGGCACGAGGCCGAGGACTACGTCGACCAGAAGCTCGCCGCCTTCGAGGTGGTGCTGGAACGGACGATGCACGCAGTCGAGAAGGGCCGCGAGCGCCTCCAGGTGGTCGTCGAGCCCGAGCCGGAGATCGACGAGCTGCCGATCGAGGTCGAGCCCGAGCTCGAGGAGACGTTCTTCGACCAGGACGCCCGATAGCCGCGTTCCGGCCTACCTGGTAAATCCTGGAAATCAAGCGCACCTGGTACCCTGTCTCAGCTTCGACGTCCTGTGGGGCGACGCCGGGCCCAGTTGTTCCTCTCCGCCCCTCGCCACATGACGGCCGACATCCCGGCGCTGCGCATCGACGTCGCCGACCTGCTGACCCATCCCGCCGCCCGGCGCACCGTGCACCTCGAGGCGCCGGTGGACGAGCTGGCCGGCTCGGCGGCACGCGTCCCCGACGACGAGCCCGTCGTCCTCGACCTGGTGCTCGAGCGGGTCCCCGACGGGGTGGTCGTCCGGGGGAAGGTTCGGGCCGGCTGGCGGGGCGCGTGCAGCGTGTGCCTGACCGACCTCGAGCACACCCTGACCAAGGACGTGAGCGAGCTGTTCGAGCCCGATCCCGTCGAGGGCGACACGTACCCGCTCGAGGGGCACGTGATCGACCTCGAGCAGCTCGTGCGGGACGTCGTCCTCCTCGAGCTGCCGCTCGCCCCGACGTGCGAGACGACCAGTCGAGGCCCCTGCGCGGCGGACCTCGTGCCCGAGAGCGAGCCGCCGCCCCCCGATCCGCGCTGGTCGGCATTGTCCGAACTCGACCTCTAGAAGGAGCGAAAGGCAACCGATGGCTGTACCGAAGCGCAAGACGCCCCGGGCCAAGACCCGCAGCCGCCGCGCCGCGAACTGGCGGCTGGCGGCGCCGCCCCGTTCGCTGTGCGCGAACTGCGGGGCAGTGAAGCGGCCGCACGTCGTGTGCGACAACTGCGGGTGGTACCGCGACCGCCAAGTCATCGAGGTCGACTAGCGCCGGTGAGCACGCAGCGCATCACCGTGGCGATCGACGCCATGGGCGGCGACCACGCCCCGGCCGAGATCGTCCGCGGCGCGCTCGCTGCCGTCGACCAGCTCGGCGTCGACGTGCTGCTCGTCGGGCAGGAGCGCGCGATCGCGCCGTTGCTCACCGACGGGGGACACATCCCCGGCGTCGAGCTCGAGCACGCCGCCGAGGTCGTGGCGATGGACGAGGACCCGGCGGCGGCGGCGCGCCGCAAGAAGGACTCGTCCCTGGTGCGCTGCGCCCAAGCCGTGCGCGAGGGGCGTGCCCGTGCCATGGTCGGCGCCGGGAACACGGGCGCCACGATGGCGGCGGCGCTGTTGCGCATGGGCCGGGTGCGCGGCATCTCCCGTCCCGCCATCGCGGTGCCGATCCCGGTGCCGGCGGGAACCCGTCACCAGCTGCTGATCGACGGCGGGGCGACGGTCGACTGCACCCCGGAATGGCTCGCCCAGTTCGCGCGCATGGGGCGCGAGTACGCCCGCACCCGGCTCGCCGTCGACCAGCCCACGGTCGGGCTGCTCTCGAACGGCGAGGAGCCCGGCAAGGGCGACGAGCTCCGCAAGCGCACGTTCTCGCTGCTCGAGACGGTCCCGGGTTTCCACGGCAACGTCGAAGGCCGCGACCTCATGCACGGCACGGTCGACGTCGTCGTGACCGACGGCTTCACCGGCAACGTGGTGCTCAAGACGCTCGAGGGCGCGCTGCGCGCCGCCGTCGAGCTCGTCTTCGGCGTGCTCGATTCGACCCCGGAGGCGAAGGAGGCAGGCAAGGTCGTCGCGCCGTTGCTCCTCGACGCGGCGGCGGTGTTCGACCCCGACTTGACGGGTGGCGCAGTGCTCCTCGGTGTCGACGGCGTGTGCGTCATCTCGCACGGCTCGTCGTCGGCGCGCGCGATCGTCAGCGCCGTCGGGGTGGCGCAGGAGTGCGTCGAAGCCGGCGTGGTGGGACGGCTCAAGGAGGCCATCGATGCCGGCTGAGACCCACGTCGCCCAGGGGCCGATCGGCCCCGACGAGGTGTACCGGATCCTGCGCGAGCGGCTGGCGGAGATCCTCGAGATCGACGAAGACCGCATCAAGCTCGAATCGAGCTTCACCGAGGACCTCGACGCCGACTCGCTCGCGCTCATCGAGCTCGTCGAGGCGCTCGAAGAGGAGCTCGGCGAGCGCACCGTCGGGTTCAGCATCGACGACGAGGACCTCGGCGACCTCCGCACCGTGCAAGAGGCGGTCGACTACGTCGTGGCCCGGCTCGGGGGATAGCGGTGCGCGCCGGGCGTCGTCGGAGGAGGAAGGACCCCCAGTCGCGGGACCTCGATGCCGCGCTCGGCTTCAAGTTCCGCGACCCGGCTCTGATCGAGCGGGCGCTGGCGCACCGTTCGTACTGCGCCGAGCACCCCGAGACGTTGTCGAACGAGCGACTCGAGTTCCTCGGCGACGCCGTGCTCGGCCTCATCGTCACCGACTACATGGTCGCCGAGTATCCCGACATGCCGGAAGGCGAGCTGGCGAAGCTGCGCGCGTCGGTCGTCAACAGTGAGGTGCTCGCGGAGGTCGCCCGTGAAGCGCGCCTGGGCGGCGCGCTGCTGCTCGGCAAGGGAGAGGAAGCCACGGGCGGACGCGACAAGCCGTCGATCCTCGCCGACGCGATGGAGGCCGTGATCGCCGCCGTCTATCTCGACGGCGGGTGGGACGCGGCCCGGAGGCTCGTGTTGCGGCTGCTCGAGGCGCGCATCATCGAGGGCGCGGCGGGCCCCGGCGGGCACGACTACAAGACGCGCCTGCAGGAGCTGGCGACGCAGACCTTCGACCAGCTGCCGCGCTACCAGGTACGCCACGAAGGGCCCGACCACTCGAAGCGCTTCTTCGCCACGGTGATGCTGCGCGGCGAGCCTTGGGGGACGGGTGAAGGCCGATCGAAGAAGCACGCGGAGCAAGCGGCCGCGCGCGTCGCGTGGCGCTATCTCCGCGAGATCACGGACCCGCGCAACGGGGCGCACGCGATGACAACCGGGGCCGACGTGTCCCGACCGGAGGAGAACGATGCCGGAGTTACCTGAGGTCGAGGTGGTTCGCCGCGATCTCGAACGCGAGATCGTGGGCAAGCGCGTCAAGGCGGTCGAAGCCGACGGCATGCGCTCGATCCGCCGGCACCACAACCGCAAGCAGTTCGCGAACCGGCTCGTCGGGAAGCGAATCACCGGCATCGAACGGCGCGGCAAGTACATCCTCGCCCGGCTCGACGGCGGCGACGTCCTCGTGATCCACCTCGGGATGTCCGGACAGCTCCTCCGGACCAAGGGGACGCGCGAGACGATGACGAAGCACACGCACGTCGTCATCACCTTCACGCAAGGCGGTCAGCTGCGGTTCATCGACCCCCGCACGTTCGGCGAGATGTTCGTGACGGAGCTCGACGGCGTGGAGAAGGAGGTGTCGGAGCTCTCCCACCTCGGCATCGATCCACTCGAGGACGCGATGTCATGGGACAGCTTCGGACGCCTCGTCGCGTCGAAGCACATGAAGCTCAAGACCCTGCTGATGGACCAGAAGTTCCTCGCCGGGATCGGCAACATCTATAGCGACGAGATCCTCTTCGGCGCCGGACTCCGGTGGGACCGCATGAGCGACTCGCTCTCGGCCGAGGAGATCCGGCGCTTGTACCGGTCGATGGTCGAGACGCTCCAGGACGCGGTGAAGTACCGCGGCTCGTCGCTGGTCGACGAGCAATACGTCGACCTCAACGGCAAGCCGGGCGAGTACCAGCTGCACCACAAGGTGTACGCCCGCGAGGGTGAGTCGTGCCGGCGGTGCCGCAAGGAGATCGTCCGTCAGCGCATCGGCGGCCGGTCCACGTTCTTCTGCGAGGCCTGCCAGGTTTGAGCGGCGGCGGCCCCACCGTCCGGCGCCGGGCCTACGCCGCCGGTCGGGTACAGGGAGTGTGGTTTCGCGAGTCGTGCGCGGAGCGGGCGCAGGCCGCCGGGGCTGCCGGCTGGGTGCGCAACCTCGACGACGGCCGGGTCGAGGTCGTGCTCGAGGGTCCGCCGGGCGCGGTCGACGAGGTGCTGGCATGGTGCCGGCGGGGCCCGCGGCGGGCCCGGGTCGATCGCGTCGACGTGGTCGACGAGGCGCCGGTCGGGGAGCAGGGGTTTCGGGTGCGGTAGGGCGCGAATCTCGACCGGAGTGTCCCCGGCGAGCGCGATCCTCGTGGGTACGATCCGACCGCCACCGATTCTGCCGAGGAGAGCCGGCCGGGTGTTCCTCAAGTCACTGACCCTGCGAGGCTTCAAGTCGTTCGCCGACAAGACCGTGCTCGACTTCGAGCCCGGCGTGACGGTCGTCGTCGGGCCCAACGGGTCCGGCAAGTCAAACCTCGTCGACGCGGTCGCGTGGGTGCTCGGCGCGCAGGGCCCGCGCACCGTGCGCGGTGGGCGCATGGACGACGTCATCTTCGCCGGCACGCCCGAGCGGTCGGCGCTCGGACGGTCCGAGGTGTCGCTCACTATCGACAACACCGCCCACCTGCTCCCCATCGAGTTCACCGAGGTGACGATCACCAGGACCCTCTTCCGCGACGGCGACTCCGAGTACCAGATCAACGGGGTCACGTGCCGGCTGCTCGACATCCAGGAGCTGCTGTCCGACACGGGGATCGGCCGCCAGCAGCACGTCATCGTCGGCCAGGGCCAGCTCGACGAGGTGCTCACCGCCAACCCCGCCGACCGCCGCGCGATCATCGAGGAAGCGGCCGGGGTGCTCAAGTTCCGCAAGCGCCGGGAGCGAGCCGAGCGGCGGCTCGAAGCCACCGAGGGCAACCTGCTGCGCCTCAACGACCTCGTGCGCGAGGTCGCCCGTCAGCTCCGGCCGTTGGAGAAGCAGGCCGACGCCGCCCGCCGGTACGGCGGCGTCGAAGCGGAGCTGCGAGCGGTCCGCCTCTACCTCGCCGGGCACGAGATCGCGGGCCGGCAGGCCCGGCTCGAACGCCTGCACGACGCCCGCAACGAGAACGCCGAGAAGGAGCGGCTCGTGCGGGCGCGGCTGCGCGAGCTCGACCGCAGCGTGCTCGACATCGAGCACTCGCTCACCGCACTGGGTCACGACGACGCCGCCGAAGCGCTGGTGCGGGCCGAGACACTGCGGGAGCGCGGCCGCGGCTTGCGCGCGCTGTTGGCGGAGAAGCAGCGCGGCCTCGAGCGCGAGCTGACGGCCGCCGCCGACGAGGGAGTGATCGAGACGCTCGTCGCCGACGCCGACGCGCTGCGACGCGAGCTCGGCGAGGTCGATGACGAGTCGTCCGCGCTCGAGCCGAAGCTCGCCGAGGTGGAAGCGGCCGAGCACGAGCTGGCCGCCGAGCGAGCGGCAATCGCCGACCAACCACAAGACGCAACCGGGGGCGTGCCTACGGC
>JBKPDG010000131.1:0-4321 GCA_046727755.1 Actinomycetota bacterium
CACGATCGCCAACACGCAGTTGTGGGTGCACGACCAGGACGAAGCGCTGGCCTTCTACACACAGAAGCTCGGCATGGAGGTGCGCAGCGACGTCACGGTCCCCGAGCTCGGCAACTTCCGCTGGCTCACCGTCGGCCCGCCGCAACAGCCCGAATTCGCCATCGTCCTCATGGCGATCCCCGGCCCGCCGGTGATGGACGACGAGAGCGCGGCGCAGGTACGCGAGCTGATGGGCAAGGGCTTCGCCGGAACCGTGTTCCTCACGACAGAGGACTGCCAGGCGTCGTACGAGGAGCTGAAGGGCCGCGGCGTGGAGTTCACCGAAACCCCCGAGCAGCGCCCGTACGGGATCGACGCGGGGTTCCGCGACCCGTCGGGCAACAGCTTTCGCCTGACCCAGGTGGCGGAGCTCTCGGCCGGCTGACCGCGGAGCACCTCCAACCCCTGAGGAGCGCGCCCTACAGGTCGGGGCGCAATGCGCGGTCGATCTGCATGAGCTCGACGGGTGCGCCGTTGACTTCCACGAACGCGACGGTCACGCCCTGGCTCGGGCTGTTGGGCTCGATGATCACCTTGTGACCATCGAGCGCGGTTCCGAGGTCTTCGACTTCGAACGCGACGTGCGGGACGGTCCTGACGAGATCCGGGTACGGCGCGTCGTCCCAGTAACGCTGCCACTGGATCCCGAACGGGTTGTCCTGGTGGTCACTGACCGTCATCTTCAGATGCGGGAGCTCGATCTCGCCGTCGAAACGACTGGTCGTCGGGATCCCAACGTGGTCGAACTTCATCGACGGCGACGTTAGCGTCGGGTCGCGATGAGGGTGCTCGTCGATACGACACCGCTTCGAGTGTCTCGCGACTTCCGCCGGTTGTGGACCGGACAGGCGGTGTCGCTGTTCGGCACCATGCTCACGACGGCGGCGTTGCCGTTCCAGGTGTTCGAGGAGACCGGCTCGTCGCTCGCCGTCGGCCTCCTCGGCGCCGCGGAGCTGGGGCCGTTGCTCGTGTGCGCGGTGGTCGGCGGCAGCTTCGCCGACCGCGTCGACAAGCGGCGCCTGCTACTGGGGGTCACCACCGCATCGATGCTTTGCTCGGCGACACTCGCCGTCAACGCGAGCCTCGAACACCCCCAGGTCTGGCTGCTGTACGTCGTCGGGTCAGTGGCCGGCGGCGTGACGGCCGTCAGCTTCTCCGTGATGCGGTCTCTTCTCCCGCTCCTGCTCGCGCAGGACCTGCGACCGGCGGGATTCGCACTGCAGTCCATGTACACGTCGTTCGCATGGACGGCCGGCCCGGCAGTCGCCGGCGTGCTGATCGGCGGCATCGGGCTCACGAGCGTCTACGTGGCCGACGTC
Organism: Actinomycetota bacterium; assembly: GCA_046727755.1. Lineage (GTDB taxonomy): Bacteria > Actinomycetota > Acidimicrobiia > IMCC26256 > JACDBD01 > JALZAA01. The sequence goes on from JBKPDG010000131.1 coordinate 1,359, forward strand.
GCCACCTTCGTCGTCGCATTCGTCGCGTTCGCCGGCGTCGCCCCGTCGCCCCCGATCTCTGACGCGTCCGGAACCGCGACGCAGTCGGTGGCGGCAGGCCTGCGTTTCCTGCGCGGACACCACGTCATCATGAGCGTGTTCGCGATCGACTTGATCGCGATGGTGTTCGGGATGCCACGGGCGTTGTTCCCCGCTCTCGCCGACCGTCTCGGCGGCGGGCCGGTGCTCTACGGACTGCTGCTGTCGTCCGTCGGCGCGGGGGCGTTTCTCGCGTCAGTCGGGAGTGGGTGGACGTCGCGCGTGCGCCGTCAAGGACGGGCATTGCTCGTCGCGGTCGCCGTGTGGGGAACCTGCATCGCTGCCGCCGGCCTGACGTTGCAACCCGTCCTCGTCCTCGCCCTGTTCGCGTGCGCGGGCGGCGCCGACATGATCTCGGCCGTCTTCCGGTCCAGCATCGCCGCCGACCTGACTCCCGACGACATGCGCGGCCGGGTCAGCGGCGTCGAGTTCGCCGTGTACGCCGGCGGGCCCGTCCTCGGCGACGTCGAATCCGGGGTCGTCGGCGGCCTCGCCGGCGTCCCGTTCGCCATCGTGTCCGGCGGCGTCGCGTGCGTGATCGCCGCCGGCGTCTTCGCCGCCCGCATCCGCAGCCTCGCCACCTACCGGACCTCGCGGCCGACCGGCGCGAGCCCGCCCACCGTCACCCCGTCGTGATCCGCATCGGGCCGGGAATCTCCACCTGATCCCAAACCGGGCCCCGAAAGGAGCAATCTATGCAGGGGGTAGACACAGGACGTAGGAGGTAGCCCCCGAGAGTGCCGACGCCTATTCGTGTCCTCACGAGACTCGCGGCCGTCGTGGTGGTCGGAGGCCTCGCGCTCGGGGTCTGCATCGCGGCGCTCGTCCCCGGCGCGCGACAGATCGCGCTCGCGCACCACTACACGGGCACTGTGAGGACCCTCGGCGAGCTCTCGCAGCCGACCCTGGTGTACGACGCAGCCGGCACGCAGATCGGCAAGCTCGGCGTGCAGGATCGCGAGCCGGTCGAGTTGGACGTGGTCCCGCAGATCCTCATCGACGCCGTCATTGCCACCGAGGACAAGACGTTCTGGAAGAACCCGGGCATCGACGTGAGCGGTGTGTCGCGCGCGTTCGTCGAGAACCTGACCGAGGGCAAGATCAGCCAGGGCGGGTCGACGATCACCCAGCAGCTCGTCAAGAACAGGATCCTGGGCAACAAGCGCGACCTGCAGCGCAAGGCGAAGGAGGTGATCCTCGCCTACCGGTTGAACGAGAAGTACTCGAAGCGCGAGATCCTCAAGCAGTACCTCAACACGGTCTACTTCGGGCAAGGGTCGTACGGCGTGAAGGCGGCGGCGCGGCGATTTTTCCTCACCCCCGATCCCGCGGCGCCGTTCGGGATGCGCGGCAAGGAGCTCAACGAGCTGACCGTCGGTGAGGCGGCGTTGCTCGCCGGCGTGATCAGCAACCCCGAGGGCGACAACCCGTTCGTGCATCCCGAGCGCACGGTCAAGCGGCGCGCCGACGTGCTGAAGGCGATGGTCGGCCAGCACTACATCACGCAAGCGCAGGCCGACGTCGCCAACCAGGAGCCGCTGCCGACGGTGAAGCCCTCGTCGGAGCTGCGGCCCGAGAACGCCTGGGCCGAGAAAGCCCAGGAGGTGCTGCTGAACGACCCGCGGCTCGGGGCGACGCCCAAGGAGCGGCGCGACAAGGTGCTGCAAGGCGGGCTGAAGGTGTACACGACGAAGGACCCGAACCTGCAGCTGCTCGCTGATAACGCGGTGAAGACCGGACTGTTTGGCGCGCGGCCGGGCTTCGGCGCCGCGATCGTCGCGATGGATCCGAAGACCGGCTACGTGAAGGCGATGACCGACAACCGGCCGTACACCGAGGCGAAGTTCAACCTCGCCACCGACGGCGCCGGCCGCCAGGTCGGATCGAGCTTCAAGGTCACGACGCTGGCGACGATCCTGCAGAACGGCTACTCGCGCAACGACCAGGTCGACGGCGGCGCGCCGTGCAGCGTGCGCGGCATCGACGGTTCCACGACCAACGCCGGCGGCGAGGGCGACGGCGGCAGGATGACCGTGCAGGAGGCGGCCACCAGCTCGGTGAACTGCGCCTTCGTGCGCATGTCGACGAGCGTGGGCCTGGACAAGGTCATCGACATGGCCCAGAAGCTGGGCATGCAGCCCAACGTCGCCGGGCGGCAGCCGGTGAACGAATGGGACGTGCTCACGTTCACGCTGGGCGTCGTCTCGATCACCCCGCTCGAGATGGCGAACATCGCCGCCACGATCGGGGGCGGCGGCATCCACCACGATCCGATCTTCGTGCAGAAGGTCGTGGGCCCCGACGGCAGGATCGAGTTCGACGAGACGGGCCGGCCGGGAACCCGCGTGCTCGACCCCGATGTGGCCAACTGTGCAGTGAGCATCCTCCACGGACCGCTCGGCCCGGGCGGCACCGCCGGGGGCAAGGGGATCCCCGGCCATGACGCGTGGGGCAAGACGGGCACGAACGACCGGCAGATCAGCTCCGCTTTCATCGGCGGGACGACGAACCTCGTGTCGTTCGTGTGGCACGGCGTTCCCGAAGAGGACGTGCCCGGCGCCGGGTTCGGCGCCGACGTCCCCAACACGATCTGGCGCTACTTCATGATCCCGGCGACGCAAGGCGTGCCGGACGACGCGTTCCCGGCGCCCGGACCCGAGTGCGACGCGCCGGGCAAGGTCATCGACCCGCTCCTGGGCCGCACGATCGACATCCCCAAGCCGCCGCCGCCGCCACCGCGCGAGGAGCCCGCACCTGAGGTCCCGGCCCCCGCACCCGAGGCCCCCGCGCCCGCCCCCGCGCCCGCGCCCGCACCGCCAGCGGCCCAAGCGCCGGCCTCGGTCCCCGCGCCCGCGGGCGCGCCCGAGGGCTGACCGGTTAAGGGC
>JBKPDG010000132.1:0-9032 GCA_046727755.1 Actinomycetota bacterium
GCGTAGTTGCTCGCGCCGAACCAGTCGACGACCACGACCGCCTCGTCGCAAGTGTGACCGACCGTTAGGGCTTCGGGCTCTTCGGATCTGAGCGGAGGGTGAGGTTCCGCGGCGTCGGCTCAGACGCGCGTGTCCTCGGGAGAACGCTCGATGAACCACTGCGCGATGCCCGGCATGTGTTGTTCGAAGTCGCCGGGGGCCGAGACGTTGAGCATCCCGGCACGCTCCGAGCCGCGGTTTTCGAAGTCATGGGTCACGTCGCCCGGCACCAGGACGAACGACCCCGCGCTCGCCTCGGTCCATTCGGTACCGACCATCACGCTCATGGTGCCCGCGAGGACGTAGAAGACGTCGTCCTCCGGATGCGAATGCGGGCCGGGCCCCTTCGTGTGCGGGTCGAGCCACCACTCCGAGATCGAATACCGCTGCGCGGTCTCCGCACCATCGGCCTTGAAGACCGCCGAGACGCGACCCATCGGATACGCCCGACCCTCGCCTGGTCCCAGCACCACCGGACGTCGGCCGGCGGTGCTACCGGTGTCGGCCATCGTCGCTCCTTCGATCGCTCGCCAGGCTACCGCCATGACAATCGACCGTTGCGCGCTCGCGATTTTCGCTCCCGCCTCTCACCGGTCGTATCCTCACCGGCATGGAATACCGGCGTTTCGGTTCGAGCGACCTCGTCGTCTCCGAAGTCGGGTTCGGGGCGTGGACCATCGCGACCGACTGGTGGGGCAAGGTCGACGACAAGGCCGGCCTCGTGCGCGCCGCGCTGGACGCCGGCATCACGTTCTTCGACACCGCGCCCGTGTACGGCGACGACGGCTTCGGCGAGACGATCCTCGCAGAGATCCTCGGGCGCCGCGACGACGTCGTCGTCACCACGAAGGTCGGCTACGACATCGACGCGCCGCGTATCGCGCCCGGGCACTCAGAGCGGCCGCAGGACTGGCGGCCCGAGTCGGTTCGGTCGCAGGTCGAGGCGTCGCTCCGCCGCCTGGGCCGTGACCACATCGACCTGTTGCAGCTCCACAACGTCCGCATCGAGCCCGTCCGCGACGACGCGCTCTGGGACGAGCTCGTGAAGATCCGCGCCGAGGGCAAAGTACGCGAGCTCGGCGTCGCGCTCGGGCCCGCCATCGGCTGGGTCGATGAGGGCCTCGAGGCGCTGCGCAACCGGCCGATCGTCACGCTCCAGACCGTGTTCAACCTGCTCGAGCAGGAGCCGGGTCGTACGTTCGCCGCCGAGCCGGCCGTCACCGAGGGACGCGTCGGCTTGATCGCACGCGTGCCGCACGCATCCGACGTGCTCTCGGGGAAGGTCACCCGCGACACGCCATTCGAAGGAGACGACCACCGCGCCCATCGCAAGCGCGAGAACCTGCTCGACCTCTTCGACAAGGCCGACACGTTGCGTTTCCTGCACGGCGCCGAGACCGGCCGCACGATCGGCCAGGCCGCGGTGGCGGGCATCCTCGCCATCGACGGGTTCACGACCGTGCTACCGACGTGCGTGACCGCCGACGAAGTGCGCGAGTACGCGACTGCGTCCGACCTTCACCTGAGCGCGGACGAGACTGCGGAGGTCGACGCGCGCTGGCGCGACAACTTCGGCGTCACCGACCGCTACGAGATGCCCCTGAAGAGCAGCGGCTGACTTCCCCGCGGATAACGTGGCGCCGATGGCGGTACGACTCCCGGCGGAGCAGCGACGGCGTCAGCTTCTCGATGTCGCGTGCGACGTGTTCGCGACCCGTGGGTTCCATGCGACGGCAATGGACGACATCGCGACCGCGGCCGGGGTCACGAAGCCGGTCCTGTACCAGCACTTCCCGTCGAAGCGGGCGCTGTTCGTCGAGGTTCTCACCGACGTCGGAAGTCAGCTGCTCGACGAGCTGGCGACGGCGACGGGCCGCGCCACGACCGGGCGGGAGCGGGTGGAAGAGGGATTCAGCGCCTACTTCCGCTTCGTCATCAACAACCGGGCCGCGTTCCGCGTGCTGTTCGGGGCGTCGGCGCGCAACGACCCGGAGTTCGCCCACACCGTCGACGCCATCCTCCACGACGCGGCCGAGGCCATCAGCGAGCTCATCGAGATCGACGCCACGCCCGAGCACCGGCGCGTGCTCGCCCACTCGCTCGTCGGCGTCGCCGAGGCGACGAGCCGGCACGCCCTCACCGACCCGGACGCGTCACACGATCCCGACGAGCTGGCGGCGTGGATCTCCGAGCTGACCTGGTTCGGCCTCCGCGGCATCCGCCCGGAGCTCCACTGATTGTCGCCGTCGCAAGCTCCGGCTCTGCGGCGACGGTCGGCGGAGCCGCCGTCGCCGCGCCGACCGAGGCCGGCGTAATGCAGAGTTAGCGGGCGCCGCGCACGAGCGAGCCGGGGCGGGCGCCGGTGTCCTCGCCGTCGCGCATCACGACCTCCCCGCTCACGATGGTCGCGTCGTACCCGTCGGCCCGTTGCAGGAGGCGCCGTGCGTTCCCGGGCAGGTCGTAGTGCATCTCCGGTCGGTGCAGCGTGAGGCCGTCGAGGTCGATCACGTTGAGATCGGCCTTCTTGCCGGGTGTGACCTCGCCCCGGTCGCCGAGCCCGTACAAGGAGGCGGTGTCGCCCGTCATCTTGCGCACCACGAGCTCCAGCGGGAGCCGCTCGCCGCGGGTCCGGTCGCGCACCCAGTGCGTGAGCATGTAGGTCTCGATGCTGGCGTCGCAGATGGCGCCGCAGTGCGCGCCCCCGTCACCGAGCCCGAGGGCCGTCGCCGGGTTCTCGACCATCTCCCGAATCGGGTCGTGGGTGAAGCGGCTGTACCCGAGGAGCGGCCGCAGGAGCAGCTCGCGCCCGTCGTGTGCGAGCAGGAGGTCGTACAGGAGATCGGTCGGGTCCCGGCCTTCACGGTCGGCGCGCGCCGCGATGCTCTCACCCGGCACCGGCTCGTAATCAGGCGGCTCGCCGATGGGGAAGATCCGGTCGAGCCCCAGACCGATGAAGGCCATGACGTCGTCGGGTTGCGGTGACTCCGACAGGATCGCGGCGCGCACCTCGGGATCGCGCAGGCGCGCCACCTTTTCGTCGAGCGGGAGTGGGTCGATCGCCTGGTAGCTCGTCCGGTCACGCAACGGGTGGAAGGTCTGGAGGCCGAGCAACAGGCCGAGCGGGCGCCCCGCGACCTGGGGCCGGATAGGGACGCCGCGTTCGTGCACCTCGAGCGCGAGGTCGAGCATCCGCTTCCATTGGTCGGGGTCCTGGTCGTGCTGGATCAGCGCGAACGTCACCGGGCGGTCGATCTCGGCCGCGAGGCGTCGCATCCAGTCCATCTCGCGGTCGGCGGCGGCGAGGTCCTCGCCGAGCACGCCCGCCGGCGCGAGCTCGAACACGCCCGCATCCGCGTCGGCGAGGGCGCGCCCCAACGCGAACAGCTCGTCCTCCGCCGCGAACGTCCCGGGGACGGGCTCGCCGTCGATCGCGCGGTGGGCGATCGTGCGCGAGGTCGAGACACCGAGCGCGCCGGCTTCGATGCCTTCCCGCACGATCGCGGCCATCGCGGCGGCGTCGTCGGGCGTGGCGGGCTCGTTCCGGGAGCCGCGCTCCCCCATCACGTATGCACGCACCGCGCCGTGCGGTACCTGCGTGCCGACGTCGAGCGCGAGAGGCTGCTCGTCGAGGAAATCGAGGAACTCGGGGAACGTCTCCCAGCCCCAGCGGATGCCGGTCGACAGCGCGGCGCCGGGGATGTCCTCGACGCCCTCCATGAGGCCGATGATCCAGTCACGCTTGTCGGGTCGGGCGGGCGCGAAGCCGACGCCGCAGTTGCCCATGACGATCGTCGTGACTCCGTGCCACGACGACGGCGTCAGCAGCGGGTCCCAGGTGACCTGGCCGTCGTAGTGCGTGTGCACGTCGACGAAGCCGGGGGTAACGAGCTTGCCGGTGGCATCGATCACCTCGGCGGCGTCGCCGTCGATCCGGCCGACCTCGGTGACGCGCCCGTCGTCGACCGCCACGTCGGCGGCGCGGGCGGGCGCCCCCGTCCCGTCGACGACCGTGCCACCCCGGATGATCAGGTCGTGCATCGGGTCCCCCCGTTCGGTCTGCGCTATCTTGCCCCAAGACGAGAACGTGTTCCAGTTTTCTGGCCAGCTCCCGGGGAGGCCCCATGACGACCATGACCCTCGAGGACGTCAACCTCGCCGATCCGGGCAACTTCGTCGCCGCCGTCCCCCACGAGATGTTCGCGGTGCTGCGACGCGAGGCGCCGGTCTGGTTCCACCCCGACACCGATGACACCAAGGGCTTCTGGTGCATCGTCAAGTACGCCGACCTCGTCGAGCTGAGCCGCGACTACCCGCACGCGTCGTCGGAGCTGGGCGGGATCACGCTCAACGACATGAGCTCCGAGGACCTCGAGCTCCAGCGCCAGATGATGCTGATGATGGATCCGCCGAAGCACACCAAGCTGCGGCTGCTCGTCAACAAGGGCTTCACACCCCGCATGATCGGTCGGCTCGACGAGCACATCCGTGAGGTCACGAACGGGATCATCGACGAAGTCGCGGCGCGCGGCGAGTGCGACTTCGTCGTCGACGTCGCTGCCGAGCTGCCGCTCCAGGTGATCGCGGAGATGATGGGCGTCCCGCAGTCCGACCGCCACAAGATCTTCGAGTGGAGCAACCGCCTCATCGGCTCGGAGGACCCCGAGTACAACGTCTCCCGGGAAGAGGCGATCGGCGCCGCCACCGAGATGTTCATGTACTCCACCGAGCTGGCCGAATCGAAGCGCAAGAACCCGGGCGACGACATCATCAGCACGCTGCTGCAGGCAGAGGTCGAAGGGAACCGGCTCACCGACGACGAGTTCAACCTGTTCTTCCAGCTGCTGGCGGTGGCCGGCAACGAGACGACGCGGAACCTGATCTCGAACGGGATGCACTTCCTCTTCGAGCACCCCGACCAGCGCGCGAAGCTCGCCGCCGACCGTTCGCTACTGCCGGGCGCGACCGACGAGATGCTGCGCTACGCGTCGCCCGTCATGTACATGCGCCGCACCGCGCCCGAGGACTTCGAGCTGCGCGGCCAGACGATCCACGCCGGCGACAAGATCGCGCTCTGGTACATCTCGGCCAACCGCGACGAAGAGGTGTTCGACGACCCCAACACGTTCGACATCACGCGCGCGCCCAACGACTACGTCGCCTTCGGCGGCGGCGGGCCGCACTTCTGCCTGGGTGCCAACCTGGCCAAGCTCGAGATCCGGGTGATGTTCGAGACGGTCCTCGACCGGCTGCCCGACATCGAGCTCGACGGCGACGTCCAGCGCCTCCGCTCCAACTTCATCAACGGCATCAAGCACATGCCGGTGACGTTCAACCCTGCCTAGATCGAAACCCTCCAGATGCCTTGTTCGTCACCAAGCGGATCGGACAGAGGCTTGAAAACGACGTAGAAGTCGCCCTTCTGCCCACCGACGGGGAAATAGACGTCGCCCGCCTGTTCGCCTCCCCCCACCAGCGTCCCAGGCGAGAACGTGGGCGCGCTCGTGATAGTCATGTTGACCCGGTTGCCGTTCGGAGTCTGCATCTTCCAGTCCAACGGGGTCACGTCGTTGGTGTCGCTGTTGCGATTGCAGACCTTGACCGACACCTTTAGGTAACCGTCGTTCTCGAAGCTGCTCAGACTCTGTTCGAACGACGCGCCCGTCACCGTCGCGGCGAGCCCGCCAAGGTTGGCGGTCTCCCCCGTGTTGCGCTCCTGGTCTCCGTCGCTCTGACCAGCGCGTCCCTTGAACAGCTTGCCAGGGTTGTTCTTCCCGCTATTGCCGACCGGCTTCGTCTTGCCAGGTTTTATGTAGGTACCTGTCGTCGCGCACCGCTTCGTCTTCGTCGGTGCGTTCGCACTGAACGCCGGACTCGCGCTCGCTGTCCCGATCAGCAACGTCGCGCTCAGAACAATCGCGCCGCCGACAGCAGACTTCGTCGTAGTCGTTCTCATACCGCCCCCCAGTCCAGGCGTTGCCACACTACGCCCGCGCAAACGGAGTTTGCGGGTGCCCGGCACGCACCGTCGTTGTCGGTAACGATCAGCGGCTGCCGTTGCGCGAGTCCCGGGTCTGCGTCCAGCGCGGCCTGAGCGTCCTCCTGGAACTGGAACTCGGCGCAGACGTCCGGTTGCGCGGTGCCGTTGGCTACCGATGGTTCACGGGGCGGGCACCGGTGTGGTCAGCGGGGGCGGCGGCGCTCCCTGCGGCTGAGCGCCCGCGGCTGCCACGGGTCGGCGCCCGAGATGCTCGTGCCCGGGGGCACAAGCTCGTCGATGCGGTCGAGCACGCCGGCGTCGAGGCGGACGTCCTCTCCGGCGAGCAGGTCGTCGACCTGTTCCATCGTGCGGGGCCCGATGATCGCCGACGTCACCGCGGGGTGCGCGATCACGAACGCCATCGCCAGGTGCGTGAGGCTGATGCCGGCGTCGGCGGCGACCTTCAGCAGCTCCTCCACCACGTCCAGCCGCTGCTCGTGGACGGCGCGTGAGCGCTCGTCGTCGAAGTTGCGGCCCGACAGGCGCGACCCGGCCGGGATTTCGCTGCCCTTGCGGTAGCGGCCGGTGAGGTAGCCGCCGGCGAGGGGGCTCCACGGGATGACGCCCATGCCGTAGCGCCGGCACGTCGGCAGCACGGACCGTTCGATCTCGCGCACCAGGATCGAGTACGGCGGCTGCTCGCACCGGAACCGCTCCCGACCGCGGCGCTCGGCGATCCACTGCGCCTCGACGATGTACTCGGCCGGGAACGTCGACGATCCCGCGTACCGGATCTTCCCCTGGTGGACGAGGTCGCTGAGCGCGCCGAGCGTGTCGTCGACGTCAGCCGCCTCGTCGGGGCGGTGCACCTGGTAGAGGTCGATCCAGTCGGTGCCGAGCCGACGCAAGCTGTTCTCGACCTCACGCTGGATCCAGCGGCGCGAGTTGCCGCGCATGTTGGGATCCTGACCCATCGGCGCGTGCACCTTGGTCGCGACGACGAGGTCGTCACGCCGTCCTGCGATCGCCTTGCCGACGATCTCCTCGGATTCGCCGGCCGAGTACACGTCTGCGGTGTCGACGAAGTTGATCCCGGCGTCGAACGCGCGATGTGCGATGCGGACGCAGTCCTCGTGGTCGGCATTGCCCCACTTGCCGAACATCATCGCCCCGAGGCAGTACTCGCTCACCTGGACCCCGGTGGTACCGAGCGTTCGCATCTCCATGCGCGTGAGCCTATGCCTGCCGTTCTTTCAGCGGACCAGGTTCCAGTCCGTCATGGGCGGGAGCTCGCCCGTCAGGACGGCGTCGAAGCGAGCGCGCAGGATGCCCTCCGTCGCGTCGCTCGTCGTGATGAAGAAGCGTCCGCTGCGGACCGCGTCGAACACGAGACCGGCGACCTCGTCCGGCGGCCGTCCGCCTTGCGCGATGAGGTCGCGCAGCGCCTGCTCGACGAGGTGATGGTCCGGCGCCTGCGCCTCGCTCGGCGGCTCGTCGGGCCGGTTGCGCGTCGAGTGCGCGATCTTCGTGGCGACGAGGGCTGGCACGAGGACGGACGCGCCGATCGGCGTGCCGTGCGCGCGCAAGTCGTGGGCGAGGCACTCGGTGAGCCCGAGCACGGCGAACTTGCTGGTGATGTACGGCGCCGAATACGCGCCTGTGATCAACCCGGCGAGTGACGACGTGTTGACGATGTGGCCGTCGTCGCCTCCTTCGAGCATGCGCGGCACGAACGCTCGGATGCCGTGCAGCACCCCCCACAGGTTCACGCCGAGCACCCACTCCCAGTCCGCGAGCTCGCGCTGCCAGCTGACCCCGCCCTGGAACACGCCGGCGTTGTTGCACAGCAGGTGGACGGCACCGAAGCGCTCGTACGCGAGGCCGGCAAGCCGGTCGACCTGTTCGGGACGGGACACGTCGGTCGGCGCGACGACCACCTCGGCGCCGGCCGTCTCGACCTCGGCCGCGGCCTCCTCGAGCGCGTTGACCTCGACGTCGGCGATCACGACCCGCATTCCCTCGCCGGCGGCCCGGAGCGCCAGCGCACGGCCGATGCCGCTCCCGGCACCGGTGACAACTGCGACCCGGCCCTCGAAGTGCTCCATGGCCCTACGCCGGATGCGGCCCGCGGTAGAGGTAGCCGTCCCGTACCGGCTTGCGCTCGTCGTAGAACGGGCTGAGCAACGCGTCGACCTCGTCCGGGGTCCAGGCGCCCTCGGCGTCGAAGTGCCGGTCGACGCTCGGACCGGCGACGACGTCGACCATGCGCCCGTACACCACGAACACCTGTCCCGAGACCTTCGCCGCCGACGGCGACGCGAGGTAGGCCACCAGCGGCGACACATTCTCCGGAGCGAACTCGTCGAAGTCGCCTTCGACCTCATCGCCGATACCAGGCATGCTCTCGGTCATCCGGGTGCGAGCGCGGGGCGCGATCGCGTTCGCGGTCACGCCGTAGCGGCCGACGCTGTTCGCAGTCGCCAGCGTCAGGCTGATGATCCCCGCCTTCGCAGCGGCGTAGTTCGGCTGACCCGGCGAGCCGAGGAGCGCGGCCTCCGAGGTGGTGTTCACGATTCGGCCGTACACCGGCCCCTCGGCGGCCTTCGACCGGTCACGCCAGTACGCGGCCGCATGCCGCGACATGCAGAAGTGTCCCTTGAGGTGGACGCGCACGACGAGGTCGAAGTCCTCCTCGCTCATGTTGAACAGCATCCGGTCTCTCAGGAACCCGGCGTTGTTGACCAGGATGTCGAGCTGCCCGTACCGATCGATCGCCGTTTGCACGAGGCGGAGCGAGTCGTCCCAGTCGGCGACGTCGCCGTGGTCGGCCACTGCTTCGCCGCCGGCGGCGGTGATCTCCTCCACGACCGCGTCTGCCGGGCTCTTCTCCTCTTCTCCCTGCAGCGTGCGCCCGAAGTCGTTCACGACGACGCGCGTCCCGAGTCGTGCCAGCTCGAGCGCCTCGGCCCGTCCCAGCCCGCGCCCGGCTCCGGTGACGATCGCGACCTTGCCGTCC
>JBKPDG010000133.1:0-11955 GCA_046727755.1 Actinomycetota bacterium
TCGGGCGGCCTCGCGGCCGGGGAACCTCGAATTCGGAGCCTATCCCCGGCGTTCTCGGCCGGAACAACTCGGACAGGCGCCGTGACCAGCGGTTTCAGTACCCGAGCCGGTCGAGGGCGTGGGCGCGCCGTTGCCAGTCCCGCTCCACGCGCACACGCGTCTCGAGGTACACGCGCACGCCGAGGAGCGCCTCGAGCTCCTGGCGGGCGGCAGTGCCGGCGTCCTTCAGGACGCGTCCGCCGCGTCCGATGACGATGCCCTTCTGCGAGTCGCGCTCCACGCTGATGTCGGCACGCAGCCGCAGGATGCCGTCGCCGGAGTCGTCGCCGACAGGCTCGATGTCGTCGAGCTCCTCCACCGACACCGTGATCGAGTGCGGCAGCTCGTCGTGTGCGACCGCCAGCAGCTGCTCGCGCACGAGCTCGGCGGCGACGAAGGTCTCGGGCTGGTCGGTGACGGTGCCCTCCGGGTAGTAGCGCGGCCCCTCGGGCAGGCGGCGTTCGATCTCGCCGAGGAGCGCCGGGATCCCGTCGCCGGTGCGCGCCGAGAGCGGAACGTAGGCGTCGAAGTCGCCGAGGTCGCGTGCCGCGATCGCCAGGTGCTCGGCGATGGCGGGCTTCGCGGCCCGATCGATCTTGTTCACGACGAGGAGCTTCGGCGTCGGAACCTGTTGCACGAGGCCGGCGACGAACCGGTCGCCGGCACCGATGGGCGCGTCGGCTTCGACCAGCAGACAGATGACGTCGACCTCGCCGAGGGTCGCGACCGCTCGCTGGTTGGTCCGCTCGCCGAGCGGTGTCCGCGGCTTGTGGATGCCGGGCGTGTCGACGAACACGATCTGGTCATCGGGGGTGGTGCGCACCCCCCGGATGGCGGTGCGCGTGGTCTGCGGGCGGTCGGAGACGATCGCGACCTTCGAGCCCACGAGCTGGTTCAGCAGCGTCGACTTGCCGACGTTGGGCCGGCCGACGAGGGTCACGAAGCCGCTGCGGAACCCTTCCGTCACTTCGCCGCGACGCGCTCGTTGGCGCTGTCGGGCACCGGCTTGATGTGCACCGACACGATCCGGCGGCCCTGCACCCGCTCAGTGCGGAACTCGAGGCCCTGGAAGCGGACGCACTCACCTTCGTCGGGAACGTGGCCGAGGAGGTTGAACACGAGCCCGCCCACCGTGTCCCACTCGGTATCGGGGAGCTCGACGCCGAGCTCGTCACTGACGTCGTCGATCGACGTGCCGCCGGGGACACGCAACGCGCCGCCGGGGAGGTGCTCGACGCTCGGCTCCTCGATGTCGTACTCGTCGGTGATGTCGCCGACGATCTCCTCGAGGAGGTCCTCGAGCGTGACAAGACCGGAAGTGCCGCCGTACTCGTCGATCACGATCGCCATGTGGAACTGCTTGGTCTGCATCTCCCGCAGGAGCTCGGCGACGCGCTTCTGCTCCGGCACGAACACCGCGTCACGGAGCGCGCTGCGCACCGGCTCGTTTCGCTTGCTGGCGCGGGCGAGCGCCACGAGATCCTTGAGGAAGACGAGGCCGATGATGTTGTCCGTCGTCCCCTCGTAGGCCGGGATCCGCGAGAAGCCCCCCTGGATGGCGGCGGTGATGCCCTCTTCGATCGTGTCGTCGGCGTTGATCGCCACCATGTCGGTGCGAGGTGTCATCGCCTCGCGAACGACCATGTCGCCGAACTCGAAGATCGAGTGGATCAGCCTGCGCTCGTCCCGCTCGATCGCCTCCTCGTCGGCGGCCACGTCGGCCATGGTCCGGATCTCCTCCTCGGAGACGAACGGGCCCTCCTTCCGTTGGCGCCCGGGGATGATGAGGTTGGCCAGCCCGATCAGCGCGCTCGACGCCCATCGCAGCGGCGGGAACCTCGTAAGGAACGCGAGGAGGCCCGAGTTGCGCAATGCGGCGCCGTCGGTGTGCTGAAGCGCGTAGGTCTTGGGCGCGACCTCACCGAACACGAAGAACAGGATGAACTGCAGGACGATGCCGATGACGAAGCCCCAGGCGCCGACGACCCGGCTCAGCACGAGACCGACCAGCGAACCCGTCGTGAGCTGGCAGAAGAGCGCCAGTAGGTAGACGACGTTCAGCGTGCGCTCGGGGTGCTCGAGCATGCGCGCGAGACGTCCGGCCCCGCGACGGCCGTCCTCCTCGAGCGCGAGCGCCCGGATGCGGCTCATGCGCGTGAACGCGGTCTCGACGAGAGCCAGCCAGATCGACGCGAGGAACAGCACGACGATCGCGGCGACGAGTAACCAGTCCGCTCCGGTCATGCCCCGCCGGTATCTGGACCCGCAGTCACCGTCCCTCTTCCCGTTCGAGCTCCCGGAAGCGCGCCAACAGCTCGCGCTCCCGCTTCCTCATCACCTCGGACTCGTGGTCCTCGGCATGGTCGTAGTTCAGCAGATGCAGGACGCCGTGCACGACGAGCAGCGCCACCTCGTCGTCCAGCGACCGCTTCTCGTCGGTCTGCCGCCTCGCCACCTGCGGGCACACCACGACGTCGCCGAGCACGGGGGGCGGGTCGCCCGCCTCCGCCGGAGAGCCCGGTCCGCGCCCGCCCTGGTCGGGCTGCCGTCCGCCCGGCGCCACGTCGTCGTCCATCGGGAACGAGAGCACGTCCGTCGGCCCGCTGCCGCCGAGGAAGCGCTCGTGCAGATCCGACATCGCCTGCTCGTCGACGAAGATCACCGACATCTCGGCGTCCTCGGGCACCCGCTCCTGATCGAGCACCAGGCGGGCGAGCCGCACCCACCGCAGGACGTCGACCTCCACCTCCGACTGCTCGTCCGCCCCGAAGACGGTTCTCATGACGCCTCGATGCGTGCGCTGGGACCCCATATGTCACCCTCCGCACGCATCAATAGGGCGCCGGACGGTCGACCCCCCGGACCCTCGCGCTTCATGGCTCGAGTCACCGGCGGCGGTCGTCGCGTTCGTAGGCGTCGACGATGTCCTGCACGATCTTGTGGCGAACGACGTCGGCCGAGCCGAGCTCGACGAAAGCGAGGCCCGCGATGCCGTCGAGCACGTCGCGTACGACGAGGAGCCCGGATCGTCCGCGGCCCTCGGGCAGGTCGATCTGGGTCACGTCGCCGGTGACGACGATCCTCGAGCCGAAACCGAGCCGGGTCAGGAACATCTTCATCTGCTCGGGCGTGGTGTTCTGGGCCTCGTCGAGGATGATGAACGAGTCGTTGAGCGTCCGGCCCCGCATGAACGCGAGGGGCGCGACCTCGATGACGCCGCGGTCCATCAGGCGAGTGACGACCTCGGGCTCGAGCATGTCGTACAGCGCGTCGTACAGCGGTCGGAGGTACGGGTCGACCTTGGCGAGGATGTCGCCGGGGAGAAACCCGAGCCGCTCCCCTGCTTCGACCGCGGGACGCGTGAGGATGATCCGGTTGATCTGCTTCGCCTGCAGCGCCTGCACCGCGAGTGCGACCGCCAGGTAGCTCTTGCCCGTCCCGGCGGGACCGATGCAGAACGTGACGGTGTGGTCCCGCACGGCGTCGACGTAGCCCTTCTGGCCGGAGGTCTTGGGCCGCACCGTCTTGCGGCCGCGCAGCACCTCGGTAGTGAAGACGTCCGTCGGGCGTTGGTCGGCTTTGAGCATCTCGATGCTGCGGCCGACGCCTTCGCGGTCGAGGCTGTGGCCCTGCTCGAGGAGGATCACCATCTCCTCGAACAGGCGCCCGACCCGCTCGGCCTCCGAGGCATCGCCGGTCACGGTGATCTCGTTGCCCCGGACGTGGATCTCGACGGGGAACGACGCCTCGACCAGGCGCAGCAGCTCGTCCCGCTGGCCGAGGAGGCCCACCATCAAGTGGTTGCCCGGGACGAGGATCTTGACTTGAGTCGGCGACGGCGAGGCCACGTCGGCGCGATGGTAGCCCTGGGTATGCGCGAGTCGGTCGAGGACCGGGCTCAGGTGCCGGCGCGCAGCCCGAGTTCGTCGAGCCGTCGTCCGAGGTCCTCAGCGCGGCGACCGAGCACGGCCGCGAGAACCCGCAGGTCGTCGCGGCGGATCGTGAGCAGCCGGCCGTTGAAGTCCTGGCGCTGGAGCTGGATCGTCTCGGCGTAGCGCGAAAGCACCGACGCTTCTGGATCGTCGAGATCTCGCAGCCGCTCGAGGTCGATCGTGAAGCCCTCCTCGAACGTGTCGCCACGCTGGGTGAGGTCGGTATCGACGTCCGATCGGCGCGGCAGCAGCTGGTCGCCCGGCACCTGATAGATCTCGGCAAGGCGCAGGAGGCGAGGCACCGAGATCGCGCGCTCACCTCGTTCGTACGCCCCGAGCACGGAAGCCTTGAACTCCATACCCGAGCGTGCTTCGACGTCGTGCAGCGAGAGACCCTTCTGGCGGCGGATCGAGCGAAGACGCTCGCCCACCATCGACTCGCTGATGCTCACGGTGTCCCCCTGTCCGCCGGTCGTGGCCTCCCGACCGATCGCCCGACAGCGAACGCTACCACTCTCCGCCGCCATTGTCACCCTGCGTGGTAGCAATCTCCGAGACTGATCGCGCGGAGAGTGAGAAGGCGCTCACTCGTCGGGCGGAGGCAGGCGCCGGGTGGCCAGGACGGCCGCACCGGCCAGCGCGGCCGTCTCCGCGCGCAGCACGTGAGGCCCCAATCGCAGCCGGGCCGCCGACTCCAGCGCAGCCTCCTCATCCGGAGCAAAGCCGCCTTCGGGCCCGACGACGAGCGACCATTCGCCGCCCAGCGGTGCCGCCAGCCCGGCGAGATCCCCGCCGGCGGGATCGGCGACGACCAGCCCGGGGCGCCCCCGCAGCTCGGCCACTGGATGCAGCCCGTCGAGGGCGGGCAACCGGGCCCGTCGGCACTGGATCGCCGCCTCGCGCGCGATCCGGCGCAACCGGTCGAGGGCGGCGTCCGTGCGCGTCTCACCCCAGCGCGGGACGGAACGGCGCGTGGACAGCAGCGTGACGCCGTCGACGCCCAGCTCGGTGAGCTTCTGCACCGCGAGGTCGGGCTTGGTTCCTTTGGTGAGTGCGAACGCCACTACCAGACGCGGTTCGAGCTGAGGCTCGACCACCGCCGCGCCCTGCGCGTGCAACTCGACTGCACCCGGCCGGACGCGCACGACGGCATAGGGGCGCCAGCACCCCTCGCCGTCGGCGGCGGTGACCGATTCGCCGCTACGCAGTCGCCGCACCCGGCTCAGGTGATGCCCGGCCTCGCCGTCGAGCGTCACGTCGTCATCGAGCACAGAAACGAAGGTGTGTGCGGTCGCCGGATGCCGCGCCGCGAACCGGGTCACTACTGGAAGGCGGAGCGCACCCGGTCGAAGAACCCGCGGTCGGGCGGAGCGACCTCCTCACCGCGCAGTTCGGCGAGTCGGCGGAGCAGCTCCTCTTCCTCGGGGCGCAACCTCGACGGGATCTCGACGTCGAGACGCACGAGGAGATCGCCGCGACGGCGACCGTGGAGCGACGGCACGCCCTTGCCCTTGAGCCGCAGCACCTGGCCCGGCTGTGCGCCCGGCGGAACGAGGATCTCCTCCTCGTCGCCGTTCAGGTTCTCGATCGTGAACTCGGCGCCGAGCGCGGCCTGCGTCAACGAGACCTTGCGTGCATGGACGAGGTCGTTGCCCTCGCGGTCGAAATCGGGATGGGGCGCGACCGCGATCGTGACGTACAGGTCGCCCGCGATACCGCCGCGCGGCGCGGCCGGGCCCCGGTCCGGCAGCCGGAGCCGCTGCCCGCTATCCACCCCGGCCGGCACCTCGACGTCGATGCGGCGGAGCGCGTTCACGCGCCCCTCGCCCCGACAGTCACGGCACGGCGACAGGATTCGGCTGCCGGTGGCGTCGCAGGCCGAGCAGGGCGAGGCTGTGACCATCTGACCGAGGATCGAGCGGCGCACCTGTCGCACCTCGCCGGTGCCACCGCACACGTCGCACCGGGACGGGTGGGTCCCGGGCTCGCAGCCGGATCCGTCGCAACGCTCGCACGTCACCGGCAGCCCGACCTCCACCGGATGGACCACGCCGAAGGCGGCTTCGCGCAGCGTGAGCTCGACGGCGACCTCGGCGTCGTACCCTCGCGGCGGCCCAGCCGGGCCGCGCCGGCCACCGAAGGCGTCGCCGCCGAAGAAGGCGTCGAAGAGATCTCCGAGGCCGAAGGCGTCGCCGGCCTGCCCGCCTCCCGCTCTCGCTCCGGGGGCGCCGTCGGCTCCGAAGACGTCGTAGCGGCGACGGCGCTCGGGGTCGCCGAGCGTCTCGTACGCGACCGTGACTTCCTTGAAGCGGGCCTCGGCATCGGGGTCGTCGGGGTTCGAGTCCGGGTGGTACCGGCGCGCGAGGGCGCGGTAGGCGCGTTTGATGTCGGCCTCGGTCGCCTGGGGCGACACACCCAACACCTCGTAGTAGCTACGAGGCAACGTCAATCCACCCGGGTCAGCAGACGGCCGAGTTGCTGCGAGACGGCCGCGACGGCGCCGATCGTCTGGCGGTAGTCCATGCGGGTGGGCCCGAGCACACCGACAGTGCCGGCGAACTCACCTTCTACCTGGTAAGGCGCGAGCACAATTGCGCAGTCACGGAGCTCCTCGATCTCGTTCTCCGAGCCGATGCTCACATTGACCCCCTGGTCGAGCAGGTTGCGCACGAGCGAGACGACCACGACCTGGTGCTCGAGCAGCTCGAGCAGATGCGCGGCGCTCTCGGCGGTCGCGAACGACTCGTGCTCGGCGGCGAGCCGGCTCGTGCCTCCGACGTAGAGCATCTCCAGCGGACGCTCGCCGACGAGCTCGCCGAAGCCGGCGCGGACCGCGCCCGCGAGACGGTCGATGCCGTCGTCACCACTCGGTCGGGGCTCGGGGAGGTCGTTGAACGCGCAGCCGATCCATTGCCCTTCGAGGGCGGCCGCCGCCGCGCCGACCTGCGCTTCGTCGGGCTCGTCGTCGAGCTCGAGCGTGTACTTCTCGACGCTGCCGTTCGACAGCACCGCGACGGCGAGCACGACACCGGGATGCAGCCTCACCAACTGCACGCCGCGGACCTTGGCGACCTCTGGTTGGGGGCCGACGACCATGGCGGTGTGGTCGGTGACGCGGGAGAGCAGCTGGCTCGTCTCGTGGAGCAGATCCTCGAGCGCCCGGTGGGCCGTCTCGAAGAACTCCGCCACCGCCCGCCGGTGGGCGACACGCAGCGCCCCCTCCTTGGTGAAGTTGTCGACGAAGTAGCGGTAGCCCAGGTCGGTCGGGATGCGACCCGCCGAGGTGTAGGGCTGGGTGATGTAGCCCTCCCGCTCGAGCACGGTCATGTCGTTGCGCACGGTCGCGCTCGACACACCGAGCTTGCGGGAACGCGCGACGCGCTGGGAGCCGACCGGCTCGGCCGTCTCGACGTACTCCTCGACGACGGCCCGCAGGATCTCCGCCTTGCGCTCGTCCAGCCCGGCTTGCTCTGTCGACACCTCGACCTCTCGCCCTCTCGACCCTCTGTCGATCTCTTTCGGGCTCGTTCTGGCTCGTGCCCGGGACCCGGTCCGTGCGCGGCACGGACCGGCCCGGTGCTCGCCTGTTAGCACTCGATACTACCGAGTGCCAGCGGAGATCGCGCGTCTGCGCTTCAGCGCACCGCGCCCTGCAACAGCGGGGGGTTGCCCGGTGCGTCGACGCCGGGCGCCCGCTCGTCGGTGATCGCGAAGGCCGTGACCGGGCCCTGGACCCGGAACGCGGCCACGCCCGGGTCGGAGCCGAGCACGCCGGCCGAGATGGGGCGCGCCGCCGGTGCGTCGCCCATCAGCGCCCACAGCTGGTACGTCCGCTCCGGCGCCAGCGCCCCGAGGTTGTCCTGGACGAGGAACCCGTCGCCGTCCGGCAGATAGACGACGCGCGCCTCGAGGGCGCCGTCGGTCGAGGACATCGTCACCCGGGCGGCGCGCGGGTCTCGCGACGCCGCCTCCGCCGCCGCGAGCACCGATCCCGTCTCCGCCTGTCGGCTGAGCTCGTCGATGCGATCGTCCTGCTGCACGACCTTGACCGCGAGTGCCCCCACCGCCACGACGGCGGCCGCGACCCCGATCGCCGCCGCGACCCGACCACGGCGACGACCGCGGTGCGACGGGACCGCCAACCGCGGGGGCTCTTCCTCGAGGGTGTGCTGGATGCGTTCCCACAGGCCAGGGGGCGCCTCGGTGCCGCTGTGCGAGAGGAGCGCGGCGGTCTCGCGGTATTCGGCGACGAGCGCACGGGCCTCGGGCGAGCGTTCGAGATACGCCTCGAGCTGTACGCGCTCGTCGTCGTCGACGGCGTCGAGCGCGTAGGCGCCCAACAGCTCGTCGAGCTCGCGGCGGCTCAGCTCTCGCGCCACGGTCCAGCCATCCCGCTCTCGACCAACGCGTCCCGGAGCCGGCTCAGCCCTGACCGGATCCGGCTCTTCACCGTGCCTTCGGGCTCACCCAGCAGGACGGCGACTTCGCGGTACGTGTGCCCGCCGAAGTACGCGAGCTCGATCGCCCGCCGCTCCCCGTTGCCCAAACGGCCGAGCGCGTCGCGCACGTGCTCCGCCTGGGTGAGATCCCAGACCTCGCGCTCGAGGTCGTAACCGCCCTCGGATGTCAAGCGCGCGTCGCGCTCCTCGCGCGCGCGACGAGATGCCTCGGCGCGAATCGTGTCGACGCTCCGTCCGTGCGTCTGGGTGAGCAGATACGTCCGGAGCGAACCCCGCGCCGCATCGAAGCGATCGGGTTGGTTCCAGAGCCGGAGGAAAACCTCCTGGACGACCTCCTCGGCGAGCGCGCGGTCACCCACGATGCGGCGGGCGAGGCCGAAGGCGGCAGGCGCGTGGCGCCGATACACCTCCGACAGCGCGTCGTGGCGGAAGCGCCCGATGGCCACGACGAGCTGGGCGTCGCTCGTGAGCCGGAGCTCCCCCGTCTTCACGTCCCCGATCCGGTGCGTCGCGTGCGTAGTTGTTCGCACCCGAGTCGGTTCGCGGATCAGTAGCCTGCGACTGTGAATTTCGAGCTTCCGGTCGAAGCGGAGACGTATCGCGACGAGGTCCGGGCCTTCGTCCGGGAGCATGCGCCTGGCGGGCGCTTCCCGGCCGACTGGAACGTACGACTGGCCGAGGCCGGGTATGTCGCCCCCCACTGGCCCAAGCCCTACGGGAGGGACGCCGGCCCGGTGCAGCAGCTCGTGATCGACGAGGAACTCCGCGCCGCCGCCGCGCCGCGCCCGCTCAACCCGATCGGCATCGGCTGGGCCGGTCCGACGCTCCTCGTGGCCGGGACGCAGGAGCAACAGGAGCGTTACCTCCCGGGCATCCTCTCCGGCGCCGAGCTGTGGTGTCAGCTGTTCAGTGAACCGGGCGCGGGCAGCGACCTCGCGTCGCTCACGACGCGCGCCGAGCGCGACGGCGACGAGTACGTCGTGCACGGCCAGAAGGTGTGGACGACGTTCGCTCACGTCGCCCAGTACGGGATCCTGCTCGCCCGCACCGATCCCGCCGCCGAGCAGCACCGGGGCATCTCGTACTTCGTCCTCGACATGCGGACGCCGGGCATCACGGTGCGGCCCATCAGGCAGATGGACGGCAGCACCATGTTCAACGAGGTGTTCCTCGACGGCGCCCGCATCCCGGCCGCCGAGATCGTCGGTGAGGAGAACGACGGCTGGCGCCTCGCGAAGGTGACGCTCGGGAACGAACGCGTGTCGCTCTCCGGCGAAGGGGCGCTGTGGGGCCGGGGCCCCACCGCCGACACCCTGCTCGACGTCGTGCGCGCGCACGGCGGCGTCGCTGACCCGCTCCTGCGCCAGAAGCTGGCCGCGCTCTACATCGATTCCGAAGTGCTGCGTCTGATCAGGTTGCGGACGGTGTCGGCGATGGTGCGCGGTCTCGAGCCGGGACCGGAGACGTCGGTGCGCAAAGCCCTCGCCGACGAGCACGGCCAGCACGTGATGGCGCTGGCGATCGAGCTGGCGGGGACGGCGGGCACGCTTCTGGACCGCGGACCGTTCGGCGACGACGATCCCACGTGGGCGGAAGGGTTCTTGTACTCGCGGGCGCTGACGATCGGAGGCGGCACCTCCGAGGTCCAGCGCAACATCATCGGTGAGCGGGTCCTCGGGCTGCCGCGCGACCCGGACGCGTGATGCGTATCTCACCGTCGCATAGCGACGGTGAGATACGCACCGTTACGCCTGTTAGTCGCCCAGTCGCAACGCGGCGACGAACGCCTCCTGGGGGACCTCCACCCGGCCGATCTGCTTCATGCGTCGCTTGCCGGCTTTCTGCTGCTCGAGCAGCTTGCGCTTGCGCGTCACGTCGCCGCCGTAGCACTTGGCGATCACGTCCTTGCGCCGGGCCTTCACTGTCTCGCGGGCGATGATGCGTCCACTGATGGCCGCTTGGATCGGCACGTCGAACAGCTGGCGCGGAATCAGCTCGCGGAGCTTCTCGGTCATGCGTCGTCCGTACTCGTAGGCCTTGTCGCGATGGACGACGGCGGAGAACGCGTCCACCGGGACGCTGTTGAGCAGGACGTCGACCTTGGCGAGCTCGGAACGGCGGTAGCCGGCCGGCTCGTAGTCGAGGCTCGCGTAGCCGCGGGTGCGAGACTTCAGCTGGTCGAAGAAGTCGAGCACGATCTCGGCCAGCGGGATGTCGTAGACGAGCTCGACGCGATCCTCCGAGAGGTACTCCATCTTCTTCATCTCGCCCCGGCGCGACTGCGCGAGGTCCATGAGCGTGCCGACATACTCGGCCGGCGCCAGCATCGTGACTTCGACGTAGGGCTCCTCGATCGACTCGACCTGATTCGGGGGCGGCATGGCGGACGGGTTGTCGACGACCTCGACGCCGGCGTCGGTCAGGTTGGCGAGGTACTCGACGTTCGGCGCGGTGGCGACGAGGTCGATGCCGTACTCGCGCTCGAGGCGCTCGCGGATGATCTCCATGTGTAGGAGCCCGAGGAACCCGCAACGAAAGCCGAAGCCGAGCGCGCTCGACGTCTCGGGCTCGTAGGTGAACGACGAGTCGTTGAGGCGCAGCTTCTCGAGCGCTTCGCGCAGGTCGGCGTAGGCGTCACCGTCGACCGGATACAGACCGCAGAAGACCATGGGCTTGGGGTCCCAGTACCCCTCGAGCGGGGCCGCCGGTTGCGACGCGGTCGTGACCGTTTCTCCGACCCGGGCCTGGCCGACGTCCTTGATGCCGGCGATCAGGTAGCCGACCTCACCCGGTCCGAGGCTCGCCACCGGCGTCGGTTCGGGTAGGCGCACGCCGATCTCCTCGGCGTCGCGGACGGCGTCGGCCTGGAGGTACTTCAGGCGCGCTCCCGAGACGAGCGTGCCGTTGAAGACGCGCACGGCGCTGACGACGCCTCGATAGGGGTCGTAGTACGAGTCGAAGATCAGTGACTGGAGGGGTGCGTCGGGATCGCCCGTCGGGGCCGGGACGCGATCGACGATGGCATCGAGCAGCTCGGGTACGCCATCGCCGGTCTTGGCCGAGATGCGCAGCACGTCCTCCGCCGGGATGCCGATCACGCGCTCGATCTCGCCTGCCACGCGGCCGGGGTCGGCCACCGGGAGGTCGATCTTGTTGACGGCGGCGACGACGGCTAGGTCGTGCTCGACGGCGAGGTACGCGTTCGCCAGCGTCTGCGCCTCGATGCCCTGCGACGCGTCCACAAGGAGCACGACGCCCTCGCAGGCGGCGAGGCTGCGCGACACCTCGTAGCTGAAGTCGACGTGACCCGGCGTGTCGATCAGGTGCAGGACGTGGTCCTTCCAGTTGAGGCGGACGTTCTGCGCCTTGATCGTGATCCCGCGCTCGCGCTCGAGGTCCATCGTGTCGAGGAACTGGGCGCGCATGTCCCGGGGGTCGACGGCGCCGCAGAGCTCGAGGAAGCGGTCGGCAAGCGTCGACTTCCCGTGATCAACGTGGCTGATGATCGCGAGAGCGCGCTGGGC
>JBKPDG010000134.1:0-17083 GCA_046727755.1 Actinomycetota bacterium
GTGTCGGCGAACTCCGGCCCGTGCACGACGGCCTTGGCGTCGGAGTTGTCGACGACGTAGTGGACCTCGTCGGCGAGATAGCGGTAGTTGACGTTCACGGGCACGCACCCGAGCTTCAGCGCGGCGTAGAAGGTCTCGAGGTACTCGGGGGAGTTGACGAGGTCGATGGCGATCTTGTCGCCCCGCTCGAGCTCGGCCTCCTGCGTCAGGTGCCACGCCAGCCGCCGGGCCCGGTCGTCGAACTGGCCGAACGTGAACCGCCGCTCACCGCAGACGACGGCTTCCCGGTCGGGAACCGCCCCGGCGATGCCGCGCCACACCGCCGCGAAGCTCCAGTCGGTGCCGGTCACGGGCGAGAGCGTACCGGTGGCGCCGGCGCTACAGGATGGGCAGGCGGGCGACGAGGACGATCGCGTACACGAGGAAGACCGTCCCGAGCACGAGCACGGCAACGCGCATGCGTTGCCAGACGAAGCGCATCGAGATCCCGGCGAAGAACAGCACAGCGGCAAAGAACACGGTGGTGAGCACGTACGAGTCGGTGTGCTCGGTGGCCTCCTTCCCGGCCTCGAAGTGCTCGTCCCCGACCTCGTGGAGCTCTTCGGCCTTCTCGAGGTCGCCGACCTTGTACTCCTCCTGCCGCAACGGGCTCGCCTCCGCGTTCGGATCGTTCAGCGGGTCGTCCGCGAGCCACGCCTCAAACGCGGGACGGAACTCGGCGCGGAATCGCCGCTGATAGAGATTCGCCAGCTCCTGATTGCCTTCGGTGGTGACCTCGAGCCAGCGGTTGAAGTTCAAGAGATCCTGGGTGCGGTCCTGCGCGCCCGCGGTCGCGGCGCGGTTCGCGCGGGCGCGCGCCCCGTTGGCCGCGGAGTACTCCTCTGCCGACTCTCCGTTCCACCGCGCACCCTGGTACCCGCTCCAGGCGATGCCCAAAGTCGCGAGCGCGAGCATGAGAGTCGCGACGAGCTCCATGATCCGCTCGTTCCTCTCCGTCGTCGCGCCGTGCGACTCGGTGAACTCGTGAGGGGCGTGAACATGGACATGCTCCGACATGTGGCAGTGGAGCCTAAAGCAGCGCGCCGCTCACGGAACGGGCACGTGTACCCCACGAACACATAACGAGCCGTCGGTACCGTGCTGACCATGCGCCGGATGACGATCTTGTCCGTTTTGACCGTCGTGACCGGCGTGGTCCTCGCGCCCAATGCGGGGAGCGCCGGTCGCTTCGAGCAGCTGCCACCGGGCGACCAGCGGTTCACCATCGACTTCGACGGGAGCGCCCGCGAGTACCTGGTGCACGTACCCACCGCCGCCGAGCCTGGGAAGAGGCTTCCCGTCGTCTTCAACTTCCACGGCGGCGGCAGCGACGCGCCGACGCAGAAGGCGTATTCACAGATGGACGCGACCGCCGATCGTCACGGGTTCATCGTCGTGTACCCGCAGGGCGTACCGCCGGCGCCGGGACAGCAGAGCCTGCGAACGTGGAATGCGGGCAAGTGCTGCGGCCCCGCGAAACGGACCAACGCCGACGACGTCGGCTTCACACTCGCGGTGCTCGACGACCTCGCCCGGCGCACCCCGGTCGACAAGCGACGCGTCTACGCGACCGGCATCTCGAACGGCGGCATGATGTCGTACCGCCTGGCGACCGACGCATCGAAGCGCGTCGCGGCCGTCGCGTCGATCGCGGGGCAGGTCGAGGTCACCACGTTCGCACCCACCCGGCCGGTGCCGGTGATGGAGTTCCACAGCGTCGACGACCCGCGCGCGCTCTATGACGGTGGTGTCGGCCTGCCGTTCCCGGGCACCAACATCCAGAACCAGTTCGACTCGGTGCAGGAGGGGATCGACCGCTGGGTCGCCCACGACGGCTGCGGAAAGAAGCCGAAGACCGGCCCCACCGTGCAGGGCGGGCCTGGCACCGGCGACGAGGCCGAGACCGCGACCCGGATCACCTACGCGCCGTGCAAGCGGGACGCCGAGGTCGTGCTCTGGAAGCTCACCGGCTCCGGGCACGTCTGGCCCGGAACCCCGATCGACGTGAGCGGCACACCCCGCGGTGCCGTGCTCGGCGAGCCCACCAAGATCGTCGACGCCAGCGAGCTGATGTGGGAGTTTTTCTCCAGGTTCCGGTTGCCGAAGGGCTGAGATGCCATACGGATTGGCCGCCGACCTGGTGGTGGTCGTACACGTCGCGTTCATCGCGTTCGTGCTCGTCGGCGGGTACGCGGCCTGGCGTTGGCCGCGACTGTTGTGGGCGCATGTCCCCGCGCTCGCCCTCACGGTGACGTTGTTCGCCTTCGGCGCCGACTGCCCGCTCACAGACCTCGAGAGGTACCTCCGCCGGGAGGCCGGCGAGGCCGTCTACCGAGACGGCTTCGTCGCCCACTACCTCGTGCCGGGCGTGCCCGACGGCGTTCGGGGCGCCGTGCTCCCGGTGGCCGTCATCACGCTGACCGCGATCGCGTACTCCGGCTGTTGGCGACGAGCGCGCCCGTCGCGTCGAGCGCCAGCGGCGGGAGCCACATCGCGACCGGCGTCCGCGCCCACCACGCGCCCGTCTCGCGCCGCTCGGCGCGGGTCGTGAAGCGGTACCGGAACAAGCGGGCGCGCACCAGCGCCGGTGGCTCGTCCGGGAACGGGTTGCGACGCAGCAGCTTCAGCGTCTGACGATCGCCCTCGAGCAGGCGCGCGACGAGCTCGAAGATCCACGGGTACCGGTCGGGCGGCCCCATCGCCGCGAACCACATGAGCCAGTCGAGACGCAGGTGGTACGGCGCGACCTGGGGCGGAATCCGCCTGGGGTCGCCGGGCTTCCCCTTGAACTCGTACGCCTGCCACGTCTCGGACTGACCAGCGCCGGCAGCGCCCTCGATCACGATCTCGTAACGCTCCTTGGTGATGTGACCGAACGCGCCATACGTGCCGACGAAGTGGAGACGGTTGAAACTGAAGTTCATGAGCTGCCGGCGCGACAGCATGTTGCGGATCGGCCAGTAGCTCAGGGCCGCGACGAGCACCGTGAGCGCGATCACGAGCGCCTCGTACCACGACGGCGTCGCGACGAGCTCGGGCCGGTCGATCGGCAGGACGTACCCGAGGGCTGCGTCGCTGAACGCGAAGATCGCCAGCACGATCGTGACGAAGTTGAGCCACGAGAAGTTGCCCGAGAGGATCAGCCACGACTGCGTCACCACGATGATCCCGCCCGCCACGCCGGCGACGGGCTGCGGTGTGAACAGGAAGAACGGCACGACGAGCTGAGCGAAGTGGTTCGCGAGCACTTCGACCTTGTGGGCGCGGCCTGGGAGGTGGTGGAAGAACCAGCTCAGCGGGTTCGGCATCGGCTGGGTCTCGTGGTGGTAGTGGAGACACGTGAGGTCCCGCCAGCAGCGATCGCCGCGGAGCTTGATGAGGCCGGCGCCGAACTCGAGCCGGAACAGCAGCCACCGCATCAGGAACACGAGCAGGATCGGCGGCGCCGTGCGGGCGTCGCCGAGGAGGATCGCCAGCGCGCCCACTTCGCACAGCAGCGACTCCCACCCGAACGCGTAGAACGTCTGGCCGACGTTGACGATCGACAGGTACAGCACCCACAACGCGAGCCAGACGAGGATCGGCGCCCAGATCGGTCCGGCCTGGGGCAGGCCGGCGATCACGCCCGCCGCCAGCGCCATGCCCGCCCACGCCACCACGGCGAGGAGCCGGTCCGAATAGCGCCACTGGAAGAGGCTGGGGGCATCCCGGAACCGCACCATGCGCACGAAGCGCGGCACTGGGAGCAGCCCGCGCTCGCCCAGCAGGGGCCGGAACTGGTTCAGCGCGACCAGGAACGCGACGAAGTACACGACGCCGAGCGCGCGCTCGAACACGAAGCGGCTCAGCCAGTACTCGGGCGCCTCGAACCAGTCCATGGCGGGGATCCGGCGTGGTGCTGCCCTCGGGCCTCCGGCCCGCAGCGTAGGTCTTGGGAGAACTCATAGCTCGCGTTCAGCTGCCGTTCAGGCCCGCCCCCGAGACTCGCACCCGGTAACCAACCCCCCGACAGAAGGGAATGACATGCCCTCCAAGCTCAGGGCCTCTCGGGTCAGGGCCTCACGGCTCCTCGCATCGGCCGCGCTGGCGGCGGGACTCGCCGGCGGCGGCGTCCTCGGTGTCACCGGCGTGGCCGGGGCCCAGACCGGCGACGGCGGGCCCCCGGCCGAGTCCGGCCGGCCCCCCGGCGGGCACGGGCCGAAGCTCGAGGCCGCCGCCCGGGCGCTGAACCTCAGCGAAGACGACCTGCGGGCCCAGCTGCGGGACGGCGAGACGATCGCCCACGTGGCGCAGGCGCAGGGCGTCGACGTGCAGACCGTGATCGACGCCATGGTCGCCGAGGCCACCGCCCGCATCGACCAGGCGGTCCAGGAGGGTGACCTCACGGCCGAGGAGGCGAACGAGCGCAAGGCGAACCTCCAGGAGCGCATCACGAGGCTCGTCAACGAGGGCAAGCCGAAGGGCGGCGGGCCACGCGGTCGCGGGCCCAAGCTCGAGGCTGCCGCCGAGGCGCTCGGCCTCAGTGAAGAGGACCTGCGGGAGCAGCTGCGTGATGGCAAGACGCTCGCGCAGGTGGCCGAGGACCGGGACGTCGACAAGCAGAAGGTGATCGACGCGATGGTCGCCGAGGCCACCGCCCGCATCGACCAGAAGGTCCAGGACGGTGACCTCACGGCCGAGGAGGCGAACGAGCGCAAGGCGAACCTCGAGGAGCGCATCACGATGCTCGTCAACGAGGGACCGCAGCGCGGCCGCGACGGTGGGCCCGGCGGCCCGCCCCGGGAGGGCAACGAGGGCCAGTCCCAGAACCAGAGCTCGTAACGGTGACCCGATGACCAAGTCGGCCCGGGAGCCCGGAACGCGGCTTCAGAAGCTCTTCAGGTTCCCGGGCCAGACTTGTTGGATGCGCGTTCTGGTCGTCGACGACGACCCCGCGGTGCTCGACTCACTCGAACGGGCGCTGCGCATCGAGGGGTACGCGGTCGACGCCGTCGGCGCCGGCTTCCAGGCGCTCGAGCGGCAGCACGACAAACCTGCCGACGCCGTCGTCCTCGACCTGCGCCTGCCCGACCTCGACGGCCTCGAGGTGTGCCGGCGCATGCGGGCGTCCGGAGACGCCACCGCGGTGCTGATGCTGACCGCCCGTGACGCCGTCGGCGAGCGCGTCGCCGGGCTCGACGCCGGCGCCGATGATTATCTGGTCAAGCCCTTCGCGCTCGACGAGCTACTCGCGCGTTTGCGCGCATTGTTGCGGCGCATCGAGGTCGAGGCGCCCGGCGTGCTCGAGTACGCGCACCTGCGGCTCGACCCGACGACACGCGACGTCACCTGCGGTGATCGCAACCTCGAGCTCACGCGCACGGAGTTCGCGCTGCTCGAGCTCCTCCTCCGCAACCCGCGCGTCGTGCTGCCCCGCAGCGTGATCTTCGAACGGGTCTGGGGGTACGACTTCGGGCCCGATTCGAACTCGCTCGAGGTGTTCGTCGGGTATCTGCGCCGCAAGACCGAAGCGGACGGGGAGCCACGACTCATCCAGACCGTGCGCGGCGTCGGGTACGTCCTCCGCGAGCAATGAGCCTGCGCACCCGGCTGGTCCTGGCGGCGGCACTGGCCGTCGCGGTCGCGGTGACCGCGGCCGCATTCTTCGTGTACGCGCGCACCAGGGGAGAGCTGCACCGCGAATTGGACGCGACGCTGCGCGACCGGGCGAATTCCATCGTGCGCGAGCGCGCGCGGCCCGGCGCGCCCCAAGGTCCGGGCCAGGGCAGGCCCAGCGGCAACAATCTCCTTGTTCGCCCCCCACCGCTCGGCGGCGCCGGCGGGCTGGTGCAGACGGTCGACGACGAGGGGGAGATCCAGACGGGTCCCGACGCGACGCCGATCCCGCTGATCGACGGGGCGACCGAGGTCGCGGCCGGCACGAAGGAGCCGTTCTTCGCCGACGTCGACGTGGACGGGACGCCGCTGCGCGTCTACACGACCCGGTTGAACCGGAACACCGCGCTCCAAGCCGCCCGGCCGCTGACCGAGACCAACGCCGTGGTCAGCGACATGGGGTTGGCCCTGCTGGTGACGGCGCTGGTGGGCGTGGGAGTCGCCGCGATCCTCGGCTTCGTGGTGGCACGGGCGGCGCTCCGTCCCGTCCGGCGCTTGACGAAGGCGGTGGAGGACGTCGCCGAGACGCGTGACCTCTCCCGCCGGATCGAGACGACCGGCAACGACGAGGTCGGCCGGCTCGCCGGGAGCTTCAACGAGATGCTCGAGGCGCTCGACGAGTCGCAACGCGCGCAACGGCGCCTGGCCGCCGACGCCGGGCACGAGCTGCGGACGCCGCTCACCAGCTTGCGCACGAACATCGAGGTGCTCGTGCGCAACGACGACCTCGACCCCGCCGACCGGGAGCGCCTCCTGCGCGACGTCAACGCGCAGATCGTCGAGGTGTCGGCGATGATCGCCGGGATGATGGAGATCGCCCGCGGCGACGAGCCGATCGACGACGAGATCGCCGAGGTGCAGCTCGACCGCATCGTCGCCGGCGCGGTTGAGGAGGCATCGTTCCACTGGCCCGACGTCCGTTTCGTCACCGACCTCGCGCCGTGCGTCGTGCGCGGCGCCGGCAACCGGATCGAACGCGCCGTCAGCAACCTGCTCGACAACGCCGGTAAGTGGAGCCCGCCCGGCGCTCAGGTCGAGGTTGCAGTGCGCGACCGGGAGGCCTCGGTGCGCGACCACGGTCCCGGCATCGCCCCGGACGACGTTCCGTTCGTGTTCGACCGCTTCTGGCGGGCCGAGAGCGCCCGCGGGACGCCCGGGTCGGGCCTTGGCCTCGCGATCGTCCGCCAGGTCGCCGACCAGCACGACGCCACCATCTCGATCGAAACCCCCGCCGACGGCGGCACCCGCGTCGTCCTGCGCTTCCCGGCGGGTTCGTGATGCGTGCGCTGGGTGCCCTGTGGGCACCCAGCGCACGCATCGGTGCCCTGCGCTACTGCGCGCGTAACGCGAGGTCGGCCTCGGCTTCGGCGTCGACGAAGGGCTCGCCGTCGACGTCGACGACGACGCGGTGGAGCCGACCGGTGAAGCGGAACGGGGCCCGGTAGTCGTCCACGACCGGCATCGCGAAGTCGTAGCCGCAGCTCAGGCCGGCATCGGTGATCGAGAAGCGCGACGGCGTGAAGCGCGGGATGTCGCCCGCACCGACCTCGTCGCCGTCGACGAGCAATGTGCCCCGACCCTGGTGCTCGCCGGTCTTGTCGAAGCGGAACCCGAGTGTGTGCCGGCCGGCCGGCAGGTCCGTCGACGACGTGATCCGGTGCACCTCGAGGCCGACGAAGTTGTGCACGTAGTGCAGCCGCCGGTCGAGGACGAACAGCGCGTACCCGCCGAGCGTCGAGCCCTGGGCGAGCAGGATCCCCTCGGCCCCGCCGTCCGGGACGTCGACCTCGGCGGTGATGCGGTGGGAGCGGTTCCGCACGTTGACCGCCGCCTCCTCCGGGACCGGTCCCGCGAACGGGTAGTAGACGTAGCGCCGGCGCCCGTCGATCCCCGGTCGCGCCTCGCCGAAGATGCGTTCGAAGGGCGCGTTGTCGAGCGGCAGCACGTGGTTCTTCTCGGCCTCGCTCCACCACCGCGCCACGAGCTCGCGCAGCTTGTCGGGATGCTCGGCTGCGAGGTCGTGGCACTCGGACGGATCCTCGGCGACGTGGTACAGCTCCCACGCGTCGTCGTCGGGCCACGGCAACGATTGGTCGAAGAGCGGCTGGTACACGACCGCCTTCCACCCGTCGTGGTAGAGGGCGCGGCAGCCGAACATCTCGAAGTACTGCGTGTCGCGCCCGCTCGGCGCCGCCGCGTCGTCGAACGTGCCCGTGAACGGAACGCCGTCGGTCGGCGACTGTGCGACGCCGTCGATCTCCGCGGGTGATTCGACCCCGAGCACGTCGAGCACGGTCGGGGCGAGATCGACGGCGTGCACGTACTGGCGGCGCACCTCCCCGCGGGCGCCGATGCCGGCCGGCCACGACACGATGAGCGGGTCGGCGACGCCGCCCTCGTGGACCTCGCGCTTCCAGCGCCGGAAGGGTGTGTTGCCCGCGACCGTCCAACCCCACGGGTAGTTGTTGTGCACCGTCGGTCCGCCGAGCTCGTCGATGCGGGCGACCGCTTCGTCGACGGGACGACCGGCGAGATTCCACGGTCGGGCGTCGTTGATCGAGCCATGTTTGCCGCCCTCCGACGACGCGCCGTTGTCCGAGAGCGCGAACACGAGCGTGTTGTCGAGCCGCCCGATCTCGTCGAGGAAGTCCAGCACCCGTCCGATGTGGTGGTCGGCGTGGCTCAGGAAGGCGGCGAAGCACTCCATGAACCGGGCCGCTACCCGCTGCTCGTCCGGCGGCAGCGAGTCCCATGCCGGCACCCATTCCGGGCGCGGCGACAGCTCGGCGCCTTCGGGCAGCAAGCCGAGCGACTGCTGACGGGCGAAGGTCGCCTCCCGCCACGCGTCCCAGCCGGCGTCGAAGTGGCCGCGGTACCGGTCGATCCAATCGGGCGGCGCATGGTGCGGCGAGTGGCACGCGCCGGTGCAGAGATAGAGGAAGAACGGCTTGTCGGGGTCGGCGGCCTGCAGGTCGGCGACGAACTCCATCGCCCGGTCGCCGATGTCCTCGCTGAGGTGGTAGCCGTCCTCCCACGACCGCGGCGGGGGCACGCGGTGGTTGTCGTGCACGAGAGACGGCGCGAACTGGTGTGTCTCGCCGCCGAAGAAGCCGTAGAAGCGGTCGAAGCCCCGTCGCAGCGGCCACCGCGCACGTGACGCGCCCAGGTGACGCTCGTCCTCGGGCGTGAGGTGCCACTTGCCGACGGCGTAGGTGCCGTACCCGAGTGGACCCAGCACCTCGGAGAGGAAGCCGTGCTCCTTGCCGATACGGGCGTGGTACCCGGGGAAGCCGGTGGCGAGGTCGGTGATGCGACCCATTCCGACGCGGTGGTGGTTGCGCCCCGTGAGGACGCAGGCGCGCGTCGGCGAGCACAGCGCAGTCGTGTGGAAGTTCGTGTAGCGCAACCCGTCCGCGGCGAGCCGATCGAACGTGGGGGTGGCGATATCGGAGCCGAAGCACCCGAGCTGCGCGAAGCCGACGTCGTCGAGCAGGACGACGAGCACGTTGGGCGCCCCGTCCGGCGCTCGTACCGGGTCCGGCCACCACGGCGTCGACTCGTTGCGGTACCTGCCGATGACGCCGCCGAACTCTGCCCAGTCGCTCATCAGGCTCCCCCCGTGATCCAGGGGCAGGCTAGGCCCGGACTCGTTTCCCTTCAGATCCGGCATACCGTGGGGTCGTGGACGATCTCGACCACGACGATCGCAACGAGCCTGACGACGTCGACGCGGTCGAGCGACCGGTCGATCGCTTTCGACGCACGGCGACGGGCTCCGTCGTCGCCGCGAGCCTGCTCGGCCTGCGCGACGCCCTCGAAGGCCGACCCGAGAAGGAAGAGGTCACGATCGTGAACGAGGCGCCGGCCGCGCCCCCGCGCGACCTCGAAGTCGTCATCGATCTCGACCACCCGGAGCGCACGGTCGCCGTCTTCCGCGCCCCCGAGGACGAGGACGGCGACGGTGACGGCGCCAACTAACCGTCCAAGCGGGCAGTCAGGCGCTCGAGGAAGGCGCGCCGCTCGGCCTTGAACTCGGCGTCGGTCGGCCGCTTGCCGGTCACCAGCCGCGTGAGCTGTGGGAACGCGAACGGGAAGATCGCGAGCGCCAACTCCGACAGGACGAGCTGCTCGGCGTCGAGATCACGCGGCAGGCCCCCCCGGCGCTGCGCCTCCCGCACGTCGTCACACCACTCGGCCAGCGCCTCCTTGCGCAGGAGCTCCTGTTCGACCTCGCGGCGGCGACCGCGCTCGAGTCCCTCCCACATCAGGAGCCGCACGAAGTCGGTCGAGGCTTCGAGGCGGTCCTGCAGCTCGGCGATTCGGGCCGGGCCGGTGCGGTCCCGCTGGCGCGCCGTCGGCGCTTTCTCGGCGAGCCGTTGTCCGAGGACGGCGCGGAAGAGGTCGTCCTTCGATCCGAAGTAGTAGTAGAGCATCCGCTTGTTCGTGCCCGCCCGCGCGGCGATGGCGTCGACACGGGCGCCGTCGATGCCCTTGGCGGAGAACTCCTGGAGCGCGGCGGCGAGGATCCGCCGGCGCGTCCCCTCCGGGTCCCGCAGCTTGGGTCGCTCGGGCTCGGCGGGGCCGGCGTCAGCGCTCTCGGTGGCGGTGGTGTCGGGCATGGCCGTCCGCTTTGCTCCGGCCGCTCCCGGCCGGGTAGCGTGTACTAACCGGATAGTTAAGAATAGCACCCTTCCCCCCGGAGCGAAGCTGACCACCCTCGCCGAACGGCCCCCGCACGCGTACGAGCCCGACCGCGTCGACGCGCCCGACGCCACCCACGACCGGCGGTGGTGGACCCTCGGTGTGCTCTCGCTTTGCGTCGTCGTGATCGGCGTGGACAACACGATCCTCAACGTCGCGCTCCCGTCGATCGTCCGCTCGCTCGACGCGTCGGGCTCGGAGCTGCAATGGATGGTCGACGCGTACACGATCGTGTTCGCGTGCCTGCTCCTCACGGCCGGCTCGCTCGGCGATCGCTACGGGCGACGCCGGATGCTCATGTTCGGGTTGGCGTGGTTCGGCGTCTTCTCCGCGCTCGCGTCCATGGCCGGATCCCCGGGCATGCTGATCGCGGCGCGAGCGCTGATGGGTGTCGGCGGTGCATTCATCTTCCCGACGACGCTGTCGATCCTCACGAACACGTTTCGTGATCCGGCCGAGCGCGCCCGCGCGATCGGCGTCTGGGCGGGAGTCGCCGGCATCGGGATCGCCATCGGCCCCGTGGTCGGAGGTTTCCTCGTCGAGCACCTCGGATGGAGCTCCGTGTTCTTCGTCAACGTGCCCGTGTGCGTCCTCACGTTCGTCCTCGCCCGCTGGCTGGTTCCGAACACGAGCGCGCCCGAGGAGAGCCCACTCGATCCGATCGGCGCGCTCCTGTCGATCGCGGGCCTCGTCGCGTTCCTCTTCGCCATCATCGAGGTCCCGAACCACGGGTGGACCGCGCCCGACGTGATCGGCGGGTTCGCGATCGGTCTCGTGTTCCTCGGCCTGTTCGCAGCGTGGGAAGCGCACACGCCCCGACCGATGCTCGACGTCCGCTTCTTCCGCAACCCGCGGTTCTCGGCTGCCTCGGCGACGATCACGCTCACGTACTTCGCGCTGTTCGCGTCGACGTTCCTGCTGACCCAGTACTTCCAATTCGTGCTCGGATACAGCCCGATCGAGTCGGGTCTCATGCTGACGCCCGTGGCCCTCGGCCTGATCATCGGTTCGCCGATCGCGCCCCGGTTCGTCCACCGTTTCGGCACGAAGCGGGTCGTCGTGTTCGGGCTCCTGGTAATGGCGGCGGCGATGGCGTGCTACGCCTCCGACACGCTCATGTCGTCGTTCGCGCTCGGGTTCGGCATCCGATTCGTGTACGGGATCGGCATGGGTGTCACCGTCTCGCCCGTCACCGAATCGATCATGGGATCGCTGCCCCTGGGCCGCGCCGGTGTCGGGTCGGCGGTGAACGACACCACGCGACAGACAGGGGGAGCGGTCGGCGTCGCCGTGCTCGGCAGCGTCTTCGCCTCCTCGTACCACGCGACCTTCGACTCGGCGCGCGGTCTGCCCGACGACGTCGCCCACGCCGCTCGCGATTCGATCGGCACCTCGCTCCAAGTGGCGCAGCAGGCCCCGCCGGGCGTCGCGGCACAGGTGCGCGACGTCGCGCACGACGCCTTCCTCTCGTCGATGCGCATCACCTACGCGTGCGCCGTCGCCGTCGTTCTCGTCGCCGCGTTCGTCGCCGCCCGCTTCCTGCCCGCTCGAGCCGTCGAGCCCCCCGAGGAGCACGAGCTCGCCGAGGCGTTCGCCGTCGGCGCCGAGCACGCCGCCAACTGAGCGCTGCTCGGCGGATCCGGCCTCACATCGCGGGCAGTGCCCGCAGGCCGAGCTCGTCCAGGTGCTGCACGAACAGCTCGGGGTCGTCGAACATCCAGTCGTGGTCGATGGGCCCGTAGCCGGGCGGTCGTTTGGCCACCGTGAACGTCGCGTGGAGGCGCTTGGCGAACTCCTGGCCGTCCTTCCGGGACAGGATCGTGTCGCGCTCGGCCCACATCACATGACACGGCAGTCCGAAGCTCGCGCAGGTATCGATCTCGGCCTCGCGGTCGCTGCGGAACGCCCACAGCGCCGCCGCCCCCAGATGGATCGGGTGGGTCACCCACGACTTCGCGAACGATCGCACCGCCGGCGGCGTCGCCATGCGGACGATGCCGATCGGGTGGACGGCCTCCGCGGCCAGGGAGAACTCCTTGTGCATGCCGAGCGTGTCGCTGAAGACGCATTCGACGATGCGCGCCGGCGACCGGCACGCAAGCCCGAGCTCGAGGCCACCGCCGAAGGAGTGGCCGAGGAGGCTGACCTGCTCGACGCCGATGTCGTCGAGCGTGAGCTCCAAGCAGTCGAGCGCGTGCTCGAACGTCCACCGCCCGGGCAGCGCGAACAGGTTCGGGATCACCACGCGTGCCCGGTCGGCGAGCAGTCGCGCCGTCGGCAGGTACGTGGCCGGCTGCATGCCGTAGCCGTGGAGCAGCACGATCGTCGGCCCGGCGCCGACATCGAGATGGTGGAGGGGACGAGCCCGGCTGTCGTCCGTCACGCGGCGACGGTGTCGACCGGGAGGCGGCGGGGACCGATCTCGAAGAACGTCGCCACGTTCTCGAACTCGTAGCCGTCGGCGAGCCGGACGGTGCCGGGCGGGAACCGCTCGAGGAACGCTGCGATCCCGATGCGGGCGACGACGCGCGCCAGCGCAGCTCCCGGACACACATGGGGCCCGTAGCCGAAGGTCAGGTGCTGGTCGGCGTTGGGCCGGTCGACTCGGAACTCGTCGCCGTCGTCGAAGAGGAGCTCGTCTCGGTTGGCGGAGCCCGTGCCGACGATCACGCGCTCGCCGGTGGTGACCGACGCGTCGCCGATCGACGTGTCGTGCACGCAGCCGCGGGCGACGAAGAGGATCGGGGGCGCGATCCGCAGACTCTCCTCGACGGCGTTGGCGAGCGCGCCCTCGTCGGCGCGCATCGCGCCTTCGAGGTCGGGGACTTTGAGCATTTGGTAGAGGAGGTTGCCGAGGAGCTGGCTCGTCGTCGTGAGCCCGCCGGTGATGAGGTTACGGACGAGCGCACGAAGCTGGTTGCGGCCCAGTCGCTCGCCGTCGACCTCGAGCTGGAGAAGCCGGGTGAGGACGTCGTCGGGGACGTCCTTGCCTCGCTCGAGCTCGTGCGCGCGGCGCTCGACCTTGTGGTCGATGTACCCCGCGAACTCCGGGAACGCGGCGGCGAACCCCTCGCCGCGCTCGGTTCGGTTCGTGCGGGGAAACTCGCTCACCATGAGCGCGCCCGCCCACGTCGCGATCGTGTCGGCGTCCTCGGCAGGGAAGCCGAGGAGGTGGACCGTGACGCGGTTGGGCAGCGGCACCGTGAACGCCGGCACCAGATCAGCGCGGCCGGGGACCGTCACGCCGTCGAGGAGACCCTCGGCCGCGCCCCGGATGAACGGCTCGGCGGCGTGGACGACCTTGGGGGTGAGGGCGGTGACCATGACCCGACGAACCGCGGTGTGGTTGGGCGGGTCGAGCTCGCCGAGGATCCGGTCCTCTTCAGGGATCTCGACGCCGGGCGCCTTCATCCCGGACGCGTTCGAGAACGCGTCGGTGTCGCGCAGCACCCCACGGCATTCGGCATGCCGGGTGACGTAGTGCATGCCGCCCGCGATGGGCGCCACCGGACCGTGCCGACGCAGCTCCTTCAGCAGCGGCCAGGCGCGTTGCGCCTGCCCCGGATCGAACGGATCGAACTCGCCCCCCGGCATCGGACGGGAGCGTAGTGGCGGCACCCGAGGATGCGTATCTGAGCGACGCCAGGCGTCGCTCAGATACGCACGTCAGGCTGGGGGACCGGACGCGAGCGTGACCTGGGCGGCGTGGCGGTCGCCGGACTCGTCGGTCCAGCCCACCTCGACCTTGTCGCGCGGGTTGTGGGGTGCGAGCGCTGACGTCAGGTCGTCGATCGACGTGATGCGCCGCCCGGCGAGGGAGACGATTCTGTCGCCCTGTTCGATGCCGGCGTCATCGGCGGGCGAGTCGGACTCCACGCCGGCGACGACCGCGCCCGAGCGCGCGCCACCGCCGCCCGGCAACGAGCGTGCGCCGAGGCTCCGGATCGACACGCCCAGGAACGCGCGCTCTCCGACGTGGGTGTCACCGCTGCCCTCGCCCGTCTTGATCTGCTCCGCGACGGACAGCGCCGTCTTGATCGGAACCGCGTAGCCCTCGTTCCCGCCCGAGCTGCCTCGGAACCGGAACCCGCCGCTGCTCGCGGCGGTGTTCATGCCGACGACCTCGCCGTCGGCGTCGACCAGCGGGCCGCCCGAATCGCCCGGCTCGAGCGCGGCGTCGACCTGGATCAGGTTCCGCAGCGTCTGGGATCCGGACGAGTTGGCAACCTGGATCGTCTCGCCGACCGCGCGCACCGTTCCCGTCGTCGCGTCGGCGGCGCCGCCCCGCCCGCCCCCGTTGCCGAGCGCGACGACGGGCTCGCCGACGGCGACGGAGTCGTCGGTGTCGACAGTGTCGAGACCCGATACGCCGTCGACCTTCAGCAGCGCGACGTCCTCGGCGACGTTGTAACCGAGGACCTCGGCGTCGTAGCTGCGGCCCGTGCCGCCGATCCTGACGCGCACGCTGCCGGCGTTCTCGATGACGTGGTTGTTGGTGAGGATCTCGCCCGACGACCCGATGACGATGCCGGTGCCGGCGGCTTCGCCTTGGCCCCCAGCGAGCGTCGTGTTGATGACGGCCACCGCCGGATCGACCTCCGACGTGACGGCGCCGACATCGAGGCGCCCCTGCCCACCCGAGGTCTGCGCGCCCGCTCCGGTCGTGACGAAACCGACGAGGCCGGCCCCGACGAGGAACGCCGTGAGCGCGGCGAGGGGCCGCAGCCCTCGAGCGGAGGCGGGGCGTGAACGCGAGGACCGGGAGCTCGCCATGGCGGGCATTGTCGCAAGCGAACCTCAGAGCCGGCTGTGGAAAGGCTGTGCGGATGCCGAGACTTCAAAAGGGGGACTGATTCGGGATCGCCGCGGGCGTGGAATACTGCAGCGGTTCGCGATCCAGGAGAGACGAAAGAGGGCAGGCATGGCTGACGTCCGCACCGCACGCTTCGAGATTCCGGGCTTCGGCGGTGAGCTCGTCGAACCGAGCGACTCCGGCTACGACGACACCCGCTCCGTGTTCAACGCGATGATCGACCGCAAGCCCGCGCTGATCGCCCGCTGCACCAGCGCGGATGACGTCGTCGCCGCCGTCAACTTCGCCCGGGAACGGGACCTGCCGCTGTCGGTCTACGGCGGTGGGCACGGCGTGACCGGCGCGGCGGTCGTCGACGCCGGGATCTGCGTCGACCTCCGGGCTCTGAACCGCATCGACGTCGATCCCGACCGGCGCATCGCCCGCATCGAGGGCGGGGCGAGGTGGGGCGGGATCGACGCAGCCACCCAGGAGCACGGCCTCGCCGTCACCGGTGGTCGCGTGTCCGACACCGGTATCGGCGGGCTCGCGCTCGGGAGCGGCAGCGGTTGGCTCGAGCGCAAGTTCGGCTTCACGTGCGACAACCTCGTCAAGGCCGAGGTCGTCACCGCCGACGGCCGCCAGGTCGTGGCATCCGAGGACGAGAACGCCGACCTCTTCTGGGGTTTGCACGGCGGGGGTGGCAACTTCGGGGTCGTCACCGCGTTCCATCTCCGGCTCCACCCGGTCGGCCCGATGGTGCTCGCCGGCCAGCTCATGTACCCGGCGCCGATGGCGGGCGACCTGCTGCGCTTCTACCGCGAGTTCATCCTCGCCGCGCCCGACGAGGTCTGCGGCGGCGTCGCCTTTATCACTGCGCCACCCGAGGAGTTCGTGCCCGAGCCGGTGCGCGGCCAGCCCGTCGTCGGCGTCATCGTCCTCTACGTGGGTGATCCCGCCGAGGGCGAGGAGGCGTTCCGGCCGCTGCGCGAGTTCGGACCGCCCGGCCTCGACATGGTCCAGCAGATGCCGTACGTCGCCGTGCAGCAGATGATCGACGCGCCCAACGCTAGTGGCCGGCTGAACTATTGGAACGCCGACTTCTACGACTCGCTGCCCGACGAGGCGATCGACACGTTCGTCACCCGGGCGACGAAGCCGATCTCACCGTTCAGCCAGGTCATCGTCATGCCGGGCGGCGGCGCGATCGCCAGGGTGCCGGAGGACGCCACCGCGTTCGTGCAACGGGACGCGGACTGGAACCTGCACTACCTCTCCATGTGGGAGGACCCGGCCGAGACCGAACGGAACATCGCCTGGACGCGCGAGTTCTCTGGCGCGATGAAGCGGTGGGCCACCGGTCGCCAATACCTGAACATGCTGGACGAGGACCGCGTGGAACGGGTGGCAGCCGCCTACGGCCCCGAGACGTTCGCCAAGCTCCAAGCGCTGAAGAGCAAGTGGGACCCGACGAACCTGTTCCGCCACAACCAGAACATCCCGCCCGCGAACTAGGCGCTCAGCGCTCCTCGGTCACCCGGACGGCCATGTCGGTGGGGCCGCCGTAGGCGAGCCATTGGCCGGTGGACCCCGTCCACACCAGGCCCGCGAAGCTCACCTCGGTGATCCCGTACTTGGGCGCGTGGCCGACGAGCCACGCCGACACCGTCCAGCCGCGTGCTTCGGGCAGGGGCACGTCCAGCGTGAGGGGCCCGAGCTCGCGTGTCAGCGCCCGTCGCAACGGTCTGCCTGATGACTGGGTGGCGCCGACGTCGACGCGACAGCTCAGCCCGGCGGGAATCTCACCGGTGGCAGCCTGCGCGATGGCCCGGGCCTGATGCTCCCACTGGGCGTACGCGTCCGGCGCCCCGCTGCGCCTGTCTCTTATACACATCT
>JBKPDG010000135.1:0-4319 GCA_046727755.1 Actinomycetota bacterium
TCGATGCGAAGGCCGAAGCCGTGTCTCCCGGCGCCGCCCTGAACCTGCGGATCATCCGCTCGCTGTTCGAGCGACAGGACGTCCATCAGTACAACATGGGGCCCGGGGCGAATCCCTACAAGGTGAGATTGGCGACCGGCAACCAGGAGACCCACGGCATCTCTGTCTATGCGCCGACCCAGTACGGGCGCATGCTGCATGGCTTCGAGACCAGGCTCCTCCCGGCTCTCCGGCGCTTGCGTGACAAGGTCAGACCCTCATGCGCGTGATCGGCGGTCACGTTTCTTGGACCGGCGCGGGAGGGGCAGCCCTCACCGGGGCTCGCGCGATGTGGGGCAGCTTTCCCGCCGTTCGATCGGATTCGGCTGCCGTCCCGGGGCCGGTGGCGTTCTGGGCCTCGGATGAAACCGAGCAGGTTCGCCTGGGGGAGGGCCTGCTCGCCGTCGCCGATCTGGAGCTGAGCAATCTCCACGAGCTCGAGAATCCGGCCGGCTCACCGGCGGCTCCGGGCTTGCTCCTGGCCAGGCTCTACGAGGCCGAAGGACCCGGCTTCATCAAACGCCTGCGCGGCGCGTTCGCACTTGCCATCTGGGATCCAGGCCGAGAGCAGCTCCTCTTAGCCGTGGACCACTTCGGGATCAAGCGACTCTACTACACGAGCACTGCGGAGCGGGCGGCCTTCGCGACGCGACCCGGCCCGCTGACGAGCCTCGCCGGCGTCGGGCCGACCGTCGACCTCGGCAGTGTGTACAGCTATCTCAACTTCGGTTTCGTGCCGGCGCCTCGCTCGATCTTCGGCGGCCTCTTGCGGCTTCCTCCAGGACACCTGGGCAGGCTGCGCGCAGACGGGCTGTCCGTCGAACCGTACTGGGACATGGCATACACGGAACGGCCTATGCGGCGGACCGAGGCGGCGGCCACCGTGTACCGCTTGACCGAGCAGGCCGTCGCCGATGCCCTCCGAGGCATCTCCCCGAAGGAAGTGGGCGCGTATCTCAGCGGCGGAACCGACAGCAGCACGGTGGTGGGACTCGCGACGCGCCTCACCGGAGAGCGGGTGCAGGCGTTTTCGGTCGGGTTCTCGGAGGAGACGTACGACGAGCTGAAGTATGCGAGGATCACGGCGCGTCACTTCGAGGCGGCCCACTACACCCGGATCCTCGGGCCGGACGAGGCACTCAGGAGCCTCCCCCGGCTGGTAGAGGCCTACGACGAGCCATCCGGCAACAACTCGGCCATCGGGGCGCTCGCCTGCGCCGAGGCGGCCCGCGAGTGCGGGGTCCGGCGGCTGTTGGCAGGCGACGGCGGGGACGAGATCTTCGGCGGCAACGAGCGCTACCGGACGGACCGCATCTTCGCGCGGTACGGTAGGATTCCCGCGATCGTCCGTCGAAGGCTGCTGGAACCGGCGCTGTCCCGGATCCCCGAAGAGAGCACGAGTCTCTTCGGCCGGGCGCGTCGCTACGTCCGGCGCGCGCGCCTGCCGAATCCCGAGCGGTACTACTTCTCCGAGTTCCTCTTCGCTCGCTCCGCCGAAACGCTCCTGGGCGAGGCCGTCAGAGACGCGGTCTCGAAACGGGATCCCTACGCCATCCTCGATACCTACTATCGTCAAGCGCGGGCGACCGCCGAGCTGAACCGTCTCATGTACATCGACTTGAAAGTGACTCACGGCGACAACGACCTCCTGAAGGTGACTCGAACCGCCGAGATGGCGGGAATCGCGGTCCGGTTTCCGTTTCTGAGCCTGCCGCTGGTGGAGTTCACCGGAGCGATGCCGGCGCGGTTCAAGCTCCGGGGACTCGAGAAGCGGTACCTGTTCAAGCACGCGTTCGGGGCGCTACTTGCGCCCGAGACCCTCGCCAAGCGCAAGCACGGGTTCGGCGTGCCGACCAGTGCATGGCTGAAGGGACATCCGGGGTTCAGAGAGCTGGCGCGCGACACGCTGCTGTCCGCCCGCGCGCGGCAGCGCGGGCACCTGCGCGCGGGGGCCGTCGAGTGGCTGTTCGAGCGGCACGAGGCGGACCGGACGCCGTACTACGGTGACATCCTCTGGAATGTCTTGATGCTCGAGCTCTGGCAGCGGCGGCACGTCGACTGCATCGCGGTGGCATGAACGGATCCAGACGCTCCGAGGTCATCCGTTGGGTCGCCAGCGCCGTGTATCACGCACGGTTGATCCGGCTGCTCGAGCTGGCGGCCCGGTACGGCAGAGGTCGGTCTGCGTTTCAGGTCCTGACGTACCACCGCGTGAACGACGACGAGGACCCGTTCTTCCCGGCGGTGCCGACACGGATCTTCGAGCAGCACATGAGCTACATCGCGCGCGCCTACCGGGTCCTGACGGTGGAGGAGCTCGTGGATCGGATCGGGCGTGGCGACGTTCCGCCTGGGGCGGTCGCCATCACCTTCGACGACGGCTACCGGGACACCCTGACCCACGCCGCCCCGATCCTCGCGCGCCTGGGCGTGCCGGCGACCATCTTCCTGGCGACGGGATTCATCGGGACGGGCGAGATCCCCTGGGTGGATCGGCTGGCGCTGGCGCTGAAGCGGACGAAGGATAGTTCGGTGGTCAGCCCCTGGGGGGAGGCATTCAGCCTCGCAGGGTCTTCCGAGCGCCTGCGGGTGCTCGACCTGATGCTGCGGCACCTGAAGCGGCTGCCGGACAGCGCCTGTCGCGCGGCCGTCGAAGCCCTGTGCGAGCGTCTCGACGTGCCGGCCGAAGCATCCCGCCCGGTCTCGATGCTCTCCTGGGACGACGTCCGGGCGCTCGCCAGGCTCGGCTTCTCGATCGGGGCCCACACGGTGTCGCACCCGATCCTCTCGCAGATCGAGAGCGGGCGAGCGTGGGCCGAGATCGTCGGCTCCCGGGATGCCATCGCCGCGGCATGTGGCCGCGCGCCGCGTGCCTTCGCCTATCCCAACGGCGGGACCGAGGACTACACGCCGGCGGTCGTCGGCCTCGTCCGGCGGGCCGGGTTCACGTGTGCGGCCACGACGCGCTTCGGGGTGAACGGCCGCCACACTAACCCCTGGGAGCTCCGGCGCGGAGGCCCCTGGGAGCATCACCTTCCCACCTTCGCGGCCAAGCTGGCGTGGTACCGGATTGCGGGGGTGTGCCCGGAGGACCCCTTGGTGGAGACCGCGCCGACTGTCCGGGCGACCGGGACCCCCTCGCCCGCCCTGCCGGTGGAGCCCTCGGTCCCGGGCCGAGGTACACGGCAGTGATCTTGACGCGGCATCTCGCGGAGTTGGTGGAGCATGGCCACCTCGTGCTGACCTTCGCCAAGCGCGACGTCCGGGCGCGCTACAAGCAAACAGCGTTCGGCATTGCCTGGGCGATCGTGCAGCCCT
This sequence comes from Actinomycetota bacterium, assembly GCA_046727755.1. GTDB lineage: Bacteria > Actinomycetota > Acidimicrobiia > IMCC26256 > JACDBD01 > JALZAA01. The sequence continues at coordinate 3,358 of JBKPDG010000135.1, forward strand.
TGTCGCTCATGGTCGTATTCACGCTGGTCTTCTCCAAGTTCGCGGGGGTGCCGAGCGACGGTGTGCCGTATCCAGTCTTCGTGTACAGCGCGCTCCTCTTCTGGACGTTCTTCGCGATGTCCGTGTCCCAGGGGACCCTGGCCATGGCGGCGAACTCGACGCTCGTCCGGAAGATCTACTTCCCTCGCGAGACGCTGCTCCTGGCCGTTCTCCTGTCGGCCGGCCTGGATCTCGCGGTCAGCTCGACGATCTTCGCGGGTTTGCTGCTCTACTACCAGATCCCGGTAGGGTTGAGCGTTTTCTGGGTCCTCCCGGTGCTTGCCGTCCAGGTGGCGTTCACGCTGGGGTTGATCTGCGTGACGTCGGCTGTCCACGTCCACTTCCGGGACGTGGGACATGGGCTGCCGCTCTTGATGCAGCTCTGGATGTTCGCGTCCCCGGTCGCCTACCCCTTGACGGTGGTCCCGGCGTGGCTGCGGCCGATCTATCTCCTGAATCCCATGGCCGGGATCATCGGGGCCTATCGGCGCGTGATTTTGCACCGGGAGGCCCCCGACCTCGAGTCCCTGGGCGTGAGCGTCGGCGTCGCGGTGGTGCTGCTGACCGCCGGGTACCTCTTGTTCAAGCGGGCCGAGCGCACCTTCGCCGACGTGATCTGACCATGGGCGACGTCGTGATCCGCTTCGACCGGGTGTCGAAGAAGTACCGGCTGCACCAGGGCTGGTACTTCTCGCTGCGCGACGAGGCTGCCACGCTCGCGCGTCGCATCGTCCTCGGGGCCAGGCGGCCCCGGGACGAGTTCTGGGCGCTCCGGGACGTGAGTTTCGACGTGCGGCGGGGCGAGACGATCGGGCTGATCGGGGCGAACGGGGCGGGGAAGAGCACGACGCTCAAGATCCTCTCGAGAGTCACCGTGCCGAGCTCCGGCGTGGTGACAGTGGGCGCGAAGATTGGCGCGTTGA
>JBKPDG010000136.1:0-3868 GCA_046727755.1 Actinomycetota bacterium
GTCCTCGCCCGTGCCGATGATGGCGGCGATCTCCGCGTACGGGTAGTCGAAGACCTCGCGCAACAGGAACGCGGCCCGCTGCTCGGGCGTCAGGCTCTCGAGCAATACCAGGAACGCCAAGGACAACGAGTCCGCTACCTCGGCATGGTCGGCCGGGTCGCTGCGACCGTCGTCGACCAGCGGCTCGGGAAGCCATTCGCCCACGTAGCTCTCGCGCCGGACCCGAGCCGATCGCAGCTGGTCGATGCACAGCCGGGTGACCACGGTCGAGACATAGGCGCGTGGCGACTCGATCCGCTCGCCATGCTGCAGCGTGAGATGCAGCCGCAGCAATGCCTCCTGCACGATGTCCTCGGCCTCGCTCACGCTGCCGAGCATCCGGTAGGCCACCGCGAACGCCTGGGGCCGAAGTTCCTCCACGATCAGCACTCCCGACATGATGTCAGCCGAGCCCTTTGGTGAAGCCCAGCCGCCAGCTCGGATACCGGAGCTGCAAGCCGAGCTCGCGCTTGGCCTTGGCGTTCGAGGCGCCCCGCACGTCGGTCATCGAGATAGCTGCCGCCTCACCCGCCGCCAGCCGCCCCAGCCAGCGTGGGATGCGCCTCGGCGGCTTGGCACCCAGCGCGCTCGCCAGCACGGGCAGCCACTCCCGCACGGGCGCGGGCTCGTCGTCGACGATGTTGTAGATACCCGCCGGGCCCTGCTCGACCGCGGTGGCGGTCGCCGCGGCGGCGTCCTCGATGTGGATGAACGACCACACCCCGCCACCGTCGCCGATCAGCGGGAACCGACGCTTGCGGATCAGCGCAGGCATCATCTCGTCCGGGTCCGCGCTCATTCCGGTCCCCGGGCCGTAGAAGCCGCCGTACCGCAACGCGAGGCCCTCGCCCCACTCGATCGTCGTCACCGCCTGCTCCAGATGGAGGAGCGCCGCCACGCCCAGCTGCATCCCCGCCGGCGGATTGGGATCGAGGGGATCGTCCTCGGTCAGCACCGGCCCGCCCGTGCGGGCGAATCGAAACGCCGTGAAGCTCTGCGCCACGAAGCGCCGCGTCCCCACGGCCCGGCCGGCGGCCAGGAGATGGTCCGTACCGTCGGTGCGCAACCGGTTGGTCGCGGCCTGGAAACGCTCGGGGTGCCGCAGGTCCCTCGCCCGCATCGTCGCGGACAACGCCGTGAGCTGATGCACGATCACCTCCGGCTCGGCCTCGCCCACCACCCTCGCCACGGCATCGGGATCGAGGGCGTCGACGACAACCGGCCGCGCCCCCAATGCCCGCAGCCCATCCTGCTTCGACGCGGTCCTGGTCATGGCTACAACCTGGTGGCCGGCGGCCACGAGCTCGGGGACCAACTGGACCCCCAAAGCACCCGAAGCCCCGGCAACGAAAACCTTCATGGAAAGCTCCTACTCGTCTCGGTCACCTACAGAGACGAGATGGCGGCTCCGCCTGTGACACTCCCAAGGTGCTGACGACGGCGGCCGACGACGCAGTTCTCGTAGACGTCCCCGAGCTACTCGGGCTGTATGCGCGTCGTGTCCTCGACCGGAGGGATGGTGATCACGTTCTCGACTTGTCGAAGTAGAGAAGCAGGTTGTGCGCGGCGCGCATGACCTCGGTGTGCTCCCACTCGGCGGCCCGGTAGTAGCAGGCGATCAAGCCCATGCGGTGCAGGCGATGAAAATCGCCGAACACGAAGGCATAGCGGGCTTTCGTCTCGTCGGGTGCGCCATCGGTGAGCGCGAGGTGCCAGGACGCGTACTCCGCCCAACCATGAGCCTTGAGGAACGCGTTCTGCTCGGCCGCCCGTGGTTGGACGTCAGCCCACCGGCTGCGCACTCGGTACTGACGGGTGTCGATCAGGTCCCGGGCCTTGGTGACTGCCCTCTTGTTCACCAAGTACTTGGCCATGAACTCAGTCTGCCGTTGAGGATGGCGTGAAGCACATATTGGCCGGGTCTGCGCTCTGTCGCCCGCTGGCTGACGCGTCGTTCGGTGCGGTCCAATGTCCAGGGTCAGCCGAAGGTGAAGCAGTACGCCTCGACACCGGCGTCGAGGAACTCGACCTCGAAGAGGCGGTCCGAGATCGCTCCGGTTTGGCGGATCAGTTGATACGTGCGCTGGTCGCGCACCGTCCCGCTGCCCGCCGGGCCCACGTCGCTCCCGTGAGCGTCCTGCGCGAGCTGGCCGTCGAGGAACACCCGGAACGGGATCGGCGCTCCACGGGATGAGGGACCCATCACGAGGTTGAGATCGCGCGCATGGAATTCGAACGCGATCCGACCCCCAGGCTCGTTCAAGACCGAGGCGTGCCCGGCCACCGTCCAGGTCCCCGAAAGTCCCCACTCGTTGAGGCGCAGCCGTTCCGGCAGCGCGTAGTCGCGAGGCTCGTCGAAGCTCGCGACATCTTCCTGGGCGAAGCCCGTGCTCTGGCGGTAGCCGGCATACGTCTCCGGAGACTCCAGCGTCTGCCAATCGGCGGCCACTTCCAGGCCGCGCGGCTCGACGATCACCAGGTCCTGATCGATGCCGTCGGCGCCGGCGTCGAGCAGCAACCGCTGGATGACCATCTCGGTCATGGCGTACTCGCCCTCGCCGAAGTGGTGGAACCTGATTCGGCCTTCTTCGTCGGCGATGTACACCGCCGGCCAGAAGTGGTTCGCGAAGGCGCCCCACACGGCGTAGTCGCTGTCGATCGCGACCGGGTACTCCACACCGAGGCTGCGCGACTGCGCGACGACGTTGTCGATGTTCTGCTCGAACCCGAACTCGGGCGTGTGGACGCCGATCACGGTCAGGCCGTCGTCCCGGTACTTGGCGACCCATGCCCGCAGGTACGGCAGCGTGCGCAGCCAGTTGACGCAGGTGTAGGTCCAGAAGTCGACGACAACGACCCGACCGCGCAAGTCCTCGGGCGTGAGCGGGTCGGAGTTGAGCCATCCCGTCGCGCCCTCGAAGGACCCGAGACGACCTTCGACTCCCAGCGCAACCTCCTCGCCCGCGAGCCGATGGACGATCGAACGGATCAGGCCAGGTCTGCTGTCTCGTGAGGCATTGCCCACGCGTGTCGACTAGCGCAGTGGCTTGAAGGCTGCGCGCAGCTCCTCTGTGAAGAGTTGCGGCTCCTCCCACGCGGCGAAGTGCCCGCCCTTGTCCACCTCGTTGAAGTGGGTGACGTTGGGGTAGGCCTTCTCGACCCAGCTGCGCGGGGCGCGGAAGATCTCGTCGGGGAACGTGGTGAAGCCGACCGGGATCGACACCTTCGGAGGAGCCTGGCCGCCCGCAAGCGCCTCGAGGAGCTGGCCGTCCTCCCAGTACGACCGGGCCGCCGAGACCCCCGTGCCCGTCAGCCAGTACAGCGTGATGTTGTCGACGATGCTGTCCCGGGTGAGATTGCCCACGGGCTCGCCGTCTACGAACGCGCGGGAGATCTTGTAGTAGCTGTCGGTGTCGTGGTCGAGCAACCAGGCCGCAAGGGCGACGGGTGAATCCAGCAGGGCGTAGCCGATCGTCTGCGGCCGCGTGGCCATCTCCAGGAAGTAGCCGAAGCCGGTCGCCCTGAAGGCGGCGAGCGCGTCGAGCGCGGCGCGTTCCTGCTCGGTTTCCGCCGGCAGCTGATCGGGGATGGCGATCGCCGCGGGGAGTAGGTTCAGGTGGATGCCGACCAATCCCTCGGGTGCCTGGCCGCCCATCGCGTCGGTGACGAGGGCGCCCACGTCGCCGCCCTGGGCGACGTAGCGGGTGTAGCCGAGGCGGCGCTTCAGCTCCGCCGAGGCTTGCGCGGTGCGGACGGCGCTCCAGCCGAGCTCGGTCGGCTCGCCGGAGAAGCCGTAGCCGGGCAGGGACGGCAGCACGAGGTCGATCGC
>JBKPDG010000137.1:0-6364 GCA_046727755.1 Actinomycetota bacterium
TCGTCGAGGCCGTCGCGGTGCCCTTCCCGCTGTACATCATCAGCGCGCTGCTCGGGATGCCCGACGAGGACTGGCAGCGCTTCTTCGAGTGGTCGGAAGCGGTGATCCCCGGCGCGACCGACTGGACCGAGGAGAAGCGCGCAGCGCTGCAGGCGGACATGCACGAGACGCTCCTCGCGACGACCGTCGAGCGTCGCGCCGACCCCCGTGACGACCTGATCTCGGTGCTGGCCCACGTCGAGATCGACGGACGCCGGCTCAGCGACGCCGAGCTCACGATGTTTCTCGTCCAGCTGCTCGTGGCGGGCAACGAGACCACGCGCAACATGATCAGCGGCGGGTTGCTGGCGCTCGCCGACCGCCCGGCTGACTGGGAACGGTTGCGCCGCGACCGTGCGCTCGTCCCCACGGCGGTCGAGGAGATGCTCCGCTGGACGAGCCCGGTCGTCAGCTTCATGCGGACCGCGACGCACGACACCGAGCTGTCCGGTCGGGCGATCCGCGAGGGTGAGCCGGTTCTGATGCTCTACGCGTCGGCCAACCGGGACGAGCGCCAGTTCGGGCCGACCGCGGACCGGTTCGACATCGGGCGTGATCCCAACCACCACGTGGCCTTCGGCTTCGGTGCCCATTTCTGCATCGGCGCGACACTCGCCCGCATCGAGGCGCGGGTGCTCCTCGAGGAGCTGCTCGACCGGTTCGATGCGGTCGAGCCCGCCGGCGACGTCGCGCGCAGCAGTTCAGCAGTGATCGCGGGCGTGAAGCGCGCCCCCCTCGTCTTTCGCTAAGGAGCCCTGATGCTGCTCGAGCGTTTCAGCCTCACCGACAAGGTCGCCATCGTGACGGGCGCCGGCCGCGGCATCGGCGCCGCGTGCGCCCTCGGGTTCGCCGAAGCCGGCGCCGACGTCGTGATCGCGGCGCGCACGAAGGAGCAGCTCGAAGAGGTCGCCAACCAGGCCGCCGACCTCGGCCGCCGAGCCCTCGGCGTTCCGTGCGACGTGAACGAAACGGCCAACCTCGAGCTCATCGTCGACCAGGCGATGAGCGAGTTCGGCCGCATCGATGTGGTGGTCAACAACGCCGGTGGCAGCATGCCGGGCCCGTTCCTCGACACGAGCGAGAAGGCGTTCGAGGGCGCGTTCCACTTCAACGTCACAACCGCGTTCACGCTCAGCAAGCTCGCGGTGCCGCACATGCTCGCCGGCGACGGTGGGAGCATCGTGAACATCTCGTCGGCGATGGGCCGTCTGACGGACCGGGGATTCGTCGCCTACGGCACGGCGAAGGGCGCGCTGTCGCACATGACCCGCCTCTTGGCGTTCGACCTCGCGCCCCGCGTGCGGGTCAACGCGATCGCGGTCGGCTCGGTCGCGACCTCGGCACTCGAGATCGTGCTCACGAACGAGGATCTCCGCAACGAGATGGTCGCCAAGACGCCGATGCGCCGGCTCGGTGAGACGGACGACATCGCCATCGCCGCGCTCTACCTCGCCTCCCCCGCCAGCAGCTTCGTCACCGGCAAGATCCTCGAGGTCGACGGCGGCATCGAAGCCCCCAACCTCGACATGCACCTGCCGGATCTGTAGGGCGGGGCCGTGATGAGTCTGTGCGCGTGCCCTGCACCAGGAGGTGCAATCTATGCGCCGTTCGCAATGTCAAGCGCCGCCGGCGATGAGTTCTGCACGTGGTGGCCGTCTATAGAGCTATACGCCACCCGGAGAGAGGAGGAAGACATCATGGGGAAGCAACTCGATCACGAGGCTTTGGTGGACTTCACCAGGCGATGGTTCGCGCTTTGGACCGAAGCCGACCCGCACGCGCGGTCCAAGCAGGTCGCGGACCTGTGGGCGACCAATGGGGCGCAGGTACTGGTGGACCCGCCCCAGGCGATGCGGGATGCGGCCACCGAGTTGGCCTTCCCCGTGCCTCGTCTCGAGGTGCGCGGCCACGACGAGATCGATCGTCGGGTGACCCGGGCGTACGAAATGTTCATCGAGCCCGGCGAATACACGTTCAAGGCGGCAGGCGGCGATGCCGTTCTTCTGGCACCCGGTCTTGTCGGGTTGGCATGGGACATGGTCACCGTCGCGGACGGGAGCGTCGCCGGGAGCGGCTACGACGTGCTCGTACTCGATGACGACGGCCGCATCCTGCTGGACCACCAGCACATCCTGGGCTGAGCCGCGGTCGTCGTTCAGGGCGACCCACTGTCCTGAGAGGAATCGTGAAGCCTGACCGAGCAACGGTGTGCCTACCCATCAAAGATCGCCAGGTATCGCACGACTTCTACACCGCCCTCGGGTTCGCGACCGTGGGCGAGTTGGGTGACGATGGTCTACCCGAGCCCCTGCAGTTCGAGATCAGCGTCGGATTGCGTGTGATGCTGATTCCGACGCGCGGCTTCGGGTGGGTGATCGGTGATCGCAAACGATCGCCGCGGGGTACGCATGAGTGTCAGGTCCTGATTGGACTGGCCACCGATGCCGCAGTCGACAAGCTGATGCGTCGCGCGCAGGACGTCGGCGCCAAGATCGTCTTCGAAGCAGGAAACCAGAAATGGGGATACGCCGGCGCCTTCACCGACCCCGACGGTCACATGTGGCAGGTCAGCCGCGCTGACGGCTTCCTGACTCGATAAGGGCTCGCGAGAGCTGACGAGCGAATGAGGCGGACGCGGCAGCGCTGATGCAGAAGCTCCGAGCGAGGCCGCGAAACCGCGCCAGACCGCCGATCTGCGCTCGATCGCGGGCGACGCCCCTGTCTACGAGGCGTTGGCGGCGTCGCGGCTACGACTGTCGAGAATTGGCTGCGACCCGCGCTTTCGCGGCGGCGCGTATCTCGTCGAGGGGCAGCGCAGCCTGCTCGCACAAGGTTGCCAGGTCGAAGTAGATGCTCTCGCCCGTCATCAGATCGCCCGAGAACCGGGCGACGTTCGTGAACGGCACGGCGAAGAATCGGCCCGAAGGCGGAACGCCGAGCCAGTCGCCGCCGCTGGTGCCCCGAAGGAAGCCCCACGCGACCATCGCGTCGTCGCCGAAGGCCATTGCCTGGTCATCAGGCGTGAGGTCGGGGAACGCGGTGAAGTAACCGACGTATGCGGCACGAGCCGCCTCGCGTCCTTCGCTGCGGAGTCCGAGCGCGATGGTCTCCAAGTAACAGTCCGACGTGAACGTGTCCATGACGGCGTCGTAGTCGCGACGCGCCTCCGCCTCGCGATGCTGGCGAAACAACTGCTCCATCGCCTGACGGTCCACGGCGTCTCCCCTTTGATCAAACGAGCTCTAGCGCCGGACGGCGGGTACCGGCTTCGGATCGGCGAGGATGCCGAGGAATCCGCCCTTGACCAGCCAGGAGACACCGAACGCCACGACACAGGTCGTCTCCAACCAGAAGAACGCGTGCAACCAGTCCGGTGGGTCCAACAAGTTCGACACGGGCACCAACACCATCGCTACGACGGTGATCACACCACAGGTGCGATAGAGCGCGTTGCGGCGCCGCTTCTCGGGCGTCATGGCCCCACTCGACTTCGGGAACAGAAAGAGCGCGAATACAGCAAGGAGGCCGAACAACAGCCCCGCGAAAGCCAAGTGCACGCGGCCAACGACCTGCTCGCTCTGTGTGGCAACCGAGGCGTCACTCGTGGTCGGGAAGACGGCGACGCCCACTGCGGCGAGAGTGGCGAGCGTGCTCAGCTTGTTATCGAGGTTGAATCCCGGCAGCGGCTTGTAGTTGTAGGAGAGGAAGAAGACCGCGAGCGCCCAGAGCACGCCGACGAAGACGTCACCCATACGCGTGTGGTAATAGGCACTAATCGAGCTCTCGAGCTCGTCACCCGTCAACGCCCTGTTTCCGACGATGAGAACGAACGGCAGGAGGACTGCCATAACCCCGACGATCTGTTGCAGGTGCGTGTATGCGGCCGCCAGCGCGCTCTCGCCTGCGAGCTCCTGCGCCTGTTCGACATTCCCGGCTTCGAACTCCTTGGTGCTCTTCCGCGCCAATCTCCCGGCTTCGGATGGCTGTCTCGGGTCAACAACCTCGACCATGCGTCGCCTCTCGCTCGGTCGCGCCGCTTCTCGACGGTAGTTCCAGACCCCGCGTCGGCGACGGATATCTCCCGCTCGCACGTCCTGGTGCTCAGGTATTCGAGGCTTTATCGGCGGTGATCGGATCCGCCGCAGCTCGGGCCCAAACTCCCCGTTGGAATTTCATCATTGCGAGGAGCACACCGAGCGCTGCCACACCGCCCGTCACAAACGAAGCGGCCGGCGCGTCGAACGCCGCGATCACGGCGAGGCCGGCTTCGGAGCCGACGAGAACCGCGGTGATCACGCCCACCATGCCGGCGATGGTCCGGAACGCCTGGAAGTAGCCGCCGCGGAGCCCTTGGACGCGGAGTCGCGCCGCCGGCTCGACGCTGAGGAGGTAGGGAGCGAGCGCCGGCGCATTGTCGAAGTAGTAAGCGCGTAGCCGGGCGATGCGGCGCGCGTAACCGAAGTCTTCGATACCGGATTGCAACGTGCGCTCGAACGTCACGAGCCCGACGAACGCGAGGGTCGGCAGCAGGACCAGCCCGAAGGTGAAGAACCCGCCGCCGGCGCCGGTTGCGGTGGCCACAAGTCCCCAGGCGACGAGGCCGCCAGAGACCGACGCCAAGAACATGCTGGCCCGGCCGGTCGACTCGGCGATCGTCGACGCACGGGCGCCCTGCAGCGTGAAGTGCTCGGTTGTGATGAACGAGATCGCCGACGGGCTCGGTTCTCCTGCCGCCTCAGGCGATGTCCCTTCGCCGTCCGCCACGGTCACCTCCGGTCGTCGGACATCGCGATTGTGACCGCCCGTCGAGTCCGGTTGCGCTTGCCATCGCGCCGGACGCAAAATAGAACGCGTTTCACCCGGTCCGAGGGGGACGATGCTCGATTACTTGATCCACGGCGGCACGGTCGTCGACGGCACGGGAGCGCCCGGGCGGCGCGCCGACGTCGGCGTGCGCGACGGGCGGATCGTCGCCGTGGCCGAACCGGGCGGCATCGACGAGCCGGCCACCGAGGCGATCGATGCCGACGGCCTCGTCGTCTCCCCCGGCTTCGTCGACCCGCACACGCACTACGACGCGCAGCTGTTCTGGGACCCGCTCGCATCGCCGTCGAGCGTGCACGGCGTCACCACGATCGCCAACGGCAACTGCGGGTTCACGCTCGCGCCCCTCGCCGAGCAGGACGCCGACTACCTGCGACGCATGATGGCCAGGGTCGAGGGCATGCCGCTCCCCGCGCTCGAGAACGGCGTGCCGTGGAACTGGTCGTCGTTCGGCGACTACCTCGACCGGCTCGACGGCAACGTCGCGGTGAACGCGATGTTCAACGTCGGGCACTGCGCGCTGCGGCGCAACGTGATGGGAGCGGACGCGGTCGGCAACGAGGCCACGCCCGAGCAGGTCGATCAGATGGTGCGGCTGCTGCACGAATCCATCGAGGCCGGCGGGATCGGTTTCTCGACCACGCTCGCGTTCACGCACTCCGACGGGGACGGGCAACCCGTCGCCTCGCGATGGGCGTCGAAGGAAGAAGTGCTCGCGCTGTGCGGCGCCGTGCGCGACCACGAGGGCACCACGCTCGAGTACGTGACCGACGGCTGCATGCGCGGCTTCCGCGACGATGAGGTCGAGCAGATGGCGGAGATGACACTCGCCGCTCGACGCCCCCTCAACTGGAACGTCCTCACCGTCGACGCCAAGGAGCCCGAGCGCTACCGCACGCAGCTGGCCGCGTGTGAGAACGCGGCCGCGCGCGGCGGCAAAGCGATCGCGCTGACTATGCCGATCCTCGTCGAGATGAACATGAGCTTCCGCAACTACTGCGCGCTGTTCATGCTCCCGGGCTGGAACGAGGTCATGAACCTCCCCGTGCCCGAGCGCATCGAGAAGCTGCGCGACCCGGCGACGCGACAGTGGATGAACGAGCGCGCCCGATCCAAGGAAGCGGGGGTATTCCGTCGCCTCGCCTCGTGGGGCCGCTACCAGATCGGTGACACCTACTCGGCTGCCAACGAGGGCCTGAAGGGCCGCGCCGTCTACGACCTGGCGAAGGAGCGCGGCACGGAGACCTTCGATGCGCTGGTCGACATCGTCATCAACGACGAGCTGCGCACGGTCCTGTGGCCGATGCCGCCCGACGACGACGAGGACTCGTGGAAGCTGCGCGCCGACGCTTGGCGCAACCCGAACGTGCTGATCGGCGGGTCCGACGCCGGCGCGCACCTCGACCGCATGTGCGGCGCGCCGTACACGACCGTGTTCCTCGCCGACATGATCCGCGGTCGGAAGCTCGTCCCGATGGAAGAGGCGATCCACCTCATCACG
>JBKPDG010000138.1:0-6511 GCA_046727755.1 Actinomycetota bacterium
GCTGAGCAGCGGGATGCACCATGGGCCCACCGGTGCGCCCGCGCCGCGGCGCTCCGCCGACACCGGCACGCGCCTCTAGGATCGACCCCAGCGGACGGCGCATGACGATCTCGATGGTCGGCGTCGTGGGATGCGGCCTCATGGGCGGCGGCATCGCGGAGGTCGTTGCCCGGGCGGGGTACGCGACCACGGTGGTCGAGACGGAGCAGGGCCTGCTGGACCGGGGGCTCAACGGAATCCACCGGCGCCTCGACGGCCTGGTCGAGAAGGGTCGGCTCGCACCGGAGCAGCGGGACGCCGCGCGGGGCCGCCTGGCAGGCACCCTGCGGCTCGATGACCTCGCGAGCGTCGACCTCGTCATCGAGGCCATCATCGAGAACCCTGCCGTCAAGCAGGAGGCGTTCGCGCGCCTCGACCGGATCTGCCCTCCGCACGCCATCCTGGCGTCGAACACGTCGTCGTGCACCATCACTGAGCTGGCGGCCGCGACGAAGCGGCCCGCGCAGGTCCTCGGGCTCCACTTCTTCAACCCGGCGCCGGTGATGAAGCTGGTCGAGGTCATCCGCACGATCCTCACCGGAGATCAGGCCTTGAAGACCGCCTGGTCGTTCGTGCAATCCCTCGGCAAGACGCCCGTCGCCGCCCACGACACCACGGGGTTCATCGTGAACCGGCTCCTCGTGCCGTACCTCCTCGAGGCGATCCGGCTGCTCGAGTCGGGCGTGGCCTCGAAGGAGGACATCGACCAGGCGATGAAGCTCGGATGCGGGTACCCCATGGGGCCCTTTACTCTCCTTGACCTCGTGGGCCTCGACACGACGATGTACGTGGCCGAGGTGATGTTCCAGGAGTTCCGCGAAGCCCGCTTCGCCCCGCCGCCGCTGCTCCGACGCATGGTCATGGCTGGACACCTCGGTCGGAAGAGCGGCAAGGGGTTCTACGACCATCCGGCTCAATAGCAGGACCTGATGAGGTCCCAGGTTCCTGAGCCGCCCGTCCCGACCGGCCAGAGTAGACGTGGCGCGTCCGCACGACGTCGTCCGGCCGCGCTTCTCGGAGTGCTCCACCTTATCCTTGCCTTCCTCGCCGTCCCGGCGCCGGCGCAGGACCGGGTGGACGGAGACCGCTACCAGAACCCGCGCTACGGCGTCCAGATCGAGAAGCCGCCTGGGTGGCACTTCATCACCGCGTCGACGGTCATGGAACTCGCCCGGAAGAGCGCCGGGATGGCGGCGCCGAGCGGTGACGTCGATCCCGTGAAGGCCGCCGGGTTTGCGGTGATCGTGTCGAAGGTCCCCGTCCTCGGCCGAGAGGTGGCGCCCCTGGTGGTGTTGAAGGTGCAGGACCTGCCGAAGACTCCGACCGACGTCGTGGAGGAGTGCGAGCGTCTCCGGAGCGGGATGAGCGATCCGGAGACCGTCATGCCGACCCGGCCCCTCCGTCTGGACGGCCGACCGGCGGCGCGGCTCGACTTCAAGGGCTACGTGGACGGGGCGCTGGTGCGCGCGACCGCGCTCTGCACCTTCCAGGACCGTCGCGCCTTCGAGATCGTCGGGCAGGCGCTCGCCGCAGAGTTCGACGGGGAGGCCGGGACCTTCGAATCCATCCTGCGGAGCTTCCGGCTCCGATGAGCGTCGGCGGGCGGGGAGTGGAGCGCCGGCCCGCCCCCGAGAAACGGGAGTAGGCCAATGCACCTCTACTACATCTCCGACGAGCAGCGGATGGTGATGGAGCTCGCGCGGTCGATCGCGCGGGAGAAGATCGCCCCGGTTGCCGCGCACCACGACGAGACGGAGACCTATCCCGACGAGCCCATGCGCCTGCTGGCACAGCAGGGCTTGATGGGGATCTGGATCCCGGAGGCCTACGGCGGCAGCGACATGGGCGCGCTGGCCATTGCCCTGGTGGCCGAGGAGATTGCGTGGGCGTGCGCGGCTACCGCGACAAACTGGGGGGCGACACCGCTCGGCGGATACCCGATCCTGCTGGCCGGCTCCGAGGCGCAGAAGCGCCGCTACCTGCCGCGCATCGCTGCGGGAGAGGTCCTCGCCGCGTACTCCCTCTCGGAGCCGGACGCCGGCTCCGACGCGGCGGCGCTCCGGACCACCGCGGTCAGGAAGGGTGACCGGTACGTTCTCAGCGGTACCAAGCTGTGGTGCTCCAACGGATCGCACGCGGGTGTGATCACGCTGTTCGCCACCGTGGATCCCGGCACGGGCCCTCGCGGCATCACCGCTTTCCTCGTCGAGCCGGGATTCCCGGGCTTCGCCATCGGCAAGCAGGAGCGCAAGATGGGGATCCGCGCGTCCCCGACCGTCGCCTTGCACCTCCAGGACTGCGAGGTTCCCGCAGAGAACCGGCTCGGGGAGGAGGGCGAGGGCTTCCGGATCGCGATGCGGACGCTCGACTTCACGCGGCCCATGACGGGGGCGACGGCGGTGGGGGTCGCCCAGGCGGCCCTCGACGCGGCGACCGCGTACGCGAAGGAGCGCCGCCAGTTCGGCCAGCCCATCGCGGCGTTCCAGGGGCTGCAGTTCATGCTCGCCGACATGGCGATGCAGGTGCACGGCGCGCGGCTGATGGTCCATCACGTCGCGAGCCTGGTCGATCGGGGTGTTGCGGGCACCGTGCTCGAGGCCTCGATGGCAAAGTGCTTCGCCGCGGACGCGGCGATGAAGGTCGCCACGGACGCCGTCCAGGTCTTCGGAGGCGTCGGCTACACCCGCGAGTTCCCGGTGGAGCGCTTCATGCGAGACGCCAAGATCATGCAAATCTACGAGGGTACCAACCAGATCCAGCGGCTCGTCATCGCGCGCGAGCTGCTGGGGCTCCGGTAACCCAGGCGAGGAGTTGCCGATGAGCCAGAGGCTTCCGATTCGACGCCGGTCATTCGTGATGGGCATGGGCGCGGCGGGGGCGTCCGTCCTCGGGTGTCCTGGGATCCTTCGAGCTCAGGGGCCGACAATCAAGCTCGGCGTGCTGCACACGGTCACGGGGCCGCTGGCCGAGCCCGGGCAGGCCTGCCGGCTCGGCGCCCAGCTGGCCGCCGAGGTCGTCAACCAGGCCGGCGGCATCAAGGCGTTCGGCGGGGCGAAGCTCGAGCTCTTGCTCGGCGACACCCAGTCGAAGCCCGAAGTCGCCCGGCAGGAAGCCGAGCGGCTCGTCAACGCCGGCGCGCAGATGCTCATGGGTACGTTCAGCTCCGGCGACACGAATGCCGTGGTGCCGGTCGCCCAGCAGCGCCGGATCCCCTTCATCGTCGACATCTCGGCGGCCGATCCCATCACGGCCAACGTCGCCAAGTCGGTGAAGGAGGGACAGCAGAAGGTTCAGTACGTCTATCGCAACTTCCCGACCGGCGCCATGTTCGGCCAGCGGGCGGTGCAGTTCATGACCGAGCTCTTCAAGGAGGCCGCCATCTCGCCGAAGCGGATCGTCCTCCTGTACGCCAACGACCTCTTCGGGCAGGTCCAGGCGCGGTCGTTCCAGGCCGCCCACAAGGCAGCGAGCCCGGCGTGGGACATCGTCGAGGTGATTCCCTGGCCGGAGCCGCCCGCCGACCTGTCGACCGAGGTCTCCAGGCTCAAAGCGGCGAAGCCCGACATCATCGCGCCCATCACCCGCCCGGCCAGCGCGCTCCTGCTGCTGCCGGAGATCGAAAAGCAGCGCGTGGAGGCCATGGGCATCGTGAGTCCGGGCAGCCCCGGCCTCTACGAGGCGGGACAGATCGCCAAGCTCAGGGAGCAGATCGAGTTCGTCATGGACAACGTGCCCTGGCCGAACTTCAAGAACCCGAAGACCCGGCAGGTGGCCGAGGAGTACGCGAAGCGCACGGTCGACGCGGCCAACCCTCGGGGCAAGACGTTCGACACGAACTCCGTCTTCTCCCACGACGGCATGATGCTGATAGCCGACGTGCTGGAGCGGGCGGGTCGCAGTGGCCTCAAGCTCGACAAGTGGGAGCCGGATGCTGTCGTAGAGGCCATCAAGAAGAGCCAGTTCACCGGGGTCCTGGCGGTGTCGACCGGACCGGTCGTGTTCAACGAGATCGGCGACAACCCCCATGCCTCCACCGCGATGATCCAGATCCTGGGACAGAAGCCGGCCGTGGTCTGGCCCAAGGACGCCGCCGAGCAGAAGTTCGTGCTCCCGCGACCCAAGCGGTGAACGTGCCATGAAGGCGCCCGCGGCGGCATGCGGGGATCCCGGCCGACGCCAGGGTCCGGCCGCCGGTCACGAGCGCGGCTGAGCCGCCGGCTCCGAGCCGCCCGCTTCCCGCCGGGCCCCCTTCCTCCCGGCTCGATCGGATGGACGCCACACTGGTCGCCCAGGGTCTCGTCAGCGGCATTCTGTTCGGGGGCGTCTACAGCCTCATGGCGGTCGGGCTCACCCTGATCTTCGGCGTGATGCGCGTCGTCAACTTCGCGCACGGGGACATGATGGTCTGGGGGATGTACCTGGCGTGGCTCCTGGCGACCCGCTTGGGCGTCGATCCCGCGCTGGGCTTCGCCGTCTCGGCGGCGGTGCTGTTCGTCTTCGGAGTTGTCGTCCAGCGCGGCCTCGTGGACCGGATCCTGGAAGCGCCGCACGAGATGCAGATCCTCCTGCTCCTGGGCGTGGCGCTCGTGCTCGAGAACACGGCGCTGGTGGCGTTCGGGCCGGATCCTCAGCGGGTGCGCTCTCCCCTCAGCCAGGCGACGCTGTGGATCGGTTCGGTGTTCGTGGACATGGGCCGGCTCGTGGCGTTCGGCGTAGCGCTCGCGCTCACGTGCGCGCTGTGGCTGTTCCTCCGGCGGACGGACCTCGGCCGGAGCATGCGGGCGACCGCCGACAACCCGTACGGCGCTCTCGTGGTGGGGACCGACGTGCGCCGGGTGTACGCCGTGGCGTTCGGGATCGGCGCGGCGTGCGTGGGGGCCGCCGGGGCGCTCGTTTCGCCGATCCTCCCGTTCTCGCCGTCGGCGGGTCTGGCGGCATCCGTGGCGTCGTTCAACATCGTCATCATCGGCGGCATGGGGAGCCTGCCCGGCGCCTTCGCCGGCGGCCTTCTCGTCTCGGTGGCCGAGTCGCTCGGAGCGGTGTTCCTGACGCCCTCGATGAAGGAGCTCGTGAGCTTCGGACTGCTGATCGTCATCCTTCTCTTCCGCCCCTCCGGTCTCTTCGGGCGCCGCGCGTGACCGGTGGACTGCCGGCGCCTCGGGGCGCGGTGTGGCTGGGCGCCGCGGCGGTCGTGGTGCTGCTGGCCCTGCCGGCAGTGCTCACCTCCTACGCCGTCACGGTGTTCATCTTCATTTTCTTCTACGGCTACCTCGGACAGGCATGGAACGTGCTGGGAGGGTACGGGGGGCAGCTGTCGGCCGGGCACGCCGCCTTCGTCGGGGTGGGCGCGTATGCGACGACGCTGCTTTCGATGCATTGGGGACTCTCGCCCTGGATCGGAATGCTGGTCGGCGCGGTGCTGGCGGGGGGGCTGGGGGCGATCATCGGTGGCCTGGGCTTTCGGTTCGGGCTGCGCGGGTTCTACTTCGTGCTGTTGACCGTCGCGTTCGCCGAGGTGTGCCGGATCGTCACGCTCAACACCGACGCCATGGGCGGCGCGCTCGGTCTCTACATCACCTTCACCGGCAACCCCTGGCACCTCCAGTTCCAGGACAATCGCGCCTACTACTACGTCGCGCTGGCCCTCATGCTCCTCGCAACCGGCGTCGTCGCGCTCGTCGAGCGAAGCCGCCTCGGCGCGTACCTCGTCGCGATCCGGGAGGACGAGGACGCGGCCGAGGCGCTGGGCGTCGACACCTTCCGGTTCAAGCTGGCTGCCATCGTCCTCTCCGCGTTCCTCACCGGACTCGGCGGTGCCTTCTACGCGAACTACCTCTTCTCGCTCCAGCCGAACGCCGTGTTCGGGATCCCGCTATCGGTGGAGATCATCATCCGCCCGGTCGTCGGGGGCGCCGGCACGCTTCTCGGACCGATCCTGGGCTCCCTGATCCTGTCGCCGCTCGCCGAGGTGGCGCGGGTCTACTTCGCCCGGCCCGGGTGGACCGGGTTCCATCTCGTCGTCTACGGCCTGCTCCTGATCGGGACCGTGCTCTTCCTCCCGCAGGGCGCCTACCCGCACGTCCGGCGGGCATGGACGCGGCGCCGATCGAGTAGCGTCTGAATGACGCTGCTCGAGGTCGTGGATGTCCGGAAGTCGTTCGGCGGACTCCAGGCCGTCGCCGGCGTGAGTCTCCAGGTCGCGCCGGGCGAGCTCGTCGCGCTCATCGGTCCCAACGGCGCGGGCAAGACCACCCTTTTCCACCTCATCTCCGGCTTCCTTCAACCGGACCGCGGTGACGTGCGGTTCGAGGGCGTCTCGACGCGGGGACTCAAACCTCACCAGGTCTGCCAGCGTGGCCTGGCCCGGACCTTCCAGATCGTGAAACCGTTCCAGGCGCTCACCGTCCTCGAAAACGTGCGGGTCGGGGCGTTGGCCCGGATTCGTGCGTTCGGGGCGGCGACTCGAAAGGCC
>JBKPDG010000139.1:0-4319 GCA_046727755.1 Actinomycetota bacterium
ATCCGTGGCGCGGGCGTCCTCTCGGGCGGAACCGGCACGTGCAGGCACGCCGGGCAGAACGCGTCGAGGAGCCGGCGGCCTGGCGCCACCGGGGCCAGCGGGCGCCACTCGGCGATCACGGCGCACCAGTAGAGCACCAGCGCCCCTTCGTGCTCTCGCCGCATCCGCCGGCCGACCGTTGTTGATGGCTCCTCGCCATGGCGGCGGGCGGTGTAGCGCTTGACGCTCGCGGGGCTCAGCGACACGTGACTGTTGATCGCGGTGGGCCGCAGCCCGAGCCGCCGAAGCGTCCGGAACCCGAAGCCGAGGACGTGGCGACCCACCGCCGGCAGGGCGAGGTTCACGCGCGCCGTCCGTTCAGCTCGTGGCGGGCCCGGCGCACGAGGGCGGCCCGGAGCGCGCGAGACTCGACGCCGGCGGGGCCCTCGTGCCGGAACGTCTCCGCCGCGCTCCGGATGGCGCCGTGGTCCCACGGGTTCTCGATGCGGTCCGCGAGGGCCACCACCTCGGTCCACGTGAGCCCCAGCAGCGCCTGCCCGGTCTCCGCCGAGTCGCCCAGGGACAGCCCCGCGTCGACCTCGAGCGCCTCGCGCTGGGCGGCTGACAGGATGGCCACCGCGCGGCAGTGCATCAGCTGCGCGAGGACGAGGTGGGCCCGCCACGTCATCTCATCACGCGAGGCGTCCCGGGGCTCGACCGGCACCGTCACGCCTCGGCCTCCTCCTCGTGCCCCGCCGTGCGGAACCGGTCGAGCCACCGGGCGAACTCGTCGAGCAGCCGGCCGCGCGCCTCGGGCGGGCACGCGGCCCAGGCGTCCATCATCCGGGCGATGATGGCGAATCGCTGGTCGACGTACCGCGCCACCGGCTCGACCTCCTTCGCGTCGCCGTCGGCGCCGACTGTCTTCGCGTAGGCGTGCCAGAGCGAGATCGTCCCCCGCTTGAATTCGTCCCGGACCTCGGCGTCGCCTCGGTGCGCGAGCGTCAGGAGCCGCTTCAGCCGGCACGCCGGCAGACCGTAGAGGCGCGCCACCGCGTCGATGGTGGGACCCGTCGGCGGCTCCTCCGGTCCCGGCGGGTGCCGCCGAAGGTTCGCCAGACGCCGGGCCGCGCGCGCCGCTGGCGGCCCAAGCGCCGACTCGTGGGCTTCCTCGAGGGTGAGGAATAGCACGTCCCGCTGGTGTGGCGTCAGGTGCCGCCGTCCCAGGGCCTCGAGTACGGCGGTGCGCTCGATCCGGAGCCGGTCGACCGTGGACAGGGGATTATCGGCCGACGGCCCCAGCGGGATCGGCACGACCTGGACCGGCACGGTCTCGAGCCCCAGCGCCTGGGCGATGCGGTAGCGGTGGGTCCCGTCGATCACCCAGCCGTTCCGGAGGATGCGGAGCGGGGTGCGGATCCCGTTCACGGCGATGTCCTCGCGCAGGACCCGCCACTCATGCGCGCCCTCGAAGCTCGGCGGCCACACCCATCGCGGCGGGTAGAGGCGGAGACTCGCCAGCGCCCGCGTCTCCGGGTCCCGGGGGACCGGTAGGCCGAGCGCGACGCTCCGCGCCTTGGCCCGCGCCGGACGGGAGCTAGTGTGGGCTCGACTCACGGCGGGTCGCCTCCGCGCCTTGCATCCATTCGAGCTGCTCGCTCAGGTGCTCGGCCGTCTGCCGGATCGTGAGGCGCCGCTGGGCCCGCCGCTCGCCCGTCCACTGCGCCGTCTCCCGACGGAGCCGCTCCGTGGCTGCGTCCAGCTCGTGGCACAGGGCCAGGAACGCCTGGACGGCGGGCGGAATGGAAGCGGCCGCCAGCACGGCTAGCGGCCCCGCGCCTGACTCGCTCGCCGGCCGGGGCGCTGGTGTGACGATCATCGGCGGCCGGCTGACCCCGGTCGTCGCCGTGCTGGATGCGGGGCGGCCTCCGAAACCTGGGAGCTTTGGATCGCGCCCACAGGCGGCCGCCGGAAGCGCTCGAAGGATCAAAGGGCCGCCCGGGGGCCGGTTCGTCCCGGCCGCGGCGAGCCGCCGATCGGCCTCCTTAACGCTCACGTCGCCCGACGCCACCGCGCGCCGGAGATCCTCCGGCCCCTCGCGGCCGACCCGCACCAGGCGCCGGACGGTGCGTAGCTCACGCCAGTCGACGCCGCCAGTGCCCGCAGCGTGGGTCCCTCAGGCCCGGGGGCGGGAGTCCGACCTCGCCGCAGGTTGCCGAGGCCCCGGTTGAGCACGCCGGCCCCCAGTTCCGCCTGGGTGAGCCCGAGGAGGAGTCCCTGCACCCGCGACGGCGCGATATGGCGGCGGCCGACCGCGAGCACGGCGAGCGTCGTCTCGAGCTGGATTCGGTCCTCCTCACGGAGTGCCTTCGCCACCGTCAGCACACGGACCGGCACGTCGGGCAGGCCCAGGATCTTGGCCAGTTCGAGCCGATGCACCCCATCGACGACCTGCCCGTCGGCCAGGACGAGGAGCGGCTCCCGCACGCCGGATTCCTTGACGAGCTGCTGCAGGATCGCCCAGCTCGGGCTGCCTCGGAACGTGGGCAAGATGACGTGGCGTGGGGCATACGGCTTGAGCCGCTTCGGCGGCCACCACTCCACGGGACCCACGGCGTCGGCCGGTAGTCCCAGCGCCCATACGGAGCATGGAGGTGCATCGGTCGAGGCCTCGTCTTCTCCCCCGGGCGCCGGCGTCCCGGCCACTTGCGTGTCCCAGGACTCTCCTGCCGCCGCGTGGGCCGTCTGAACTACGGCGCCTTCACGGAAAGTGACGAATTCCTCTCCTTGGTCGTCCTGTACAGGGGTGGCCCGAGGGCCGGCGGATGCGCCGGCGATTCCACCCCTGGTCAAGGGCGCGGCCGCATCACCCCGCTGTTCGGGGGGCGGCGCGCCGGACGGTCTTCGGACGCGAGACGACACGCGACTCACCTGGGCCACCTCCCCGGAAGGTGTGCCGCCCCTCGACGGCGATGGCGGCATGAGACCCTCACCTGGGGTCCCCGCGGGCCAGGAGAGCAACTGGATCCAGACGATTCCTGGGAAAGGCTTCTACCCGTTCTTCCGCTTCTACGGCCCCAAGGAGGGCGTGTTCGACGGGACATGGAAGATGCCGGACATCGAGTTGACGAAATGATGCGAGGCGCTGTGCTCCGGTCCGCAGGGATCGGAGGGGCCCGCGACGATGGAGCCGGGGCGTCGCTCGAAGACGTCGCCAAGCCACTGGGGAGACCGAGCGCATTCGATCACGGCAGAGGTCGAGAGTTCCAGAGGCCGGCGCCGAGGGTGTGATCTTGGCCATGAGTGAAGGGGAGGCACGCATGAAACGAGGACGGGATCCTCGACTGGGCTCCCGGTCCTGGTCGCGTTCGGGTTGCTGGCTGTGTCGGCGGTGGCGGGGCCGGCCCACGCCGGGCAGCTCGGGCACTACTTTCCTGGGTCCTTCAACATCCGCGACTACGTCATGCCCGACAAGGGCGTCTACGCCGCCGTCTACACCATCTACTACGACTCGAGCAGCCTGCGCGACGCGAGCGGCCACGACGTCTCGTCGGTCAGCCTCGCGGGCCGTACCGTGAACGTACACGGACCTGAGCCTCTTCTCGATCGCTCCCGCCGTCCTCTGGAACAGCGGGTGGAAGATCCTCGGCGCCGAGTACGGCGCCTACGTCACGGTGCCGTTCGGCGGGCCGAGCCTCGGGGTGGCGCTCAGCACCCCGACGGGCTCCGGGATCGACGCCGATACGTCGACCTTCGGTCTCCAGGACCAGCGGCCCAAGGCGCCAGATGAGAAGGACTGGCTCAAGCTCTTTGGGGGCGACCAGCCCGTCCTGATCCTGCTCGACGAGATGCCGCCGTATTTCCACTACCTCGACACGCAGAAGGTAGGGAATGGGACGGTCGCCGATATCGCCACTCGAGCGTTCGCCAACATGTTTTCATAACGGATACGCGAAGGGCTGCCCGACCCGCGGTCTGCAGTCCCGTAACGTGGCCGCGTCGAATTTCGAAATCGATCCGCGGGAGTGTCGTACAGTATTGCGATTGCTGCACCGGAGGCCGAATTGAGCCGACGACATTTGAGCCGTGATCCCCTGATGCCCACTCCGACGGTGTACGTCGGGCAACAGGCCCAGCCCCTTTTCGCGGATATTCCGGCCGATAGCCAGAAAGCCTCTGTCGATCTCCTGTACGTCACTGATCGCGCGCCGGGAACCGAGGCGGCCAAGACGCTTCCCTACGGCGCCGAGCGCTCGCATTCGATGGCGTTCGGCGCGGTCACGGTCGAGTTCGGCGAAGGGGTCGACTGGAACACCTTGGTTGCCCAGAGCAGCGTGAGC
>JBKPDG010000140.1:0-23628 GCA_046727755.1 Actinomycetota bacterium
GCGACGGCGGCGAGCACGACGATGCTCGGCTCGGCCGGTACGCGGAAACGCGTCTGCCCGTAGGTGATCGCCGACGCGATCGTCACGATCAGCACCGGGACGAGCAGCGGCCACGTGCGGCGTCGGCGCCGGCGCATCACGGATCGAACGGCTCGAGGAACCCGTCGCCGCGCGCCAGGCGGTTGGCTTCTGCGTTGTAGAAGAGCTGGTCGCCGTGGATCGGCTGGTTCGTCTTCGCGAACGCGACGTAGGCGACGCGCAACGCGAGCGCGGCCAGCGCGATCAGCAACAGGATGCGCCAGAACCGCCGATCGTCGCCGCCCCCCGGCATGGCCGGCGAGCCTAGGGCGCGACCGGTTCAGCGGCGGTTGGTGAGAAGGAGGCATCCGGCCAGCGGACCGCCGCCCGCCGCGGCCACGCCGACCTCGGGGTCGCCCGGCACCTGCCGCTCCCCCGCCTCGCCCCACAGCTGCACGCACGCCTCGTGGATGAAGCCGTAACCGTGCAGACGGCCGGCCGACAGCTGTCCCCCGTGCGTGTTCAGCGCCAGCTCCCCGTCGCGCGCGATGCGATGCCCGTCTTCGACGAACGGCCCCGACTCGCCCTTGCCGCAGAAGCGCATCGCCTCGAGCCACGCCATCGTGATGAAGCTGAACCCGTCGTACATCTCGGCCAGCTGCACGTCGGACGGCTGGACGTCGGTACGCGTCCACATCTGGGCGGCGGCGTCGCGGCATGCCATCGTCGTGAGGTCGTCGAACTGGTCCCACGACGGACGGCCGTACAGCGCGGTGCCGACCGCCTCCACCTGGATAGGCGGCCGGCGCAGATCGGCGGCCGAGTCGGCGTGCGAGACGATCACCGCCGTGCCGCCGTCGCACGGCACGTCGCAGTCGAAGAGACACAGCGGCGACGAGATCATGCGGGCGTCGAAATAGTCGTCCATCGTCATCGGGTCGCGGTAGATCGCCTTCGGGTTGACGCCCGCGTTCTTGCGGGCGTTGAGCGCGATCTGGGCCAGCTGCTCGCGAGTGGTGCCGAACTCGTGGAAGTGGCGCTGGGCGAACATCGCGATCCATGTTGCCGCCGAGGGCGCT
This sequence comes from Actinomycetota bacterium, assembly GCA_046727755.1. Classification (GTDB taxonomy): domain Bacteria; phylum Actinomycetota; class Acidimicrobiia; order IMCC26256; family JACDBD01; genus JALZAA01. Next base: position 1,098 of record JBKPDG010000140.1, read on the forward strand.
GCGAACGGCACGTTCCACTGCATGAAGCCGCCGGCGCGGAAGCTGCCGCCGCCCCCGCCGCCGGGCATGACCGCGGCGCGGCCCTGCTTGCCCTGGGCGCTGCCCTCGTAGACGCTGCGGAAGCACAGCACGTGGGTGGCGAGACCCGCCGCCACCGCCATGCACGCGTCGATCACCGAGCCGAGCTGCCCCGGCAGCTCGATCCCACCCGTGTACCACCCGACGTCGAGCCGCAACGCGTCCTGCACCTCGACGAGCCCCGCACCCGAGAAGCCGGGCGGCGTCTCCATCGGCCCCGGGTAGGTGGCGATGCCATCGATGTCGGCGGTGGTGAGACCGGCGTCCTCGATGGCGGCCATGCACGCGTCGAGCGTGAGGTCGAGCGGGTCACGAAAGAGGCGGCGGCCGATGTCGGACTGCCCCGCGCCGCTGATCACGGTGCGCCGCTCGATCGCGTCGACGGCCATCAGGGCGCGGGCTCGAACAGCGGGAGGTAGACCGACTCGTCGCCGTCGTCATGGCGCTCGAAGACGACCTGCACCGGCATGCCGATCCGCACGTCGTCGGGCGCGCAGTTCACGATATTCGTCGTGAGCCGCAGCCCCTCTTGCTCCGGTAGGTCGACGATCGCGACGACGTACGGCGGCTCGGGGCCCGGCATCCACTCCTGCACGTTTATCGAGAACGTGTGCACGGTGGCGAGACCCGACACCGCCTCGACGCCGAGGTTCTTGCCCTGGCACTTCGGGCAGCGCGGCGTCGGCGGGTGCACGTAGGTGCCGTCGTCCTGGCAGCGGAGGAACCGCAGCTCGCCCTCGGCCCCGCCGGTCCAGAAGTGCCGGTTCCGGTCCGAGATGCGGGGCAGGATGCGAAACGGGACGTCGTCGCTCACACGTCCTCTTCGGGCTCGGGGGCCGCATCGAAGCCGGCGCGTGCATGCGGGATCGCCTCGACCGCAGGGAGCAGCCCGAAGCCCGGCAGCGTGAGCATGATCGACCCGAGGACCTCGTCCCAGCTCGCCCCCACTTCCTTCGCGAGCATGGCGTGGCGACGCACGCCGGGGGCGTTGCGCAGGATCACGGTGCAGACCATGCGGATGAGCTCGTGGGTCTTGCGATCGGGCGCCTTGAGCGAGTCGATCTGGCTGAGCCACGCGTTCTGCGCTGCGTGCAACGACGGGAAGACCTCGTCGAGCGGCTCCTCGAACGGAAACGTCCAGTCCTGCTGGTCCTTCGGCACGGATGTGACGATAGCTACGCCGCTCCCCGGTCTGCGCTCTCAGCACCGCGGGGCCGGAACACGGGGATCGTCACGTCCTCGGAGGTCTCCTGGAACAGGACCTCGAGCGGCATGCCGATCTCGAGGGCATCGAAGTCGCAGTCGACGACGTTGGTCATCATGCGCGGGCCCTCGTCGAGATCGACGACGGCCGCCACGTACGGCACCCGCTCCGGGAACGGCGGCAGATCGTTGCGGCGAACGACCGACCACGTGTACAGCGTCGCCCGGCCGCTGGCCTCGACCCAGTCGACGTTGGTGCTCCAGCACACGGGGCAGAACGGCCGGGGATAGAAGTGGTAGCGGCCGCAGTCGCCACAGCGACGGATGAGGAGCGTGCCCGTTCGAGCGGCGTCCCAGAACGGCTGGGTCTCGGGGTCGGGCGCCGGCAGGTCGAAGCGCGGAGCCCGGCTCGCCATCAGCCGCGGATCGGGAGCGCGGCGACGGCCACGCCGCTGATCTTCGCCTCGCCGCCCTCGTTCACGACCTCACAGTGGAGGTCGACGCGGTGCTCGCCGTGCTCCCCGTACTTCTTCTGCACGGTGACCTTGGTCGTGAGCGTCTCGCCGGGCCAGGTCTGCTTGGTGAAGCGCACCTTGTACTCGCGCAGGTTGCCGACGCCGACGAAGTCGGTCAGCGCCTTGCCCAGGATCCCGGCGGTGAACATGCCGTGCCCGAACACGCTCGGCAGCCCCGAGTCCTTGGCCTTCACCTCGTCGTGGTGCATCGGGTTGAAGTCCCCCGACGCCCCCGCGTACATCACCAGGTCGGTCCGGGTGAGCTCGTGGGAGAACTCGGGCCCCGTGTCGCCCTCTTTGATGTCGTCGAAGAACAGCTTCTGCTCGGCCATAGGTATTGAGTTACCCGTTTCCTGACATGCGTGTCAACTTTCCCCTCGGGTGTTGTGCCGCCGTCTTGCCGTCGTCATTCTGAACTGCGGTCAAAGGACCTGATCGGGGGGATAACCATGCCGCTGTTCTCGCGTTGGAGAAGAGTCTGCTGCACCGGGTACGAGCTCGTGACGACCACGGTGCAGACGGGGTACGGAGGGACACCGCTGAACATGTCGGCGCCCCCCGGCAAGTACATGCTCGACTACGAGCCGTTTGCGACTGGCCGCCGCCGGGCTCCGGTCCGATGATGCAGTTCGTGGCTTCAGCGGGCACCAAGCACGATGACGCTGCCGGACGGTCGCGTGCTTCCGACTGGCTGGAGCGGGACCATCGGCTCGAGTTGGCTCCAGCCCGGTTCGCCCCCGGTGCCAAACGAATGTGACGATCCGGTGCATCAACGCCTGAACACCTCAGGGCGATGCCTGCGGCCGGGCCGTGGCACGCACGGTGATGTCGAACTCGTCGCCCGGTGCGACGATCTAGAGCAGCGAGAACTCGACCGAGCCGTCGACAGTGACGGTGACCGCCTGCTCAGTTGCCTCGACGCGGGCGTCACGAAGGGCGCGCCGGTCGAGCTGTCTGCCGGGCGTACTTGAGAGGCACGCTCGTTCCCCCGGACGCGATGGCGACCGCCGAGTCCCGTGTCGTCGTCGGTGAGCCGGTGCTCGGCCAGCTTTTCGCCGCCGCCGAACAAGCAGCGAACCGACTTGCCTATTTAACGAACCCCGAGCTCGACAGTTGGCTCGCCGGTGAGGACGCGCCCATCGCCGAGCTAGACGAACTCGAAGCGAAAGTGTGGCGAGAGTTCGTTCGCCGCATCAGGGCGATCGCAAGCGAGGACTGACCCTGGTGGCCAGCCGCCGCGGTCGACCTCGTCGGCCCGGCTGATCGAGGAGCTCGTCCAAGTACGCGGAAGGCGGGAGACCTTTAGGCATCGGCCTCCCGCCTTCTCGCGTGCTCAGGCTTAGTTCAACAGCCGAGCTTCTTCTGCCAGCCGAACGAGAACTCCTCGCATTTCGGCGGGGCTTCCTCGCTCTTGCCGTTGCAGTTTCCGTTGACCTGCTTGCATTGGCCGGGCGGCTGCGCCGCAGCAGGCGAGGACGTTACGACGAACGCAGCAGGCAAAGCCGCCGAAAGGGCAAGTGCGACACTGCAGAGCTTCTTCTTCATAGATGCCCTCCTTCTGTAATCGGTGCTTCCGCATCCACTACCCGATCGCTCCCTGACCGCAACCCCGCGGGCCGCTGCACCACATCTGCACCACATCGGACGGGCCTTTACTGGGCCTTTAGCCGCGAGTGCGAGCATCCTCGTCGAGGGCGTCGCCCCCCAAGCTTGGGGCCCTCGCACATAGCGAAGGGCGGGAGGCCATCTGGACGCCTCCCGCCTTCTCGCGTGCGGCCTGGGGCCGATCACCCGGCGGCAGGACCGGGATGCGAGGCAGGGAGCAAACCATGCACAGAGTGCGGTCTTCGACGACAAAGGCCGTTCGTACCCCTCGACGCCTTCGATCGTTATGGCGGTTTCGGGTCGGCGCAGCGGCCGGGATCGGCCTGGCCACGACAGTCGCTTTGCTACCGAGTGGGCCGGCGTTCGGAGCGGGCGTGCACCACCGACGCCCAGACCCGCCGCTGCAAGTGGCACACCTCGTGTCGCTCGCCAGTGGCGGGAAGCCGGTGCTGTCGAAGCAGCCAGCCGACTACATTCCGGCGACCATCGATGGCAAAAAGGTCGTCATCGATCCGCGCTCGACCGTCGGCCACACGGACCCGGCGTGTCAGATCCCGCCCGAAGGAGTAGTCGTCAACCCGCTCGACACCGAGAGTGAGGCGGTGGAGGACGTGTATGGCGGTCTGTGGGACTGCCCCTCCGGTTCTTCCGTCCCAACGGGATTCGTGGCTGGCATCGATGCGGTGAAGGCGGCCCCGACCACCGCGAAGCTCAGGAAGAAGAGCCTGTACGCACCACCGTTTTCTGTGGACGCGGGATCGGTAAAGACAACGACCGTCAAGGTCAATGGCAAGCGCGTCAAGGTGTTCACGTTCCGAACTACGACCCCGAGCGGAACCCCCGTGCCTGCGGGCACGGTGTTCGAGACCGCGTCTGCGGAGCCGCACGCACACCTGCTGGTTTCAGCGACGACGCCTTCGGGAACCAAGCCGGTGCCGTATCTCACCGCCATGCTCAAGGCGGGGGCAGGTAAGGCGCCGCGGGCGGGCTAGGTTCGGGCACTGGCCGTCAGGGGAACATTGATGCTCGGTACCGGCGCGAGTGGTCACGGCACCTCACCCTGCGCCCTCAGTTCCCGCAGAGCGAGGAGCGCGGCATTCAGCTGCTCGAGGAGTTCAAGGGCCTCGTCCCGGTTCAGTGCCGGAGCGCCGCTCGGCAGCATGGCGATGGAGCGCCGCCGGTTCTCGACGAGCCTCGTCCTCCAGTCTTGGAGTCCACTTCTTGGCCGTAGCGATGGGTCCTGCCGCTGATCGTGAGCCGGCTCGGACTGTCCCCGCACGCCGCGACGCCGAATACGCCTACGCCGACCAACACTGCGATGGCGAGTCGTCGGCGGGCTCTCAGCACCCGGCGTTGATCAGTGTGTTGTAGGGGTTCACGCGCTGGCCGTTGACGCCGCCGAGTCGGATCTCGAAGTGCAGGTGAGGGCCCGTCGCGTGGCCGGTCTGTCCCACGTAGCCGATGTGCTCCCCCTGGCCGACCCGGCGGTTGCCACCGTTGGTGTTCGACATGTGGGCGTAGTAGTAGGCGTTGCCGTCGTCCGCGACCAGGTACGCCACGAGCCCGCCTGCGCTCTCGAGCGAGTACCGGACGTTCCCGAACTTGACCGCCCATGTGGGCGTGCCGGTCGGTGCGCTCATGTCGATGCCGTAGTGGAAGCCGCTGCCCCGCGGACCGTAGTTGTTCGTGTACGTCGAGCCGAAGACGGGGCAGTGGAAGTTGCCCACGGTCGGACCTTTGCTGGGAACGCACGCAGCCACGGCCAACGCGAGTACTGCGAGCGCGACCCAGAACCGCCGGGTGCGCATGTGGGCTCCTTTCGGCGCGCGTCAAGAGCCCACTTCCGCCCGGAAGCACTAAAGACTAGTCGCAGACCTACTGTTTGGCTTGCCTTGGCGTTCTTTGTCCGCCCGGGCAACACTGACGCCGCGTAGCGTGCGGGAGCGTGCGACGCGTTGACTGCGGGAACGGGCGACCCTTTGCCGCGATGGTCCCCCACCTGCCGTTTAGCCCGATCTACGATTCACCGGCATGACTCGGTGGTCGTATCACGTCGAGGCGATGAACATCCCGGAGCGGTGGTGGCGCAAAAAGCGTCAAGCCGCGGAGTTGACCCGTCTCAATCTGCGCCTCAACAACCTCGGGTGCACAGGCTGGGAATTGGTCGCCTACCAGGCGACGCCCATGACCGGCACCTTCACACAGAACATCAAGGGCTACGCGTATCTGGCGCTCTTCAAGCAGCAGCAAGCCTGGCCGGGCGATGACACGTCGTCGCCATTGGAAGAAGAACCAGCTGTGCAGTCTGAGTACTGGCCGGAATATGAGCCTCCAGGTGCGCGACTTGAATCACCCCCCGAACACGAACCGCGAGAACCGGAACAGCAGCCTGTCGGTGTGATGCCTGAGTCAGTCCCACTGTGCGAGCACGCGCATTGCGATCAGCCCGCCGAACCCGAAAAGCCGTTCTGTGTGCACCACTTGGAGGAACTGCGACTGCTCTTCGCGGCGATCGAGAATCGCCGCCTAGAGCGCGGCAACCTCGCGCCCGCGGCTGGGCGATAGGTGTGCTCTTACTCGCGCCTTACGCTCCAGCCCGTCGCCCAGAACGGCACGTCGGTAGGCGGTGTGAGCACGGCGTTCCGCATTCACTAGCCCCAAGGTAGAACGCCCCCGCCGTTAGCCGTGGAGCCCGCCGCCAACCTGAAGCGGCGGTCAGAAGCCACTCAATATCCCGTGGCACGATCAGGACGGCAGTGAGGATGCCTCAAGATGCTTCAGCATGTCAAGAGTCCCTATTGGGAAGTGCCGGAGGGGTAGAATGCGGTCATGTCCCCACCCGACGCCGACGCGGGAGCCGACTTTCCCCCGGTCCTCACCACCGCCGACGCGGCCGAGCTCCTGCAGGTCCACGTGGAGTACCTGCGCAAGCTCGTCCGCGACGGCAAGGTGCCGTGCCACCGGTTCCCGGGCGGGCGGGAGATGCGCTTTCACCGCGACGAGCTGATCGAGTGGTTGCGCTCGCAGCCCGGTCACGACCAGTCGACGTCGACCAAGCGCGGCGCCGGCGCGTAGCGCGCGCCTACTCCCTCCACGGGTGCGCCCACGCGACGTGATCCAACGGGAGGTACGTGTCGCCCCCGTCGGCGTCGCTCACGACGACATGGTCGCGCCCGATGGTGAGACGGCCCCGGAGGCTGTCGGGTAGGAGCGGGGAACCGATCACCGCGTCGATCTCCTCGCCGTCGTATTCGAGCAGGCGCGCGCGAAACGTGCGTGCCAGTGGCTCGGCCCGCCGGCCGCCTTCACGGGCACGTTCGACGACGCGGATGACGAGCGGCACCGGCGTGCGTTCGTGGCTGACGACCAGTGCGATGTCGACCCGGCCTGCCGATGTGCGAAGTTGGACGTAGTCGGCGCCGACGGCGTCGATGACGCCCCGGAATGAGGTCTGACCCACCTGCATGGCGACGGTGTCGCCGCGGTGTTGCAGCTCACGGGTGATGTCGAGAAGGTCCCGGTGTCGAGCCCACTGGCGGGCGGCGGCGTGGGCGTACTCCTCTTCCTCGGCGCGTCGATCCTCGCGGGCCGCGCCCGCTGCTTGTTCGAGCTAGGCATCGCCGGCGAGATCGTCGAAAGGGTCGCCTGAAGTCATGCGCGCACATCCGGGGGCACGGTCGTGCGGCACCGTAACCCCCGGACGTGGCCCTGTCTTGCGTCGCTCAGTCCTGCTTGATGGCTTCGATCTCGAACTCGAGACGGATCTTCTTGCCGACCAGCACGCCACCCTTCTCGAGGGCGACGTTCCAGGTGAGGCCGAAATCCTCCCGGTCGACCTCGGTGCTGGCCGAGAAGCCGGCCCGCCGCCCGCCCCACGGGTCAGGCGTCCAACCGTGGTACTCGACGTCCAGCGTGACCGGGCGGGTGACCCCGTGGACGGTCAGGTCGCCTTCGAGCCGGAAGTGGCCGGGCGAGCTGCCGTCGACCTCGAGCCTCGTGCTGCGGAAGGTGATCTCGGGGAACCGCTCGACGTCGAAGAAATCAGGGGAGCGCAGATGCTCGTCCCGCTTCTCGTCGCCGGTCTCGACGCTGGCGGGGTCGATCGTGACCTCCGCCCACGACCCCAGCGGGTCGTCGGAGATGTGGATCTTGCCGGTGACGCCGTGGAACTTGCCCCGTACCTTGCTCACCATGAGGTGGCGGGCGATGAACTCGACGGTCGTGTGGACAGGATCGAGCTGCCAGTCTCCCGGCTCCGGGATCTCGACTCCTTCGAACGTGCGAATGTCGGTCTGGCTCATGTCGATGCTCCTCCTCTGGAGGGAAGTCCTTTGCGCCGACAACCGTTGTATAAGCAATGATATTCCACGCAACCTTGTCAGTAGGGTGACGTCATGGCCAGGGACCATCCTTCCGAGCTGAGTGATCAGCACTTCGACGCCTGGAAGGCCTTCATCCGGGCCCAGGCCGAGCTGATCCAGACGCTGAGCCGGGAGCTCGAGGCCGAGCAGGGCCTCCCGCTCACCTTCTACGACGTGCTCATCCAGCTCTCGATCGCCGGCGGCCGGCTCCGCATGAGCGAGCTGGCCGACGCGGTGGTGCTCTCGCGCAGCGGCGTGACCCGGCTCGTCGACCGAATGGTGCGCGACGGGCTCGTACGCCGAGAGGCCTGCCCCGAGGACCGGCGGTCCCTCTACGCCACCCTGACCCCCGCAGGGAGGCGGGCGCTGAAGCGAGCGCGGCCATTCCACCTCCGGGGCGTCGCCGAGCACTTCGGCCGCCACCTCAGCGACGACGAGGCGAAGATCATCGCCGCCGCCCTCGGCCGGATGGCGCCCTCCCCCGACGGCGAGGAGGCCTGCTAGCCGATTACGCCGCTGGCGCGGAGGTCGGCGAGCTCGCCGTCGGACAAGCCGAGCTCCTTGCGGAGCACCTCGTCGGTGTGCTCGCCGACCCACGGGACGCGTGTCTCGGGGCCGTCGGCCATCTTCGAGAGCTTCACGGGATTGCCCGGAATGAGCACCGGCTCGTCGACGTCGTCGGTGCGCGGCAGCTCGACGAGCATGTTGCGCGCCTCGACGTGGGGGTCGGCGATGACGTCGGCCGCGGTGTTGCTCGGACCGGCGGCGACGCCGGCGACGCTGAGCTCGTGGCAGGCGTCGAGCTTCGTCTTCGTGGACGCCCACTCCTCCACCGCCGGCCGGATCACATCCTCGAGGTGCTCGCGCCATCCCTGGCGCGTGGCGAAACGGGGGTCGTCGACCCACTCCGGGTGACCGACGAGCTCGGCAAGACGCTCGAACTGGTGCTCCCGCCCGACCTGCATGATGAACCAGCCGTCCGAGGCGCGGAACCCGTCCATGATCAGCAGCGGACCGGGCCCACCGGGGCGCAGGCCCATCGACCAGAAGTTGGTGACGAGGTCGGTCATCGAGACCATGGCGTCGAACATGGACACGTCGACGTACTGCCCCTCCCCGGTCTGGTCGCGATGACGCAGCGCGGCGAGCACACCTATGACGCCGAACATCGACGTGCCGATGTCGCCGAGCGCTCCGGCCGGCGCCGGGACCGGCGGCTGGTCCGCGGGCCGCTTGTACTCGTAGATCCCCGACATGGCCTCGACGATCGGCGCGTACGCGGGCCAGTCGTAGGGCGTCTCCACGGTGTTGCCGAAGCCCGAGATCGACAGATAGATGATTCTCGGGTCCACCTTGGCGACGTCGTCGTAGCCGAGGCCGAGGCGCGCCATCGCGCCGGCCTTGAAGTTCTCGGCCACGACGTCGAAATGCGGCACGAGCTCGAGGAACAGCTCGCGACCTCGCTCGGTCTTGATATCGAGGCCGACGCTGCGCTTGTTGAGGTTGTTGCGCAGGAACGTCGCGCCCACGCGCCGGCCGTGCGGGTCCTCCATCGCCGGCAGCGCGCCGCGGCCGGACTCGCCGTGGACGGGATGCTCGACCTTCACCACCTCGGCGCCGAGACGCGTCATCAGCTGCGTCCCGAACGGCAACGCCTGCATCTGCTCGGCCGCGAGCACCCGCACACCGTCGAGCGGCTTGCCGTACCGCTCGGCGTCGGCGTTGGCTACTTCACCGAGCTTCATAGGTGCACTCTAGGTGCCGCCTACAATCCCAGCCGTGCGAGGCATCCTTAGCGCCGGTGGGTACGTTCCGTACCGGCGCCTCGACCGGTCCGAGATCGCCGCGTTCTTCGGCAGCGGCGGTGGACGCGGGACCCGATCGGTCGCCGGCTACGACGAAGACACCACGACCTTGGGCGTCGAAGCGGCGCGCGTCGCGCTTCGCAGCGCGCCGGCGGGGAGCGAACCGCGTGCGCTGTGGTTCGCGACCGCCAACCCGGCGTACCTCGAGAAGACCAACGCCACCGCGATCCATGCCGCGCTGCGCCTCGACCAGAGCGCCCCCGCGATCGACACCGGTGGGGCCGTCCGTTCGGGGATCGGATCGCTGCGCGCCGCCCTCGACGGCCGCGAGCCGTCCCTCGTCGTCGCCGCCGATCTGCGCGGCGGCCTCCCGACCAGCGCCGACGAGGCCGCCGACGGCGACGGCGCGTCTGCGTTCCTGGTCGGCGACGACGACATCGCGCCGGTGATTGCCGAGCTGGTGGGCGCGGCGTCGGCGACCGAGGAGTTCGTGGATCGGTGGAGGACGCCGGGCGACCCCGTCGCGAAGCAGTGGGAGGAGCGCTTCGGCGAGACCAAGTACGTCCCGCTGGGCGAGCAGGCGTGGAACGCGGCTCTCAAGGCCGCTGAGCTCACGCCGGAGCAGGTCGACCGGCTGGTTGTGACCGGCACGCACGCACGCGCCGTCCGATCGCTCACGCGCCGGCTGGGCGTCGCGCAGGAGGCGATCGTCGACGACCTCGCCGCCACGGTCGGCAACACCGGCACCGCGCACGCAGGCCTGCTGCTTGCCGCCGCGCTCGAGACCGCCGAGCCCGGCCAGGTGATCGCCGTCGTCTCGCTCGTCGACGGCGCCGACGTGCTCGTGTTCCGCACGACCGACGCGATCGCGTCGTACACACCGGCGCGTCCGGTGGCGGCGCAGGTCGAGAACGGTGGCGCACTCCCCTACGGCCGCTTCCTCTCGTGGCGCCGCGTCGTCACCGTGGACCCGCCCCGCCGGCCCGAGCCCGATCGCATCTCCGCCGCCGTCGCCGGGCGCACGAAGGACTGGAAGTACGCGTTCGTCGGCTCACGCGACCAGTCGACCGGCGCGCTGCACATGCCGCCGGCCCGCGTCTCACGCGAGGGGGGCGCAATCGACGAGATGGAGCGCGCGCCGATGAGCGACGTACCGGGGACGGTGGCGACGTTCACGATCGACCGCATCGCATACTCGCCGAGCCCGCCCATCGTGTTCGCGGTGGTCGATTTCGACGAGGGCGGCCGGCTCCCGATCGAGCTCACCGACGTCGAGGCCGACCACCTAGCGATCGGCGACCGGGTGGAGATGACGTTCCGTCGCCTGTTCACCGCCGACGGCATCCACAATTACTTCTGGAAGGCCCGCCCGATCCGCGGGCAGTAACGGAGGGGATCCATGGGTTCGCACGGCATCAAGGACCAGGTCGCCATCGTCGGGATGGGCTGCACCCGTTTCGGCGAGCACTGGGACAAAGGCGCCGACGAACTGCTCGTCGACGCCTCCGAGGAAGCCTTCGCCTCGGCGGGAGTCGCGAAACGTGACCTCGACGCCTACTGGCTGGGCACCGCGATGTCAGGCATGTCGGGCATGGCGCTGGCGCGGCCGCTCCAGCTCCAGAACAAGCCCGTCACCCACGTCGAGAACTTCTGCGCCACCGGGTCCGAGGCACTGCGCAACGCCGCCTACGCCGTCGCGAGCGGCGCCTACGACTCGGCGATGGCGATCGGCGTCGAGAAGGTGAAGGACAGCGGCTACCAAGGGCTCGTCGGCGCCGGGAAAACGCCCACCGACGGCACCAACCGCACCCTCACCGCGGCGGCAATGTTCGCCATGTGCGTTCCCGCGTACGCCAAGAAGTACGGCGTCGACGCCGAGGAGATGCGCGAGGTCCTCGCGCACATCTCGGCGAAGAACCACTACAACGGCGCACGCAACCCGCGCGCGCAGTTCCGCCGGGAGGTATCGACCGAGACGATCTGCGCCTCGCCGCTCATGGCCGGCGATCTACGCGTCTACGACTGCTCCGGCGTCGCCGACGGCAGCGCGGCGGCGATCGTCGTGCGGGCCGAGGACGCGCACAAGTACACGGACTCGCCCCTGTACATCAAGGCGCTGTCGTTCGTGGCCGGCAACTGCAGCGGCAACGCCGATCCCGACTACGACTACACGGCGTTCCCCGAGATCGAGGCGGCGGCCGCCGACGCGTACGCGCAGGCCGGGGTCACCGATCCGCGCAATGAGATCGCGATGGCTGAGGTGCACGACTGCTTCACGCCCGCCGAGCTGCTGATCATGGAGGACCTCGGGTTCGCCGAGCGAGGCACCGCGTGGAAGGAGGTACTCGCCGGCACGTTCGACCTCCACGGTGAGATCCCGGTGAACCCCGACGGCGGCCTGAAGAGCTTCGGCCATCCCGTCGGCGCGTCGGGGCTGCGCATGATGTTCGAGGCGTGGCTCCAGTTGCGGCACCAGGCGCCCGAGGAGCGGCAGATCACCACCGACCGCACCCTCGGCCTCACCCACAACCTGGGCGGGTACCCCGGCGAGATGGTCTCGTTCGTCGGCCTCGTGAGCCCCGAGCGGGGCTGACTCACCCGGTCCCGCGCATGGGGGGCGGCCCCGTCGGGTAAGTGATCGGCGATCGTCATGCCGCCCCCGAGCCCACGCCGACGCCCTTCGCTGACTGCCGAGTTCGGCACGCCGGGTGACGCCCGCGCCGCGATGGAGGCCCTCGAGAACCACGGCATCGACGGGCTCGAGATCAGCGTTCTCGACGGGCCCGGGGATGACCACCGCCGGCCCGCCGACCGCCGCGCCCTCGTGCACGTCGGCGGACGCGTCGCCAAGGGAATCGCCCTCGGCGCCGCCGCCGGCGCCGCCATGCTCGGCGTCGTCGGCGTCATCGTCGCCGTCGCGGGCGCGCCCGTGGCAGTGATCGTGGCATTCGTGCTTCTCGGCGCCGGTCTGGGCGCGGCCGTCGGGGCGTTCTGGAGCGTCGAGCGCGGCGTCGGGATGTCGGAGGACTGGGAGAAGACCTTCCAGGAACCGACCACGGCCACGAAATCCGTGCGGATCGGCGTGTACACGAGCGGCGAAGCCGACGCCCGGCGCGCCCGCCAGGTGCTCGAGGACCACCGACCGCTCGACATCGAGGACCTGACCGCCGGGAGCGTAGAGCGATGAGCGATCGGGACCAGGAACGCAAGCACGTGAGCGAAGAAGAAGCTGAAGAGCTGGAAGAGGAAGCCGCCGAACGCAATCCCGACCGTCAGACCCGCCGAGAGGCGCTCGAGCTCGAGCTGATGGAGGAGGACCGCTCGGAGGAGGGCGAGGACGTCGGCGACGAGATCCGGTAACGCCCCCACAGCCCGCGTCCACGACGCCGCTCGGTTTGTCGCGGCCTGGAGCGCGATCGCGATCTCCGTCGTGGTGGCCGCGCTCGTCGCGGCCGGCGGCACCCGGGGGATCGACAGCGCGTCGAGGAGTGCGGTCGCCACGGTGATCGGGCCGTTGCCGCGCTCGGAGTCGCCGAGCCCCGGTAGTCGAAGCTGACGACGTCGAAGCGGTCGGCGAGCGTCGCTTCCAGGGGCATCCACATTCCCAGTTGCGCCGCCGTTCCCATGGCGAGCAGCAGCGGCTCCCCTGCCCCGACGCGCCGATATCGAAGACGCGCGCCCGTGTCGAGCTCGATCAGCGCCTCGGTCACCCCGTCAGCGCGCCTCGGACGCCGGCAAGAGCTGATCGAGCTCCGCCAGGTCGGCGTCCGACAGCTGCCAGTCGACAGCAGCAACATTGGCGGCCACCTGCTCGGGCGTCGTGGCCCCGGCAATGATCGACGTCATCGCCGGCTGCGCCGCCAACCAGGCGAACGCCAGCTCGAGGATCGTGTGGCCACGCGCGACCGCGAACGCGCTCAGCGCGTCGACCTGCTCGAAGTTGCGGTCCGACATGACGCGCGCGGCGCGCTCCTCCGGGAGCGACGACAAGCGCGTGCCTGCAGGCGCCGGCTCGCCTCGCTGGTACTTCCCCGTCAGCAACCCGCTCGCGAGCGGGAAGTACGGCAGCATCCCGAGCCCGTGCCGGACACACGCCGGTACGACGTCCTGCAAAGGCTCCCGGTGCAGCAGGTTGAAGTGGTTCTGCGCACTTACGAATCGGGCGAGCCCGCGGCTCACCGAGACGGCTTCGGCGTCGTCGATCTGCTGTCCCGAGAAGTTGGAGTTGCCGATCTCCCGCACCTTCCCGTCGCGTACCAGACGGTCGAGCGCGGTGAGCGTCTCCTCGACGGGCACGTTGGGATCGGGCCCGTGCTGTTGGTACAGATCGATGCGATCGGTGCCGAGGCGCCGCAAGCTGCCTTCGATCGCCTCGGCGATCCAGCGGGTACTCGCGCCGGCGTGGCTCGGGTCGTCGTCGATCGGGGCGACGAACTTGGTGGCAATGACGACCTCGTCGCGGCGACCGGCGAGCGCGCGGCCGAGGTACTGCTCGGAGCGTGTGCCGCCGTACACGTCGGCGGTGTCGAAGAAGTTGATCCCGGCGTCGAGGGCGGCGTGGACGACGCCGGCGCTGCGCTCCTCGTCGATGCGCATCCCGAGGTTGTTACAACCGAGCCCGACCAGCGTGACCTCGAGCGACCCGAGCTTGCGCATCTGCATCGGCCGGAAGCTTAGGCACCGCCTGACGGGCGGCCTGTCCCTGGCCCGCCGGCCAACATATGCTGAACGGCGAGTCAGGAACTTCGGGCGGCGGAGATCGGGGGGTCGTGCCGGCGCTGACGGAACGGGCGGGCGCGCGCAATCGGCGGGTGCGAACCCGGCGCACGCAGGCCGAGCGGCGCGCCGCATCGGAGGAACGCCTCCTCGAAGCGGCGGCCACACTCGTCGCCACCCGGGGCACCGCCCGCGCCAGCCTCGGTGACATCGCCGCCACCGCCGGATGCAGCCGCGGGCTGCCGACGTACCTGTTCGGTTCGAAGGAAGGGCTGCTCCTCGCACTGGCCGACTATCTCGTCGCGCGGTTCCGGACCCGGCTGTTCGAGCCCGCGCTCGACAACCAGCAAGGCCTGCCGGCGCTGCTCATCTGGCTGCGGGTCTACGTCGACAGCCTGCGCGGCCCCGAGCTCCAGGTGCGAGCGGCGTGCGTGCTGCTCGGCGAAGCCCTCGGGTCGGAGCCCGCGTTCCTCCCGGCGATCAACCGCCTGCACCGAAACGTCCGCTCGATGGTCGAGCACTACCTGCGCGAGGGCATCGAGCAGGGAGAGGTCCGAAGCGAGATCGACCCCGAGGCGCACGCTGCGCTCTTGATCGGCACCCTTCGGGGTATCTCGCTGCTCGCGGTGACCGATCCCGACTCGCTCGATCTCGACGCGCTCGGCACCGAGCTCGTGTCCGCCACGGAGCGATCGCTCCGTGCCTAGCCGCCGCAATGTCCCCGAACTCACGTACGTGGACCACGTTCGTTCGTTCGACGGGACACAGATCGCGTATGCCGTGGAGGGATCGGGACCGGCGGTACTTCTCCTGCACGGGTTCGCCGCCGACCACGTGCTCAATTGGGCCCGCCCCGGCGTCATCGACGCTGTCGTCGCGAGCGGTCGCCGCGTCATTGCAACCGACGCCCGCGGCCACGGCGCGTCGGACAAGCCACACGACGCCGCTCGATACGCAGGCGACACGTTGGTGCGCGACGTCCAGGCGGTACTCGATCATCTCGGCGTCGCGCAGGTCGACGTGGTCGGGTACTCGATGGGATCGATGGTGGCGGCCCGGCTTGTGCCCGACGAGCCGCGCACGCGCTCGCTCGTGCTCGGCGGCGTCGGAGCGACGATCACGCC
The DNA here is from genome assembly GCA_046727755.1 of Actinomycetota bacterium. Taxonomy (GTDB): domain Bacteria; phylum Actinomycetota; class Acidimicrobiia; order IMCC26256; family JACDBD01; genus JALZAA01. Next base: position 16,505 of record JBKPDG010000140.1, read on the forward strand.
GCCACGAACCGGCGGCCGTGCCCCGAAGGCCATCGCAGCCGCGCTGCTCGCCGACGACGTGTCCGCGATCGACAACGTCGCCGGCAAGGCGTTCCGCGAGTTCGCCGACTTCACCGGCGCCGACCGGCTGGCGCTCGCAGCTCTCAGCCGGTCCGATGCATTGCGTCACTCGGTGCGCTTCGACGCGATCACGGTGCCCACCCTCGTGATCGCGGGTGACGCCGACACGCTCATCAAAGAGCCGCACGATCTTGCCGACCGGTTGCCGCGTGCCCGCGTCCAGATGGTGTCGGGCGACCATCTCACGGCGATGTACGACCCTGCGTTCTCGCTCGCACTCGTCCAATTCCTCGAGGAGCAGAAGTGATGGCCTCAAAAGCCCGGAAACTCGCGTTGCTCGTCGCCGCCATGGCGCTCTGCGTGGCGACGATCGCGCCGTCGGCCGGCGCGGGGAGCCAGCCGAAGGTCGACGTCAGGTTCCGGACGATGAAGGGCTTCGAATCGCCCGGAACGCCGGCCAAGTACAACAAGGTCGGTGTGATCGAGGTCGGGCCGAGCGACGCCGAGAACATCCTCGTCCTCGTCCCGGGCACCTCGGCGAGCGCGGCGTATTTCGTTCCGCTCGCCAAGGACGTCGTCCGAAAGTCGAAGGACTGGCAAGTCTGGGCGATCGAGCGCCGCGAGAACTTCCTCGAGGACCACTCGGTGCTCAACCAGGCGAAGAAGGGCAAGGCAACCCCCAAGGAGATCTTCGATTACTACCTGGGTTTCGTCACGGACCCCAGCATCACGAAGCACTTCCATTTCATTCCGGACGCTGACGTCGCGTACGCACGTGAGTGGGGTATGCGCGTCGAGGTCGAGGACATGCGGCGCGTGGTCAAGTCCGCGAAAGAGAAGGGCGGCAAGGTCGTCCTCGGCGGGCATTCGCTCGGGGGGTCGATGACCACGGCCTACGCGACCTGGGACTTCAACGGCCAGGCGGGTGCGAAGGACCTCTCGGGCCTCGTGTTCATCGACGGCGGCAGTAGCCCGACTCCGGTGAGCGTGGACGAAGCGAACACGCGGCTCCAGGCCCTGGCGAACGGCACGCCGTGGTTGTCGTTCGGCGGTATCCCGGCGCCGTACGCGGGTCTGTTCAACGCGTCGGGCTCGACGGGTGTGAAGATCGCTCCGAACGAGCCCTCGCTCGGGTGGTCGTGGCCGGCGCTGCCCGCCAACCTGAAGCCGCCGGTCGCGCCCACGAACGAGGGGCAGTACGGGTACGCACTCGACGTCAAGACGTCGCCGATGGGGCTGCGCGCCGCCCAAGCGCACCTGGGACAGCTGAAAGAGAGCGGCGATCCCCGCGGCTGGGACGGCACCGGCGCGATCACGCCGATCCAGCGATACGCCGAGATGTTCTCGGGGTGGGGTCTGCAGAGCCGGGACGGCACCGCCTGGTATCACCCGCAGCGCTTGACGATCGATTCGGGCGCGGTGGCGGCCGGGAACGCGAACGATGCGCAGACCATCCTCGACGTGCGCGCGACGCACGGCCGCGATCTGCCGAAGAAGCTCCGGATATACGCGTTCGGCGCCGCGCTCGGAGGGCAGCGTGTCCTCGACGGCGCGACGATCCTCGCCGACCAGTCCGGGATCCCCCACGATCAGTTGGTCCTGGTCAACGGCGAGGCGGACTACTCGCACAACGACCCCAACAGCGCGAGCCCGACCAACGAGTTCCTCGACAACCTCACGCCCTTCCTGAACAAGATCGGGTAAGCGCGGGCGTGCACGCGCACGCGTACGCTTCGGTACTTCATGTCGCGGGTGGCGGAGACGTCTGAGGCGCACGCGCGACTCCGGGCGCTCGCCGGTCGCGCCGACCTCGTGCTCGTGGCGATCGTCGTGTTGGGCTCGGTCCTCCGGCTGGCTCTCCGTGCTGGCGGGGATCGCCACCATCCCTGTGGTCCATGCGATCGTCGGTGAGTTCGGTCAGCGCCGAACGGTCGCTCGGATCGCGGCGCTACTCGTGGCCGTCAACCCGATGCTCGTCTGGTACTCGCAAGAAGCTCGGCCGTACAGCCTGCTCGCATTCCTCGGTGCGCTGTCCCTGCTGGCCTTCGCTCGGGTACGAAGCCGCGGCCGACGAGACGACTGCCTCCTGTGGGGACTCGTCTGCGCCGTCGCGGTCGCCGTCCATTACTTCGCGATCTTCCTCGTCCTCGCCGAAGCGGGCGCGCTGCTCCTCGTTCGGCGGCGCGACGCGCGGCGACTCGTGCCGGCGTGTGAGCCGATCGCGCTGGTCGCCGTCGCCCTGGCCCCGTTCGCGATCGAACAGCATTCGCACGAGCCGAACCGTCAATGGATCAGCGACTTTCCGCTCGCAGATCGCGCCAGCGAGGCCGGCCGTTCCGCATTGGCCGGCCCGAGTCCCGTCGACGGTCGCCTCTGGGTGGTGTCCGCGATCACGCTGGCCCTGGCCGCGCTCGTGCTGATCGTCTGGGGAGATCACTCTGAGCGTTCGGCGGCGGCGCTCACCTTCGGCATCGGAGGGGCGGCGATCGTCATGCCTCTGCTCGGGGTCGTGATCGGCGTCGACGTCTTCCTCGGCCGCTACCTCATCGCCGCGTTCGCCCCGCTCGTCATCGCCGTCGCCATCTGCCTCGGAGTACGACGGGCGTCCCGGGTCGCGGGCGTTCTGATGGCCGTTCTCTGTGTCGTCTCGGTCGTCGTGATCATTGCGGTTGCTCGCGATCCGGATCTGCAGAAGCCCGACTGGCGCGTGGTCGCGGACGTTTTCCAGACCGGCAACGGCGACCGGCTTCTGCTCATGAACGTCCACGGCAACATCGGGAGCCCCTTGCTCTGGTACGCCGATGACACCCGGCGGCTCGAGGAGGGCGAATCAGTCAGCGTCGACGAGATCGATGTGCTCGTCGCCGAGCCGACGACGAAGCCATGCAATTACCTCGTCGGGCGGGCGTGTTCGCTGCTCTTCCTCGGCGCGCCGCTCCCCCAACCGCTCGCGAGCGAGTTCACGCTGGAGTCGCGGCGCGAGCTCGATCAGTTCATCGTGGAGCGCTACCGCTCCGGCCGCCCGATCCCCGTCACGACGGCCGACCTGGTCGCCTCGAGCGATCTCGGGCGCGCTCGTGCTCGCGCCCCCCCGATGACCACCGCTATTCGATGCCGGGGATGGCTGCGAGTTGCGCCTCGAGCTCGGCGATGACGGCTTGGGTGCGCGCATACGCCCGCGCGCTCGCGAGCAGGTGCGATGCATGGCGGGCAAAGATGAAGCAGTGCCGGCGATCCCAACCGGCGAATCCAACGGCGGGCCACGCGTAGAGATTCAGCACCCCGATGAGCTCGCCGTGGGCAACGAGCGGGAGGGCCGTGCACGCGATCAGGCCGGCGCGGCGGGCAGGAGGAGCGAAGCTCGGCCATCGCTCGTCCGAGGTGACGGGCTCGAGGTCGTGACGCTCGCCGTCTCGCAGACACTCGACGCAGGGGCCGTCGTCGAGCTCGTCCTGGAGGGCGTCGAGATCGGAGCTGCGGGCGTCCGTCGTCGCGCGGACACCGAAACCACCTTCGTCGAGCACCTGGATGCCCACCCCGTCGCAGTGACCGAGCGAGTCGCGAGCGAGATCAACGACATCCTGGGCCGTGCCGCCGAGAGGCTTCTCGAACACGAGGATCTCGGACAGCCCGGGGAGGCCCTCCACATCCTCGGGGATCACCCGCCGAGGGTCTCGTCGGGAGAGTCCACCACGGCTCTCGCCAGGTTGCGCAGCTTGACGTTGCGGTGCTGGGAAAGGTCGCGGAGGCGTTCGAACGCTTCCTCCGGGCCGCAGTGCTCGCGTGCCTGAATGATGCCCTTGGCTTGGCCGATCACGTCGCGGGTCTGGAGAGCCTCCTGCAGCTGCTCGATGACCGCGTGGGCCTTCGCGTAGGCGCGTGCATTGGCGACCGCGACCGACGCCGGCGGCATGAATCGGCGGCCGATCTTCTCGTCGGTGTCGCTAAAGGGTCGGTCCCGGGAGTACAGGTTCATCACCCCGGCGGTCCCGTGGTTCCCGACAACCAGTGGGAGCGACAGACAACTCACGACACCCTCGTCGAGCGTCGGTTGTCGGAACTTCGGCCACCGCTTGTCAGCGGCGAGCGAGGGACTTCGCCGGAGCTCTCCCGTTCGCAGGCTCTCGAGGCACGGTCCCTCGTCGGCGCTGTACTGATGCTGGTCGACGCGACGAACCAATGGGCTCGACGCCGCCGCCGTGGTCACCTGGTCGTGCTCGAAGAGCGTGACGCCGGCTGCATCGCAGGCCGGGATGGCTCGCACGGCGATGGCAGCGACGTGGTCGAGCATCGCGTCGAGCGATTCGTTCGTCTGCAACAACCCGGCGAGGTCTGACAACTCGTCTTCGAGGGGTTCGCGCGGTTCGTCCACCGGCGCCTCCTTCCGAGGAGGGCGCAGAACCGCTGGGGGAACCCCAGATCAGAGCGTTGTCAGCAGCGGAATGCGGAGATGTCGATTCGGCGCTGCCTCGACAGCCGGCCGTTCGAAGCCTCGCGATGACCGTACACCTCTTTCGCGCGACCACCCCCATTTTCGTGCAGGCGCGAGCGAATCAGTTCCCTGTGTCCGAAAAGGGTGCTTTCCCCATCTGGTCCCGAACGGTCGTGACGGGAGGATTGGTGAGGCTGCGGCGCTGCCAGTTGGCGCCGTCGACGACGAGGGTGTGCCCCGAGATGAACCGCCCGTACGGCGACGCGAGGAACGTCGCCGCCCAGCCGAGCTCGTGGCGCCGGCCGACGCGCATCGCGGGCTGGCACGCGTCCTGGTCGCTCGTGCGATCGAGGTTGCCCCGGATGTCGGCCGTCATGTCCTCGTGTGGAAAGAGGCCGGGCACGAGCGCGTTGACCTGGATCCCGTACGGCCCCCACTCGACCGCGAGGGATTCGGTGAGGTTCTTCACGCCCGCCTTGGCCGCCGCCGAATGGGCGAAGCCGGGGCCGCCGGTCCACGCGTACGACGCGCCGACGTTGACGATCGATCCGGGCGATGCGGCCGCCAAGTGGCGCCGGGCGAACTCGCGGGCGCACAGGAACGTGCCATTGAGCGTGATGTCGACGACGGTGCGCCACGCGTTCGGCGACATGTCCTCGGCTGGCACCGGGAAGTTGGCGGCGGCGTTGTTCACGAGCACCCCCGGTAACCCGACGGCGCGCTCGGCGGCGTCGAACGCGGCGGCGATCTCATCGGGCTGGCGGATGTCGCATTGCACAGTCAGCACGTCGGCGCCGAGCGGCTCCATCGCTTCACGTCCGGCGGCGAGATGCTCGTCCTTGCGGCTCGCGATCACGAGCGCGCCGCCGAGTCGGGCGAACTCGGCTGCGATGGCCTTGCCCAGGCCTGTGCCACCACCGGTGACGAGCACACTCACGCCGTCGAACGTGCCTGCCGGGAGCGCCGCCTCACCGACCGGCGGCGGCTCGGGCAAGCCGATCAACTCGGTCACGGTCTCCCCCTCGTCTCGGCGGACTCGCGCGTCAGCTGCCGGTATAACGCGGTGCGCGTTCTTCGGTGCGTGCGGCGCGAAGCTCGGCGATGTCGTCGCTCTTGTTGATGAACGTCTGGTAGATCATCTCGTCGGCCATCGACGATCGAATCGCCGGGACCGCCAGGTGTCGGATGACCTCGCGGGCCATCTTCACGGTGACCGCCGGGAGCGAAGCAACGTGCTCGGCGATCTCGCGCACCGTCGCGTCGAGCTCGTTCTCGGATACGACGCGGCTCACGACTCCGTGGGCGCGTGCCTCGTCGGCAGTGAGCACCCGGCTCGTGAGCACGAGGTCACTGACGAGGCCGGCGCCCGCCATCTCGAACAACGCCCCCATGCCGCCCGTGTCTGGAATGACCCCGTACGTCAGCTCGGGCAGGCGGAACCGCGTGCCCTCGGCGGCGATGCGCACGTCGCACAACAGCGCTCGCTGGAACGACGCGCCCATCACCCAGCCCTTGCAGGCGACGATCACCGGCGGGTCGAGGTCCCAGAGCTGCTGGATCCCCCGGTGCCCGCGCCGCATGAGCTCGTGATGCGAGACCGGCACCTCGTGCGCGCCGATGGCGCTGACATCACGCCCGGACGAGAACGACTTGCCATCGCCCCGCCAGATGACTGCTCGGACGTCCGGACGGCGACGCAATTCGCCGAAGATCTCGAAGAGGCGCTCGTCCATCTCGTCGTCGAACGCGTTGTGCTTCTCCGGGTTGTCGTTCGTCACGATCGCGATCGGGCCGTCGACCTCGAGCCGCACTCGGTCGCTCATCGATGACACACCCCGGGTGAGCGTCTGGGGAATGGCACGGTACCGGAGACTGCCGTCGTGGACGAGATGAAGCGCGTCGGTTCCCGCGCCCAAGCCGGTACGCTCGACGGCTCCCGGCGGCGTAGCCGAGTGGCACAGGCAGAGGTCTGCAAAACCTTGTACGCGGGTTCGATTCCCGCCGCCGCCTCGAACTCAGGCGCCTCAGCGACGAGCGAACTGCGGCGCCCGAGCTCGACCGGGAACACGCACGGGTGAACGGCCGTTGGCGGAGAACGTGACCGCGCCTCCGCCCGCGCTGCACATCTTCGATTGCGACGGCGTGCTCGTCGACAGCGAGGTCCTCGCGACCCGAATCGAGTCGCAGCTCCTCCGCGACGTTGGAGTCGAGCTCACGCCCGAATCGATTGCCGCCGCGTTCGTCGGGATCTCCGACGCCGAGATGCACGGTCGAATCGAGGCCGATTGGGGTGTCACGTTGCCCGAGGATTTCACCGTGCGGAGGGCTGCACGGCTCGACGAGGTCTTCCGCACCGAGCTGCGGGCGGTCACGGGCATTGCGGGCGTCCTCCAGGCGCTGGACGAGCTGCGATGTGTCGCATCGTCGAGCGCACCGGATCGCATCAGGACGTCGCTCGCCGTGACCGGCCTCGACGGCTTCTTCGGGCCCCATGTCTTCTCCGCCAGCAGCGTCGAGAGGGGGAAGCCGGCGCCAGACCTCTTTCTCTACGCAGCGGACTCCATGGAGACCGACCCCGCCCGATGCGTCGTCATCGAAGACAGCACGCCCGGCGTTGTCGCGGGACGCGCCG
>JBKPDG010000141.1:0-13598 GCA_046727755.1 Actinomycetota bacterium
GAAGCTCTCCGGCATGACGGGGACGGCGCTGACCGAGGCGGGCGAGTTCGCGCACACGTACGCGCTCGAGGTCGTCGGGATCCCGACGAACGAGCCCATGGTCCGGGACGACAACCCGGACCTCATCTACAAGACCGAGGATGCCAAGTTCAACGCCGTCGCCGACGACATCGAAGAGCGGCACGAGGACGGTCAGCCCGTGCTCGTGGGCACGATCTCGGTCGAGAAGTCCGAGAAGCTGTCGCGACTGCTCGAGAAGCGCGGCGTCCCGCATTCGGTGCTGAACGCGAAGCAGCACGAGAAGGAAGCGCTCATCGTCACGCAGGCCGGCCGGCCGCACACGGTGACGGTGGCCACGAACATGGCCGGCCGCGGCGTCGACATCCTGCTCGGCGGCAACCCCGAAGGTCTCGCCCGCCAGGAGCTCGTCGCCGAGGGCTACACCCCCGAGGACGCTCCGGAGCGATACCAGGAGCTGGTCACGAAGTTCCGGGACGAGTGCCGTCCCGCCGGCGACCACGTCCGCGAGCTCGGTGGCCTCTACGTGCTCGGCACCGAGCGCCACGAGAGCCGTCGGATCGACAACCAGCTCCGGGGCCGGTCCGGTCGCCAGGGCGACCCCGGCGAGAGCCGCTTCTACCTCTCGCTCGAGGACGAGCTCATGCGCCTCTTCGCGACGGGCGCGATGAACTGGGTGATGGGCAAGGCGTTCCCGGACGACGTGCCCCTCGAGGCGCGGATGGTGACGAAGGCGATCGAGCGCGCGCAGCGCACGGTCGAGGACCGCAACTTCGAGATCCGCAAGGACGTCCTCAAATACGACGAGGTGATGAACGAGCAGCGCAAGGTGATCTACAAGCGCCGCCAGCAGATCCTCGACGGCGGCGACCTGCGCGACGAGGCCTTCGAGGCGATCGAAGGCGCGGTCCGCCACGCCGTCGAGACGTGGTGCCCGACCGAGTACCCGGAGGAGTGGGACCTCGAGGAGCTCCACACGCAGATCCAGAGCACGTTCCCGACGAGGATCACGCTCGACCAGCTCGACTTGCCCGATCGCGAGGCGGTCGTGCAGGTGCTCACCGACGATGCGGTGGAGCTCTACGAGCAGAAGGAGCAGACGATCGGCAGCGACGCGCTGCGAGAAATCGAGCGTCGCGTGATGCTCTCGGTGATCGACCAGCACTGGCGCGAGCACCTCTACGAGATGGACTACCTGCGCGAGGGCATCAACCTGCGCGCGATGGGGCAGAAAGACCCGCTGGCCGAGTGGCAGCGCGAGGGCTTCGACATGTTCTCGGCGATGATGGCCGGCGTGCAGGACAACTTCGTCCGGTACGTCTCCCACCTCCAGGTCGTCGCCGACGACGGCCCGCGCCGTCAGGCGAGCAACGTCCGGTACTCGTCCGCCGAGGGACCGGTGCAGGGCTCGGAGGCGCTCCAGGCCGCGGCCGCCGGGCAGCCGCTCGAGGAGCCGGTGGCCGACGGCATGGGCGACGGGAGCGGCGCCGCTCCGACGGCGACTGCGGTCGCCGAGCGTCCAGAGGACGTCGTGCAGCAACCGGTGCGCGTCGAGAAGACCCCCGGCCGCAACGAGCCCTGCTACTGCGGGAGCGGCAAGAAGTTCAAGCACTGCCACGGTCGCTGAACCGCGGCATCCCGAACCGCACCCTTCGCGATGCGCGACTTCACCGAAGCCCTGTCCGATCTCCGCCGGCGCGTCGACGACGCGCGCGCGTATCTCCAGATCGACGCGGCGCGGACGCGGCTGGGGGAGCTCGAGCAGGAGGCAAGCAAGCCGGACCTGTGGGACGACCAGGAACGGGCGCGCAAGGTCAACACCGAGCTCGCCCGGGTACGGGAGGACCTCGTGGTCTTCGACGGCCTCGAGGAGCGCCTCTCCGAGGTCGAGACCCTGTTCGATCTCGGCCGTGAGGAGGCTGACGACTCGGTCGAGCCGGAGGTAGAAGCCGGTGTCGCCGCGTTGTCCGCCGATCTCGACAAGCTCGAGCTCCGGGCGCTCTTCACCGGCGAGCACGACGAGCGCGACGCGATCTGCGAGGTCCACTCGGGTGCGGGCGGCACGGACGCCCAGGACTGGACCGAGATGCTGTTGCGGATGTACCTACGTTGGGCCGAGCGCCGCGGCTTCGACACCGAGCTCGACGAGGTTCAGGAGGGGACGGAAGCCGGTATCACGTCGGCGACCTTCATCGTCAAGGGTCGCTACGCGTTCGGGTTACTCCAGGGGGAGAAGGGCGTCCACCGCCTGATTCGCATCTCACCGTTCGACGCGAACGCGCGCCGCCAGACGGCGTTCGCGTCGTTCGACGCGGTGCCCGCGCTCGAACACTCGGAGGAGCCCGAGATCGATGACAAAGACCTGCGCATCGACACGTATCGCTCGTCAGGGGCCGGGGGACAACACGTGAACGTGACGGACTCCGCGGTGCGCATCACACATCTCCCGACCGGAATCGTCGTGTCGTGCCAGAACGAGCGTTCGCAGGTCCAGAACCGCGCCAAGGCGATGCAGATCCTTGCCGCGCGCCTTGCCGAACGGCAGCGGCTCGAACAACAACAGGAGCTCGAGTCGCTCTCTGGCGAGAAGAAGGACGTCGCGTTCGGGAGCCAGATCCGTAGCTACACCCTGGCGCCGTACCAGCTCGTGAAAGACGAACGCACGCGCTATGAGAGCGGGAACGTCCAGTCGGTGCTCGACGGCGAGCTCGACCCGTTCGTCGAGGCGTACCTCCAGTGGCGCCGCCAGCGCGACGGTGGAACGCAGGCGCCTCCGGACCCGGGCCGGTAGAGCTCACAGAAACCTGTGAATAACTGGCCACGGTCCGGTGTTTGCGGGGGCCGGGCTGCTAACCTCCGGCGAGGCACGCTGCGCTGCGCTGGGCCAAACCTCCCGCTCCTCTTCGCTGCTTGGGCGTCGATGATTCGATTCGAGGGTGTCACCAAGATCTATAAGGGCAACGTCGCCGCGTTGCGCGACGTCTCGTTCGACATCAGCAAGGGTGAGTTCGTCTTCGTCGTCGGGCCGTCCGGCTCGGGGAAGTCGACGGCGCTTCGTCTGCTGCTGCGCGAGGAGAACTCGACGTCCGGCCGCATCATCGTCGCCGGCCGCGACATCTCCCGCCTCAGCTCGTGGAAGATCCCGCAACTGCGGCGCAACGTCGGATGCGTTTTCCAGGACTACAAGCTCCTGCCCAACAAGACCGTGTACGAGAACGTCGCGTTCGCACAGGAGGTCATCGGGCGGCCCCGGCATGTCATCGACGCCCAGGTCCCGCAGATCCTCGACCTCGTCGGCCTGAGCCGGAAGACCACCCGCTTCCCGAACGAGCTCTCGGGTGGTGAGCAGCAGCGGGTTTCGATCGCGAGGGCGTTCGTGAACCGGCCGCTCATCCTCCTCGCGGACGAACCCACCGGCAACGTTGACCCCGCGACGACCGTCGGGATCATGCGCCTGCTCGACCGCATCAATCGCACCGGCACGACGATCGTGATGGCGACGCACGACCAGCGCATCGTCGACGCGATGCGGCGCCGCGTGATCGAGCTCGAGCACGGTCACATGGTGCGAGACCAAGCCCGCGGCGTCTACGGCGTCGGGAGCTGATCGGATGGTGCGACGCCTGAGCTACTTCGCGCGCGAGACGCTGATCTCGCTGCGCCGCAATCTGCTGATGACGCTGGCCGGGATCCTCACCGTGACCGTGTCGCTGTTGCTCCTGGGCGGGATCCTCCTGTTCCAGCAGTGGGTCGACCACGGCACGGACAAGTGGAAGCACGGCGTCGAGTTCGAGATCTACATGCAGACCGACGCCACGACTCAGCAGATCGACGCCCTTCGTAGCCAGCTGAACGACGATCGTCAGGTGCAGAGCGCCAAGTACATCTCGAAGGAACAGGCGTACGACGACTTCCAGCGCATTTTCAAGGACAAGCCCGACCTCGTCAGCTCGGTCGATCCGAGCGCGCTGCCGGCGTCCTTTCGCGTCGCGCCCGCACAGGTGAAGCAGACGACTGCGTTGCGCGACAAGTACAACACCAGACCCGGTGTCGACGAGGCCATAACCGCCGACAAGGCGATCAAGCAGCTCATCGACATCACCAACTTCCTGCGGTACATGTTCATCGCGATCTCGACGATCCTGATCGCGTCGTCCCTGTTCCTGATCGTGAACACGATCCGGTTGGCCACCTTCGCCCGCCGGCGCGAGATCGAGGTGATGAAGCTCGTCGGCGCGTCGAACTGGTTCGTGCGGATCCCCTTCATGGCCGAGGGCCTGGTGCAAGGCGCGGTGGGAGCGGGGCTGGCGGTGAGCGGCGTGTTCGCGCTCCAGTACCTCCTCAGCCAGCTCGACACGACCCGGGGCTTCTTCCAGGGCTTCTACGTCACGAGCGGGAACGCCGGCGCGATCAGCATCGGGCTGCTGTTCGGCGGCGCCGTCATCGGCGCGATCGGCGCCGGCGTCGGTCTCCGCCGCTTCCTGAACGTCTGACGTTCTCCCGGCCCTGGGAGCAGGAGCGAGGCCGGGCACGCGACCTCGCCCAGTCGGGGCCCGCGGACAAATGTCCGTTTTGCGCCCAGCTGTTGCCTCTGTGACTGGTGTTGCGTACGCTCCCCCAGTCATGCCGCGTCGCCTCCTCCTGTGCCTGCTCGCGGGCGCGGTCCTGTTCGGCCTCGTCGCGCCCGGCATTGCGAGCGGCCAGCAGTCTCCCGACCCGAAGACGCGCCGTAACGAGCTGGCGAACGCGATCGAGGACGCGTCGGCCGAGGAGGTCGCGGCGATCCAGGAGCTCCAGGGCATCACCGCGCGACGCCAGGAGCTGGAGGCGAAAGTCGCGGCGCTCGATCGTCAAGTCGCCGAAGCGCAGCAACGGGTCGAAGCACTCGAAGCCGAGATCGCCCGCATCGAGGCGCAGGTCGAGACCGTCCAGCGCGACATCGATCGGATCCAGGCCGAGATCGAAGCCTCGAAGGCGAAGTTCAACCAGTCGGCGGTGGCGCTCTACAAGGGAAGTGGGAGTGGCGCGAGTAACTTCACGTTGCTCTCCACCGACGGCGGAGCGCACGAGCTGATCGCCGGGAGCAAGTACCTCGGCGAGAACTCACGTCGTTTCGAGCGCGAGCTCCAGCGCCAGGGCAGCCTCAAGGACCAGCTCGACGACGCCCAGAACGACCTCCGCAAGGAGCAGGCGAAGGCGCTAGAGGCGCAACAGGTCGCGGCGGCCGAACGGGAGCAGGTCAGCCAGCTCCGCACCCAGGCCGACACCGAGCGGGAGCAGGCGTGGGCGGCGGAGCAGGAGGAGCAGCAGGTCATCGAGGGCGTTCGCGCCCGCAGGGCCGACTTCGAAGCGCAGTACAACGCGCTCCAGGCCCAGATCGCCGCCAGCGTGAGCCGCGGCAACCCCACACCCGCGGGCAACGGCCGGTTCATCTTGCCGGTCAACGGTGCGCTGACGAGCGGCTTCGGTCCTCGCTCCCACCCGATCTACGGCGGGTCGCGCATGCACGCCGGTGTCGACATCACGGCCTCGTCGAGCACGCCGATCAAGGCGGCCGGCGACGGCGTCGTCAGGATGGCCGGCTCGAACGGCGGCTATGGGAACTGGACGCTGATCGACCACGGTGACGGGCTCGCGACCGGATACGCGCACCAATCCCGCATCGGTGTGTCCGTGGGCCAGCGCGTCAGCACCGGTGAGGTCGTCGGCTACGTCGGCTCCACCGGCGCGTCGACCGGCCCCCACCTCCACTGGGAAGTGCGCGTCAACGGCAACCCCGTCAACCCGATGGCCTGGGTGTAACGGCTCAACCTGGGGTGTTTCTACTTGTCCGGTTGGGGCGTCACCCGCAGGTAGGGCTTGAGGGCCTTCCAGCCCTTGGGGAACTTCTGCTTGGCATCGTCGTCCGAGACGGCCGGGATGATGATCACGTCCTCGCCCTGCTGCCAGTCGACCGGCGTTGACACCTGGTAACCAGCCGTCAGCTGGACCGAGTCGATGACGCGCAGGAGCTCGTCGACGTTCCGACCGGTGCTCTGGGGATACGTGATGATCAGCTTCACCTTCTTGTCCGGGCCGATCACGAACACCGACCGGACGGTCACCGTGTCGCTGGCGTTCGGGTGGATCATGTCGTAGAGGTCGGCGACCTTGCGATCCGGGTCCGCGATCATCGGGAAGTTCGGGGCGGTGCCCTGCGTCTCCTCGATGTCCTTCGACCAGCCCTTGTGGGACTCGAGCGGATCGACGCTGACTCCGATCAGTTTCACATTGCGCTGGTCGAACTCCGACTTGCGCTTCGCGATGGCGCCGAGCTCGGTTGTGCAGACGGGCGTGAAGTCCTTGGGATGCGAGAAGAGCAGGCCCCAACTGTCGCCGAGGTAGTCGTGGAAGCTCACGGTGCCTTCGGTGGTCTCGGCGGTGAAGTCGGGAGCGGTGTCTCCCAGGCGAAGTGACATGGCCGTCTCTCCTGTGGCTCGTGCAGGGCTCGTTTGCCCTCAAGGTACCAGGGTCGACGGGAAAGTCGAGTAAAAAGGTCGGAATATAACGGGCGCCTCGGAGAGCAGCCAGGGCGGCTGACCCAGCGCCGCTTGCTACCGGGTCGCCGACCGCGCCGATCGCCGGCGGAAGGGCGCGTAGACCTGGTACTCGCCGTCGCGGAACCGGACGTCCGCCTCCGGCGACAGGCGTCGAAGGAAGGGAAGCGCGCGGCGGTTCTCCCCGAGCACGGTGGCTCGGAACGCCACCAGGCCACGGCGGGCGCCCACGCGTGCCAGCTGATGTAGCAGCCGCGTCCCGAGGCCGCGGTCCTGCCACGCATCGTCGACGATCACCGCGACCTCGGCGTCGCTCTCGCCGGGCCGGCCGTCGTAGCGCGCCACCGCGACGATCTCCTGGTCCACGTGCGCGACCAGCGCCTCGTGCAGATCGTGGTCGAGCCCGGCCAGATGAAGCAGTGCGGCGCGTCGCGGTCGCGGCATCGGTGAGAAGAAGCGGTGGTAGATCGATTCGGGCGAGAGCCGGTCGAACATGCGCAGCAGCGGATACGCGTCGGCGGGCTCGATGGGGCGGACGGTGACGGGCGCGCCGTCGTCCAGGTGCAAGACGCGGCCGCGCGCGGCGGCACTCTCGGCCTGCGGTTGTTCGACGGCCGCCATCACGCCGCGCCGGTGTCGGTGGACCGCGCGCCGGCGGACGAGATCAGGCACGTGCTGGTGGCGTGCGCGTACAGCACACCGTCACCGTCGACGAGGTGAGCCTCCGCAGTGGCGACGCGTCCACCCAGGTGCACGAGCTTCCCCTCGCCGCGGACGCGACCGGTGGTGACGCGCACCGGACGCAGGAAGCTCACCTTCAGCTCGAGCGTCGTGTAGCTGACGCCGGCGCGCAGCCGGCTGTGCACGGCACAACCCATCGCGCTGTCGAGAACGGTCGTGAGGATCCCGCCATGCACGGTGCCGAGCGGGTTGTAGTGGTACTCGGCGGGTTCGAACGCGAACGTGACGAGGCCTTCACTGATCTGGTCGACCTCCATGCCGAGGAGTTGTGCAACGGGAGGGGCGGGGAGGTCGCCGCCTTCGATCGCGCGCAGCACCTCGATGCCGCCGAGGCCGCTGGCGGCCTTCCAGCTTGCGACGGGGTCGTCCCAGGTCACGATGCGGCTGCGGTCTTCGGTGTTCGTCATCGCTTTGCCCTCCCTTTCCGTTGGCCAGGCGTCGTGCGCAGGCTCTCGACGTGCTCGACGAGCGACGCGACTGCGCGGTGCTTGTAGGCGGGGTCGTCGAAGAGCTTGGTGATCATCAGTGAGCCTTCGAGCGTCGAGGTCACGAGGGTGGCGAGCTCGAACGGATCGACGCCGTCATCGATCTCGCCCCGAGCCTTGGCGTCCTTCACGATCGAGCCGATCAGGCGGTGCCAGGAGTCCATGGCGGCGCGGGCGCGGGCGGCCAGCGGGGGATTCGTGTCGTCCGCCTCGATGGCGGTGTTCATGATCGGGCATCCGCCGGCGACCAGCGGGTGTCCGGACCAGTCGCCGAAGATCCCGATGATGGCGACGAGCCGGTCGAGGCCGACCTTGCCCTCCTGCACGGCGGCGTACCCGTCGACGATGAGCGAGATCGCGTAGTCGAAGGCGTCGACGGCGAGCTCTTCCTTGCTGCCGAAGTGGTTGTAGATCCCGCCCTTCTCGATCCCCGTGGCCTCGACGAGCTCACTCATCGAGGCGCCGGCGTAGCCCCGTTTGTTGAAGACGGGGGCGGCGCGCTCGAGGATCCGGCGGCGGGTGGCCTCTCCCTTGCGGAGACGGGTGGTGGTGGCCATGGGTCCTTCCAGAAAACCGACCGTTCGGTCTCATTATGAGGCAGCGCAGCTTGGAAGGCAACGTGACCTGGGACACCGTCGCCAAGCGCCGCCGCCGGTACGGTCGCGGCGACGGCGGCTCTGCCGACCGTCGGCGCAAAGCCGGAGCTTGCGACGGCGCTTTTGGGAGGAATCATGTGCGGTCGGTTCGTGCAGGCGTCGTCGCCGGAGCTGCTCGTGGAGCGGTTCGGCGTGGACGAGCTGGCGGCGCCGGCGCACGACCCGAGCTATAACGTCGCCCCCCGGGCGAGCGTGTACGCCATCCGAGACAGAGCCGAGCAAGACGGACGGCGTCGCTACCTGTCCGAGCTGCGGTGGGGACTGATCCCGTCGTGGGCGAAGGATCCCAAGATCGGCGATCGCATGATCAACGCACGCGCGGAGTCGCTGGTCGACAAGCCTGCGTACGAGCGCGCATTCCGGCGGCATCGCTGCCTCGTGCCCGCCGAGGGGTTCTACGAGTGGCAGCGGCGGGGGTCTCGCAAGCAGCCCATGTTCGTCCATCGCCGGGACGGTGAGCCGATGGCGTTCGCCGGGTTGTGGGCGGCGTGGCGCGACCCGAACGGTGATGATCCGGACGGTGACTGGCTGCGCTCGTGCGTCATCGTCACCACCAACGCCAACGACACCATGGCGCCCCTCCACGACCGCATGCCGGTCGTCCTCGAGGAGCGCGACTGGGACCGGTGGCTCGATCCAGACGCGGGCGACGTCGACGCCCTCACGCAGCTCCTGGCCCCGGCGGCAGACGATCTTCTCGTCGCCTACCCGGTCGCAACCGCAGTCAACAGCGCCGACAACGACGGGCCGGAGCTCGTGGAACGCGTCGAGCTGGAACCCTCCCTAGGGCTATAGCGTCCAGCCGTGGACTACGGCGACTACATCTCGGCGCTGCGATGGAACGCGCGAGCGGCCGCCGACGCGGCGCGTGACATCCCGATGGACGCGACGGTGCCGTCGTGCCCCGACTGGACAATGCGTGACCTCACCCACCATCTCGGTTCGCACCACCGATGGGTGGCGGGGAACCTCGATCAGCCTCCCGACGGCACGGCGTTCAAACAGCGCGAGGAGCCCCCTTCCGACGAGGCGATCCCCGACTGGCTGGTAGCGGGCGGCGAGCTGCTCGCGACCAGGCTCGGTTCGATGGACCCGGCGACACGCTGCTGGACATGGGTTCCCTTCGACGACAGCGTCGGCTTCTGGGCCCGGCGCACGGCTCACGAGACCGCCATGCATCGGTGGGATGCACAGAACGCGGGCGTCGCCGCGGACGCGGTCGATGCTGAGCTCGCCGCCGACGGCGTCGACGAATACCTCGGCATCCTCGGCGCGTTTCGGGGCCGACGCTTTCCCGAGTCCGGGTCCATCCATCTCCACAGCACCGACACACCGGGGGAGTGGCTGGTACGACTCGACGCCGAGGGAATCCAGTTCACCCGAGAGCACGCGAAGGGCGACGTCGCCGTGCGCGGCCCCGCGTCCGACGTACTGCTCGTCCTCATGGGGCGCAAGACCATGAAGGCGGTCGACGTGTTCGGTGAGGCGCCGCTCTTCGAGCGGTTCCGAAAGCACGCGAGCTTCGGTTAGGGCTCCAAGGCGTTGCGGAGGACGTCGATGACGTGCTCGCGCCGTTTGGCCAGCATCGCCGGGCCCAATGGGTCGGCGCCGAGTAATGACGTGATCAACGGCGCGTCCGAGAGATAGGAGAGCACCGCGCCGTAGCCGGTGAGCAGCAGCTGGCGCGCGTCATAACGCCGTAACCGGCCGGCATCCATCTCGCGCTCGAGGAACTCGGTTCCCCGCTCGAACAGCGGCCGCAACATCGTGCCGAGCTCCGCCGACAACATCGGGCCGCCTTCGAGGGCTTCCCAACGAGCGAGTCGCACGAACTCGGGGCGGTCCTCGAAGAACCGGAACGCGGCGCGGAGCACCCGTTCGACCTGCGGCCAACCCTGCTTCTGAGGTCCGGCGATCGCCTCGTCGACCAGGGCGAACCAGTCGGCGAAGGCGTCGAGCAGGACGGCCCGGTACAGCGCCTCCTTGGACGGGAAGTGGTGCAGGAGGCTCGGGCGCCGGATACCGACCTTGTCGGCGATGTCGTTCAGGCTCGTGCCGCCGTATCCGTGCTCGGCGAACCGGTCGAGGGCAACCTCGAGGATGAGGGCTTTCGTGCCCTGGCTGCTCTCCATCGCGACGGTCTCCATGCCGGGCGCGAGGGTACGCCGTGCTCGCCTGGGCGGCGGGGACGGCGACTCGTGACGGACGTCCGACGGAGCCGACACGCGTCGTCTACCTACTGGTAGGTAGGCTAGCATGTCGGGAGAAGGCGGATCTTCAGACCTCGAGGAGCCATCTGTGAACGTGCCCATTGCCGTGCTGGCCGGCCTCCTCGTGACCCAGATCTCGATCGTCGCGACGACCGTGTACCTGCACCGCACGCTTGCGCACCGGGCGCTCACCCTGCGCGGACCGTCGGCGCTCTTCTGCCGCGTGCTCCTGTGGATCACGACCGGCATGCGACCGCGCGAATGGGTTGCGGTCCATCGTCGCCATCACGCGACGTCGGACACGCCGGACGATCCCCACAGCCCGCGCGTCCTCGGGTTCTGGCGCGTGCAACTCGCCAACGCCGGTTTGTATCGGAGAGTGGCGCGCGACGAGCTCACTGTTCGGCGCTACGCGCGGGATGTGCCCCAGGACCGCCTCGACCGCTGGTTCTTCAATCATGGCACGGTCGGATTGGCCATCGGGATCGGGATCCTGTGCGTGACGTTCGGCTGGGCGACGGGTCTGCTCGCGGCGGCGGTGCACGCCGTGAGCTACGTGATGCTCAGCGGCGCCATCAACGCCGTGGGCCACACGCGCGGCCGACGTCCCTATGACAACCCGGCTGGGAACTCCCAGTTGCTTGCGCTCTTCACCGCCGGCGAGGGCCTCCACAACAACCACCACGCGGCGCCCACGTCGGCGCGTTTCGCTCTCGGACGCAACGAAATCGACCCCGGCTGGTGGGTCGTGCGCGCGCTCATACGCTGCAGACAGGCAACCGTGCGCCACGAAGAGGTGAAGCTCAAGCAGGTCGCCTAAGCGGCTAGGCAGCTAAGCGGCATTGGGCGCAGCCTCGCGGAGCGCGCGACGGGCGTCGTCGGGACCGGCAAGAAACGCCGGCGCCGGTGTCGTGACGCCGTTGGCGGCGTAGCGTGCCAAGTGCTCGCGGATCTCGGCCGGCGTGCCGTGGACGACGAGCGAGTCGACGAGCTCGTCGGGAATGACGGCGGTCGCCGCCTCGCGATCGCCGGCCTTCCATGCGTCCCACATGGGCTGGAGCACTTCGCCCCGGCCGAGCCATGCGTGGAAAGCGGCGTACACCGGGACGTTCAGATAGGCGGCGATGGCGCGCTTCCCGATGAAGCGCACGGCGTCCTCGTTGTCGGTCGGCAGCACGAAGATGCGGGCGACGATCTCCTTGTCTTCGCCGACGTGGGGCACGACGGTCTTGACGTCGTCGGCGGAGAGCCAGTTGATGATGGCGCCATCGCCGTCGCGTCCGGCGAGCCGGAGCATGCCGGGGCGAAGCGCGGCCACGAGGATGGGCGGGATCTCGTCGACCCGGATGCCGAGGCGGAATCCCTTCACCGCGAACGTGTCGTACTCGTGTGTGACCTTCTCGCCCGCGAGTGCGGTACGGAGGAAGCGGATCGTGTCGCGCACGCGCCGGTACGGCTCCTCGAACGGGATGCCGTTCCAGTTCTCGACGATGACGTTCGATGACGTGCCGATGCCGAGCGCGAAGCGTCCCGGCGCGGCTTGCACCATGCTGGCGACGCTCTCGGCGAGCGTCGCCGCGCCGCGTGTGAAGGCGGGCACGATCGCAGTGCCGAGCCGCAGCGACGGCGTCCACGCGGCCGCCAAGGCGAGGGGAGTGAACGCGTCGGCGCCGCCCGACTCGGCCGACCAGAGGTCCGTATAACCGAGGGCCGCGATCTCCTCGAACCACTCCCGGTGCGCGTGCAGCGGAACGCCATCGAACGGCACCGTGATCCCGTAGCGCTGCGGAACGGTCATGTGCCTTCCCCCTCGTTCGGCGCTGGCCGACCTGGCTCCCTGGCCGCGGCCCGTTCATCCTCGCCCCAGTCGCGGTGCTCGCGCACGATCGCCGACTGGCTTGCCGTGGCGAGCAGCGTGCCGTCCTCGGCCCAGAGGTGCACGAGGCCGTGGCCGAAGCCGTGCTCCACGGCGTGGACGCGCACGTCGGCCAGGATCCACTCGGACGGGTGGCGGGTCACGACCCGCAGCGTGTTGTCGAGGCTGTTGCCGCCGGCCCGGGCGCCGAGCGCCTGCCCGACCCCGAACGGCACGAAGTCGCCGACGATCGCGAGCGCCGCCGCCGACATGTCGAGCGACGGGAGGTGGACCCACAGCGATGCCCGCCCGTCGCCGGGTGGGCCCGGGAGGTCGTAGATCGAGCGCCCGGCGGCGAGTCGCGTCTCGAGGCGGTCCATGATGGTCCCCTCGTGTCGCGGCAGCCGGTCGCGCGGCGGGCTGTCGTCCGGCGGCGGCACGTCGGGCCGGATCGCCCACGATCCCGAAAGCGGGAAGTCGCGGACGCCGAGGGCGCCGTTCACCGTGAAGATCTCTTCGCCGTCGACCCGGGCAACGGCGCGCGCTTGAGAGGAGTGGTGCCCGCGCACGATTTCCGTGATCGCGATGTCGACGACCGATGGCGGCCGCGCGTAGGAGAGGTACTGGGCCGTCGCCCACACCAGCGGACGGCCGGTCGTGCGCTCGAGCGCCTCGATGGCCGCGCCGAGGCCGCATCCGCCGAACAGCGTGCCGCCCCCCGAGCACAGCGCCGGGACGACCGGCAGCTGCCAGACACACGGGTCGTCGGTGCGCGCGAGCCCGAAGAACCGGAGTGCGTCCATGGCGGCCAAATCTAGGGGTCGGGCGCGCGTGTCACGCCACATCGACCGCCGCGACGGCCCATGCCTGCTTCGCGCTGGGATCCTCGATTGCCAGGTGCAGCCGCCAGCCCGTCGTCGCGCCGCCGCCGTCCCACACGTACCAGCGCAACTGCGTCAACGCGTCCCCCAGCGCGTCGGCGTCGAGGGGCCAGTCGTCGACGAGACCCGTCAGCGCCGCGCCCGCCCACCATGCCGCGAACCGGCCCGCCGCGGCGCCGGGACGGCGCGCGTGCGCGCCGCCGCTCGCGCCCGCCC
>JBKPDG010000142.1:0-7459 GCA_046727755.1 Actinomycetota bacterium
TACTTCCCCAAGCGCAGCGACCTCAGAGCGCACACCCAAGCCGACCTCGACGCCGTCGCCGCAGAACTCAACAACCGCCCTCGACACACCCTCGGCTGGCTGTCACCATCCCAAGCACTCGACGAGGCGTTGCGTTGACCACCTGAGACCGCACCGGTTCGGTGCGCACGTTCCGCGCCGGTGCGTCCGTCGTTATGTGTGTGCCAGCCGCGATCTCTAACTCCGAGTCCTGGATGCCGTTGAGGAGATGGGGGCTTCGGAGGCCTCTGACCCGGAGCGATGTCGGGGGCGGCCCTCGGGCGCGTCTGTTGTACTGGGCTGATTCCTTTGGGGGTGCCGATGGCGGGGTTGCCGACAGGCACGGTGACGTTCCTGTTCACCGATCTGGAGGGTTCCACGCGCCTGTGGGAGGAGCATCCGGAGGAGATGGGGGCCGCGTTGGCTCGTCATGACGCGGTCCTGCGCGAGGCGTTCGAGTCGCGTCGGGGTGTGGTGTTCTCGGAGATGGGTGACGGCATGGCGGCGGCGTTTGCTTCGGCGGGCGATGCGGTTGCGGCGGGGCTGGATGCTCAGTTGGGTCTCGGGGCGTGTGAGTGGGGCGAGACCGGTCCCCTGCGGGCGCGGATGGGGTTGCACGCCGGTGAGGGCGAGTTGCGCCCGGACGGCCAGTACGTCAACCAGCCGTTGAATCGCTGCGCGCGGCTGATGGCGATCGCGAACGGCGGCCAGGTGGTGGTCTCGGAGACTGTCGAGAGCCTTGTGCGGGGAGCCCGGCCGCCGAAGGTAGGGCTTCTCGATCTCGGTGAGCATCGATTGCGGGACCTGTCGCGTCCCGAGCGGGTCTTCCAGGTCTCCGCGCCCGGGCTCCCGGCGGAATTCCCGCCGTTGCGGTCCCTCGACGCGGTGCCGGGGAATCTGCCGGTGCAGGTGACATCGTTCGTGGGCCGGGAGCAGGATCTCGAGCGCGTCGCTGCCACGTTGGGCGAGGCTCGGGTGGTCACCCTGACGGGGGTCGGCGGCGCCGGCAAGACGCGCCTGGCGCTGCAAGTCGCCGGTGAGATGTCGCCGGCCTTTAGGGACGGCGCGGCTGTGCGAGTTGGCGGGGGTCCGTGACGCCGAGGCGGTTGCCGACGCGATGGTGGCCGTGTTCCGGATCGAACCGCGCCAAGGCGTGAGCGTGGCCGAGGCGCTGGTCGAGTTCCTGCACGCGAAGCACGTGCTTTTGGTACTTGACAACTGTGAGCACCTATTGAACCCGGTCGCACGGCTGGTCGCCGACATCGAGCGAGCCTGTCCGGCAGTGCGTGTGCTTGCCACCAGCCGGGAAGGCCTCAACGTCGCGGGTGAGCATCTCTTGGCGGTGTCGTCCCTCGAGGTACCAGGCGCGGGTGCCGACCTCGACGCAGTCAGCAATTGCGAGGCGGCACGACTGTTCGTCGACCGCGCCCAGGCCGCCAAGGCAGGCTTCGTGCTGGACGCGGCCAATGCCGACGCGGTCGCGCAGATTTGCCGGCGTCTCGACGGGGTCCCGCTCGCCGTCGAGCTCGCCGCAGCGCGCGTGACGATGCTGACTCCCGCCGAGATCGCGCAGCGACTTGATCGCCGGTTCCAGCTCCTCGCCGGCGGACGGCGCACCGCGGTGGAGCGCCATCAGACCCTTCGGGCCGCGATCGACTGGTCCTACGAGCTGCTCGGCGTGCCCGAGCAACGGTTGCTCGATCGCCTCGGGGTATTCGCAGGAGGGTTCACTCTCCAGGCCGCCGAACGAGTCGCCGCGGGGGAGGACATCCAGGCCGACGAGGTTCTCGAGCTGCTCGCCGCGTTGGTTGCACGGTCCCTGGTGGTCGCCGATGTCGAAGGCGACGAAACGCGCTATGCGCTGTTGGAGACCATCCGCCAGTACGCCCAAGAGCGCCTCGACCACTCGGGCAATGCCGACCTGGTCCGAGACCAACACGCCGCCTACTACACGGCCTTCGCGCAGGCGGTCGCTCCCGGCGTTATGGGTGCTGACGAGATCAAATCTTCGCATTCGCTCGACCTCGAGGTCGACAACCTGCGCGCCGCGCTCAGCTGGGCTGTCGACACACAAGACATCGAACTGGCCGTGCGCCTCGTGGGCGTGGACGAGTTGCTGATCATCGCGACGGACGTCGGCTTCGCATTGCGTGCCGCGGCCGAGTCGGTCCTGGCGATCCCAGGAGCCATTGAGCACCCGAAATACCCGGCGGTCCTGGTCGCGGCGGCCTGGTACGCCGCTATGCGCGGTGACCACGAGCGCTCCCGTCGCCGCTGCGATGAGGCGCTCGCCGCAGAGCAGCGCTTGGGGATTGAACCGAAGCCGGACCCTTGGCAGGTGCGAACCTTCCTCGCAATGGGCGCCGGCAATGTCGCGGAAGTGATCAAGGACGCCGACCACGCGGCAGCGCTATGTCGCGCCCGCGGGGATGAGCCAAGCCTGGTGCTTTCGCTGTTTCAAGCTGCGGTCGGACGAGCCTTCGTCGGCGATACGACCGCGGCCATCTCCAAGGCTGAAGAAGCCGTCGACCTCGCGCGCCGCGTCGCCAGCCCGAGCCTCACTGGAGCTGCCCTCGCCGCGGCCGGCTTCGTCCTGGGAGCCTCACAACCCGAACGCGCCCTCGCTCTCCTGGGCGAAGCGGTCGAGCTCTCGGCCCTCCGGAAAAGAGGCCCGCTCGGCCAAGTGTGGGCCGTCGCCGGTTATGTGGCCTCAGTTCACGGAAACGGGCGTGATGCCCTCGCGTTCTACGCCAAGGCCCTCGATGAGCTTCACTGGGTTGGCGCCCGGACGATCCTTGGAGCCGTGCTCAGAAGCGTCGCCGATCTGCTCGCCGACGACGACACCGAGGCTGCCGCCGTACTCCACGGCGCCGGCGACGCGTTGGCGCCCGAGTTCGTCGTCCCTCGGGACACGGCCAAAGCCCATGAACATGCCCTCGCGGCATTAAAGACATCCCTGAACGAAAGCCGACGCAACCAGCTTCAGGCCCAAGGCGCGGTCATGAGCGAGGACCACGCGGTTGCCTACGCTCATGCCGCGATCACCAGGGTTCTCGACTCCTGACAACCGCGTCGTGCAGCATCTGCCGCACCGAACGCGCGCACCGAACGTCACCAGATGGGTGCCGCCGGGCACGCCCGATCCGCACATATGCGCTCTTGGTGCTCGACGCACAGATCGCCGGTTCTGGCGCGGGCTGTGCCGCTGCGCTATCCGTCGTTCTGTGCGGTCGTGATGAGTGCGAGCCGGCGGCTGTGGCGTCATTCCGGTGGTTTCTCTTGTTGGTCTTGATCTTGTGCTGGCCATCCCTGCCGTACCGGAAGCGCGCCGGGCTCTCAGGGACGAGTCGAGATCGGCTTCGGCAGGGTCGCAATGTCCCGGACGATCGCCCACGAGCGGGACCGGGGGGAGCATCGCGGCCGGTCTCTGGGGTGCAATACGCGGCAGGCTTTGAGCGTCTTTATGACTGTGGGCAGCGGCGGCGAGGGGGACCGGGCGGCGTTTCAGGAGCTTGCCCGTTCCGAGCTGCCGCGCCTGTACTCGCTCGCCCGCCGCCTCGGCGGCGCAGACCCGGAGGATCTGGTGCAGGACTGTTTTCTGCGGGCGTACCGGTCGTTCGAGACGCTCAAGGACCAGCAGGCGGGAGGTGCCTGGTTGCGGACGATCCTGGTCAACGTGTTCCGGGACCGGCTGCGTCGCAAGGCACGCACGCCGCAGGAAGTGGCGATGGAAGATGTCACCGAGTCCTCTCTCTATCGGACGATCGCTGAGGAGGATCCGTTTCCGTACTCGGACAGCCTCCACCTCGACTTCCTCGGTGCATTCGACGAAGACGACGTCCACCGGGTGCTCATGGAGCTGCCGCTGCACTATCGGGCGCCGTTGGTGCTCCGCTACATCGAAGGCTTCAACACGAAGGAGATCGCCGCCATGCTCGACGCACCACTCGGCACAATCCTCGCTCGCCTGCATCGCGGGCGGAAGTTGTTCGAGCGGCAGATGTGGTCGTACGCGACCTCGCGCGGTCTGCTCGGTGACCCGGTCCCGGCTCGGGGGGCGTCATGATCAGTTGCGACGAAGCCGTCCAGCAGCTGTGGGATTACCTCGACCGGGCCTTGTCACCCGCCGACTTCGAGGCGGTGGAGGGCCACCTGGCGTTCTGCCGCCGCTGCTGCGGCGAGGCCGAGTTTGCCCGCGAGCTCCGTGACTTCCTCGCCTCGCAGAGCGCGAGCGAGGTGCCAGACGACGTGCGCGCTCGTCTCGAACGATTCGTCGACGAGATCTGAAGACGGGAGCGGGCATGAGCAAGGACCTGCTGTTCCAGGACGAGATCCGCAATGTCGTGGCGCGCGCCTACTCCGCCATCCCCAGCGGCGGGGGCAAGGACGCCATCGGGCGCTTCTACGACGACGACGAGCTCGCTGACCTGCCCCACGGCGCGATCGCCTGGGCCCTCGGCGTCGGCAATCCCGTCCGTCACGCCGGGCTCGTCCCGGGCGAGGTCGTGCTCGATCTCGGCTGCGGCGCGGGGATCGACACGATTCTCGCCGCCCGCCAGGTCGGCCCGTCAGGGCGTGTGATCGGCCTCGACATGCTCGACGAGATGTGCCGGCGCGCTCACGCCACCGCGAACGCGGCCGGCGTCGCCGGTTGCACCGAGTTCAAGCGGGGCGAGATGGAAGCGATCCCGTTGCCGGACGAGTCCGTCGATGTCGTCATCTCGAACGGCGTGCTCAACCTCTCACCCCGAAAGGCGCGAGCGCTGGCGGAAGTGCACCGGGTGCTGCGACCGGGCGGCCGGCTGTGCGTCGCCGATCTCACGGTGGAGGACGATCTGCCGCCAGAGGTGCTGACCAGCGAGTCGGCGTGGGCCGGCTGAATTGCGGGCGCCCTGGCGGAGCGTGACTTCGCCGAGAAGGTCGAGAAGGCGGGATTCGCCGACGTCATCTTCGACAATCGCATCCCGTTCGGCATCAACGACGTCGCGCAGTACCCGCTGTTCACAAAGGAGCTGATCGCGCTCATGCGCGAGCTCATCCCGCCCGAGCAACAAGATGCCGTTGCAACGAGTGTGATCGCGCGCGCTCGACGCGTCTGACGAGTTCGATGCAATACGCGCGTGATGCCCGTCGTCTGAACGCGTGAAGGGTCATTCCGACGACGAAAGGCAGGATCATGTCCTTCACGCAGACCATGGAGGTCCAAGCGGGCGACGACGCGGCGCTTCGCGATCACGTCGCCAGCTGGCACGCAGAGCAAGCCGATATTGCCCCCGGCTACCAGCGGACGCGCGTCCTCGCGGACGCGAAGCAGCCGGGTCGGTACGTGATCGAGGTCGACTTCACCTCACCGGAGGAGGCGGCCCGCAACAGCGAGCGACCTGAGACCAGCGCCTGGGCGGCCAAGCTCGGAGAGCTCGTGACGGGGACGCCCGAGTACCGGGACTTCCGGCTCGTGTGCACCACGGAGGAGAGCTAGCGATGGCGACCGCGACGACCGCGGCCCCGCGCGTGACGGAGGCGGGCACGAAGCTACGGGTGGGGTCGCTGCTCATGGCGGTCGGCGGGGCCGGGTTCATCGGCTACGCGGTCATCTTCTTCGTCAACAACTTCACCGGCTTCCTCGAAGTCGGGATCGGTCGAGGCGAAGTGAGCGTCAGCAAGACCCAGATCAAGCACTTCAGCCCTTCGCTGTACGACTACATCAGCCACCTGCACATCGCGTTGTCAGGATTCATCGCCGCCTCAGGGTTGGCGGTGATCGCGCTGGCGTGGTTCGGGGTGCGACGGGGGCAGCTCTGGGCGTGGGTGACGGCGGTCGCGGTGCCGGTATTGGCCTTGGCGGTCGCGCTACCGGCCCACTACCCCAACCACCTCGACACGGTCGGCCATCTCGGCCTGATCTACGCCGACACCGTGCTCTTCGTCGTCGGCGCCGTGGTGGCGTTCCTGGGGCTGCGCGAACAGTCAGCCTGATTCGTTCGCGCCACGTCGTGTGGGCCCGCCGGCGCGGCATCGGACGAGGCCCTCGAGTCGACACCCAGGTTGTGGGGACCAGACACGCGGCAGGGCCGGCCACGCGGGAGCCGGGATAAGAGCGGGCGCGGCGAAACGTCCGCCGTTGCGGCGGCGCCCGAGCGGTGTTCGCTGGGCTGACAATGCGCCGAAGTAACGGCCAGGCGCATTGCGCCACCCGACGCGTATGTCGGGCAATGCAAATTCTCTCCTGGGGCAACAGCGCCAATAACTATCGGTACAGATCGCCGGTTACGTGCTCCGCTCGCGCGTGGACGTGGTCGTTGTTATGTGCGGGCACGTTCGTGGTCGGCGCGAAGCTCGGCGAGGCGGTGCCGTCCGACCTCTCAGTCGTGTCAGAGTCGCAAAGCCGACCATTGACCGTGGGTAACCGCCGCCCAACGTCTAGGTGCGGACGCCCGCGGCGCATTCCTTCATTGATTCTCGTGTCGCGTCTGGGAGGTTTCTATGTGCTGCAGCTGGTCGATGAGTTCTCCGACCCCTCCGGCGACATGCTCGTTGAGCGCGCCGGCGGCGATTGACGGGAGGATGCGTAGCACCGTTTCCACGAACCGGTGTTGGGCACGCCGAATGTCTTCGACTTGCCGGACGAGCGAATCCAGCTCGTCCTCGATGTGGTCAAGGCGTACTGCGGCGACGCTGCCCTGCTGATTTTCGGCTGCCTTGAGCCGCATCCTGCGGATCGTCTCTTCGGGTAGGTCGAGCCATTTCGCGAGCCGGGGGGATTGTCGGCGGCTTGGGATGCTGTCTCCGGACACCCATGACGAGAGCGCTTGTTGGCTGACGCCGATGGCGTCGGCTGCTTCTCGCTGGCTGACATCGAGTTCCTGGATCTTGCCGATCAGGGCAGACCGCAAGTCGGGTTGGTCCATTCTCGAGGACTTCTCCTGCCTCTCGCCGTGTTCGGTGCTCTCCCGCCCTCCCGCGCCTGCTTCAGGGATAACACTGATTGTCCGCGGTTGTCCAGGATCCATTTCGGTGAACCGTTCATGACCTTAGTCATTTCCGTTTGCCCACGGTTGACAATGGTGAAGCCTGGACGTAACGTGTGGTCCTTCACCCCCGCGGCAGGGGCGGGGGTGCTTTCGTCTTCCAGCTGCGCTGGCGAGAGCCGTGATCGTTCGAAGAATCCGCCAGGAGGCAGGATGCGTGCCCTACCGATAAACGCTGAGACGACGATGTTCACGTCGGTCGTTCCGATCCCCACGGTCGGCAACCTGGCTGTGAACTCTTATCTGATCCGCGGCGAGGAGCCCACGCTGATCGACACCGGGATCACGCCCGAGGTCCCAGAGTTCGACGTCGCGCTGCGGGAGCTCATCGATCCCAGCGAGATTCGCTGGATCGTCGTGACGCACGCAGACCGCGACCACGTCGGCGCCCTCGGTCGACTGCTCACCGAGGC
>JBKPDG010000143.1:0-9361 GCA_046727755.1 Actinomycetota bacterium
CTCGTCGACACCTGCTGGCCCCGGCCCGTCCGCTCGCGCGCGATCAACGCGGCGAGGATCCCCGACGGCACGAGGAAGATCGCGCCCATGCTCGGCATCGGCATGTGCAAGAAGATCGGGCCCGGCCGCCACCCCGGCTGCTCCCACTGCTGGCCCGACGACGCCTGCACGAGCGCGTCGTAGCCGGGCCGGTGCGCGAGGCGGTGCCCGGGCGGGTACGCCGGCACCGAGCAGTACACGAGGCGGGGGAGCTCGGCGCGCAGCGCGCCGTAGCCGACGCCGAGGCGGTCCATCACGCCGGGCCGGAAGCTCTCGACGAGCACGTCGGCGGTGGCGGCGAGCTTGCGGAACGCGGCGACGCCGGCATCGGACTTGAGGTCGCACGTGACCGACCGGCGCGACCGCGTCCACGTTTTGTAGCCGTCATAGACGCGGAACGGGTCGCCGCCCGGCGGCTCCACCTTGATGACGTCCGCCCCCTGCTCCGCCAGCAACAGCACGCCGAGCGGGCCCGCGATGCCCCACGAGAGATCGAGGATGCGAATGCCGTCGAGCGCGCCGGCCATGGTCCGGTCAGCCTCGCGCAGGAGTGACGCGCGTGTCAGGTAGGGCGCTACCCCGCGCCGCGCTCGAGCACGGCGAACGCCTCGTCGGCGAGGGCGAGCAGGCTCTCGGTTGTCGGGTTCTCCTGGGCGGCCCACGTCTCGAAGACTGTCGCCATCGCCCCGCCGATCGCGGCCGCGAGAAGTCGGGGCTCGAGCGCGTCCGGCGCGGTGCCGAGCCGCTGCGCGAAGACGGCGGCGATGTTCCCCTGCTCCTCTTGCATGTGCTCCCGCGACATCGCACGGAGGCTGGGGGTCCGGAACGCAATCTGGTGCGTGCGGAGCATGAGGTCGTCGCCGTCCGCGAACTGGTGCGCGATCTTCTGTTTCAGCACCTGGTGGACCGCCTCGATGACGCTCTCGTGGGCGGGACGAGCCGCGAACGCGGCGTAGATGTCCTCGCGGTCTTCCTCGTGGGAGAAGATGACGTCGAGCTTCGAGTCGAAGTAGCGGAAGAACGTCCGGGGGGAGACGTCGGCCGCCGCCGCGATCTCCTCCACGGTCGTCTCGTCGTAGCCCTGCTTCTCGAACAGGTCGATGGCCGCGGTGGTAATCGCTTCGCGGGTGCGGGCCTTCTTGCGCTCGCGGAGCCCCCCGGCCGGCGCAGCTGTGACCACAGTCTCACCGCTTTCTTCGTGTCAGCCGTTGACAAATGGCAGTCTATGCCAGAAGCTGCTCGGCCATGGGAACCTTACTGTACGGACTTGGCCGCACGGCGGTGCGACGTCGCCGCCTCTTCACGGTCGCCTGGGTGCTCGTGGCGATCGGGATCTTCGTGGTGGCGCAGACTCGCGGGGGCGAGACCTCTGAACGCTTCGACGTCCCCGGGGTCGAGGCCCAGCAGGCCCTCGACATGCTCGAGGACCGCTTCCCCTCCGAAGCCGGAACCTCCGCCCAGCTGGTCTTCGCCGCCGACTCGGGCACCCTGTCGGACCCCAACGCCGCCGCGGCCGTCGACCGCGCCCTGGCCGACGTCGCCGCGCAACCCGACGTCGGGCGGGTGGACGAGCTGCGCCGCTCACCGGACGGCCGCATCGCCTTCGCCGACGTCCAATACACGCGTCCGACGACCGAGATCCGCACCGAGGCCTTCGACCGGCTCGAGGCCGCCGCGGAGGAAGTGAACGACGCCGGCGTCGTGCAGATGGAGCTCGGCGGCGACCTCCCCACCGAGGCCTCCCAGGAACCGCCGGCAGGCCAGGAGTTCGTCGGCGTGATCGCGGCGGTGATCATTCTCTTGGTCGCCTTCGGGTCGATCATCGCGATGGGACTCCCGATCGGCACCGCCATCGTCGGTCTGCTGACGAGCCTCGGGCTCTTCACGCTGCTCGCGTCGTTCATCGACGTCAGCGACATCGCGCCCACCCTCGGCACGATGATCGGGCTCGGCGTCGGCATCGACTACGCCCTGTTCATCGTCACCCGCCACCGCGAGCACCTCCAGCAAGGCATGACGGTCGAGGAAGCGGCGGGGCGGTCGGTCGCGACATCGGGGTCGGCGGTGGTCTTCGCCGGCCTCACCGTGGTGATCGCGATCTTGGCCCTCGCCATCGCCGGCATTCCGGCGGTAACCGTGATGGGCGTCGCGGTCGCCATCGCCGTCCTGGTAATGGTGGCGATCGCACTCACGCTCCTGCCCGCGCTGCTGGGATTCGCCGGGCACAAGATCGACCGGGTCACGCTGCCGTTCCTCCGGACACGGAGCGCCGCGGCCGCAGCCGGGCGCGAGACGATCTGGCACCGGTGGGGCCGCCAGGTCTCCGCCCACCCCTGGCGGTATCTCCTGGCGTCGGTCGCCCTTCTCGGCTTGCTGACGGTGCCGCTGTTCAGCCTGCGACTCGGCATGACCGACAACGGCACCAGCCCCGAGTCGCTGACCACTCGCCGCTCCTATGACCTCCTCGCCGAGGGCTTCGGGCCCGGCTTCAACGGCCCGCTCGTAGTGTCAGCGGAGCTCGACGGCGCGTCGCCCCAGAGCCTGGAGCCGCTGGCGACCGCAATCGAGAACGACCCGGGCGTCGCGTCGCTCGCGCCGATCCAGCCCAACGGCGACGGCAGCGCAGCCGTGCTGCGGGTCATCCCCGAGACGTCGCCGCAGGACTCGGCCACGTCCGATCTCGTGCACCGCCTGCGCGACGACGTCATTCCGAGCGCGACCGCGGGCATGAACGACGTCGAGGTGTACGTCGGCGGCCAGACGGCGCTGTTCGTCGACCTCAGCGACCAGCTCGCGGCGCGCCTGCCGTTCTTCATCGGCGCGGTGCTCGTCGTGTCGGTGTTGCTGCTCATGGTGGTGTTCCGGTCGATCGCGGTGCCGCTGAAGGCCGCGGCGATGAACTTGCTCTCGATCGGCGCCGCCTACGGCATCATCGTCGCCGTTTTCCAGTGGGGCTGGCTGCAGGGCGTGTTCGGCGTGGATGAGACCGTGCCAATCGTGTCGTTCATGCCGATGATGCTGTTCGCGATCCTGTTCGGGTTGTCGATGGACTACGAGGTGTTCCTCCTCTCCCGGGTGCGCGAGGAGTACCTGAAGCGCCGGGACAACGAGGCCGCCGTGGTCGAGGGCATCTCGGCGACCGCCCGGGTGATCACCAGCGCGGCGTTGATCATGATCAGCGTGTTCGCCGCCTTCATCCTGAGCGACGACGTGGTCGTCCAGATGTTCGGACTGGGCCTGGCGACCGCGGTGTTCGTCGACGCCACGATCATCCGACTGGTCCTCGTGCCGGCGACCATGAAGCTGCTCGGCGACTGGAACTGGTGGCTGCCGGCGTGGCTCGACCGTCTCCTGCCCCGGCTCGACATCGACGGCGAGTCCGCCCTCCCCGCGCCCGAGTACGAGCCTGGCCGCGGTCCCGCCCGACCGGCGCCGGAACGCGAGCGGGAGCCGGAGCCGGAACCGGTGCTCGTCGGCTGACCGACGGTCGCGAAGCCGCTTCCCGGGTAAGACTGAGCCGTCCTCACGGCCTCGACGCCGACGTCCGCCACGACATCACCTACCGCACCGTCGGCGGCGACGACCTCAAGCTCGACGCCTACATCCCCGCCGGCGGCGGCATCCGGTCGGGCGTCATGGTGATCTACGGCGGTGGCTGGGTCCTCGGCAACAAAGAGCTATCCGCGCCGCTCGCCCGCCAACTCGCGCAACAGGGCTTCGTGGCGTTCGCGATGAACTACCGCCTCGCACCGCTCCATCCCTTCCCCGCCGCGGTCGACGACGTGCAGGCGAGCGTGGCGTGGGTACGGGACCACGCGTTCGACTTCGGCCTCGACCCGGCTCGCGTCGGCGCCATCGGTGGCTCCGCCGGCGGGCACCTCTCGGCCATGCTCGCCACCCTCGGCGAGGGCCCCCCACGACCGGGGGTCGCGAATCGCCGCCGCCGTGTCGTACGCGGGCCCGATGGACCTCCACCCAGACCAGTTCGGGCCCGAATCGCAGATCTACCTCGACGCGTTCCTCGACTGCATCGACGAAAGGGGATGCGATGACGATCAACGGTGCGCACATGCTGCTGTGCACATCCGAGCCGGAGCAGCTACGTGCGGTCTTGCGCGACGTGTTCGAGTGGAACTTCGTCGACGCCGACGGCGGATGGCTCATCTTCGCGTTGCCGCCGGCCGAGGTTGCCGCGCACCCCGCCGAGGCGCCGTCGCACGAGCTCACCCTGATGTGCGACGGCCTCGACGCCACCGTCGCCGAGCTGCGCGCCAAGGGCATCGAGTTCCGGGGCGAGCCCGAGGACCAGGGCTTCGGCATCGTGATGACGATGGTGCTCCCCGGCGGCGTCGACATGCTGCTCTACGAACCGCGCCACAAGACGGCGATCTGACCAGGTTCGGACAAACTCGCTCGAACTTCGCGCCGCGGACGCAACCCACCGTCGCGTTTTCTCGACGCGCGTCACGGGTAGAGCGCGTACGTCGATGAGGGAGTGCGATGGATGCCTGGGTCTGGATTTTGATCGCGGTCGCCGTGTTCGTCGTCCTCGCCGCAGTCGTGTTCTGGTCCGTGCGGCGAGTCCGGCAGAAGCGCGAGATGCGTGACTGGTTCCGCAAGTAGGCCCGCGACCGCTCAGCGGAGCGTCCAGCCCGCCTCTTTGAGCTCCTTGCACGTCGGGCAGATCGGATAGCGCGACGGGTCGCGGGTCGGCACCCACTTCTTCCCGCACAGCGCGACGATCGCCTCGCCGGTCACGTACGCCCGGGCGATGGCATCCTTCTTGGCGTAGTGGGCGAAGCGATCGTGATCGCCCTCGTCGGTGCCTTCCCGCTCGGGCGCCTGCGTCGGCGTGAGCGTCTCCGTCTGCGTCACGGGAGCAGGGTACCGACCGGCTGACCAGCTGCTGACACTCGCCTGAGCTCAGCATCATCCGGACCGGTGATGCTGATGGCCATGACGAGAGGACAATGGATGCGCATCGTCGCTGGAGTCACGGCCGCGGCAGCGATGATCACCATCCTGCTCGCCGTTCCCGCCGGCGCGGCCCAGGGCGGGGTGACCGTGAAGAACGATGTCACGTTCAGCACGGTCGATGGCGAGCCGTTGCAACTCGACGTGTACCAGCCGGCGAAGAAGGGCAAGGACCGGCCCGCCGTCGTCGTCGTGCACGGCGGTGCGTGGACGATCGGCGACAAGTCGTGGTTCGCCCAGCAGGGGAACAAGCTTGCCGAGCGCGGGTTCGTCGCCTTCTCGGTCAACTACCGGCTCGCACCCGCGCACCCGTACCCGGCCGCGGTCGAGGACGTGGAAGCGGCGGTCGAGTGGGTGCGCAAGCACGCCCAGGAGTACGGCGTCGACGCGAAGCGCATCGGCGCCCTCGGCGGCTCGGCCGGCGGTCACCTGGTGGGGCTGCTCGCCACCGCCGGCAAGGGCTCGCTCCAGAAGGGACACCGCATCGCGGCGGCGGTGTCGTGGTCGGGACCGATGGACTTCCTGAGACTCGCTCCGGCCGCTGGGACCTCGGCGGGCGGCTCGTTCCGGACGTTCCTCGGGTGCCTGCCCGACGCGTGCCCCGACACCTACGCGGCCGCGTCGCCCGTCACGCACGTCGACAAGAGCGACGCGCCCATGCTCATCGTGAACTCGACCAACGAGCTCGTGCCGCAGTCCCAGGCCGACGCTATGAAGGCGGCCCTCGACGAGGCCGGCGTCGCCAACCAGGCGATCATCCTCCCCGGCTCCGCGCACTCGCGGGCGTACTCGAACCAGGTCTGGGACCAGACCGTCGACTTCCTCGAGAACTACCTGAAGAAGTAGCCCCGTGCAACGCCGGCGTGAAAAGTACCGGGGGTGCCCGCCAGGCGTCGCACATAACATTGCCGTGATGAACCTCGGCCAGCCACGCTGATGGAGCTCTTGCCGCCCGTCGGCTGGGCGGACGTCGCGACCAAACAGGACGTCGCGGCGCTGGAGAACCGACTCCTCGCGGCGATGCACGCGGAGTCTCGCCGACAGACCATGCACCTCATGACGATCCTGGTGCCGTCGCTTCTGGGGACGATCGTCGCCGTCTTCAGCGCGGCTCGGCTCGGTTGATCACGCTGGACGAACAAACCCTCTCCGTCACCGAGCTCAATACGACCATCCGCGACGCACTGCGCGGCGCAATCCCCGAGAACGTGTGGGTGCGGGGCGAGGTGCAGGGGATGCGGGAGTCGCGCGCGGGGCACGTTTACTTCCAGCTCGTCGAGAAGGACGAGCAGCGCAACCGCGTGCAGGCCGCGCTCGACGTTGCCCTGTTCCGCAGTCACCTCATGACCGTGCACGCGGCGCTGCGCAAGGTGCCCGGCATCGAGCTCGCCGACGACGTCGAGGTGCGCGTGAAAGGCCACATCGACGTGTACCCGCCGACGGGGCGGCTGCAGCTGATCATGACCGGCATCGACCCGGTGTTCACGGCCGGGGCGCTCGCTGCCAATCGCGACCGAGTGCTGCGCCAGCTCGAGGCCGAGGGCCTGCTGCGCGCCAACGCCATCCACGAGCTGCCCGACGTGCCGCTGCGCATCGGGCTCGTCACGAGTGCGGCCAGCGCCGCGTACCACGACTTCCTGGACGAGCTCGACGCCAGCGGCTTTGCCTTCCGCGTCGGCGTGTGCGACGTGCGCGTGCAGGGCGCCAACGCGCCGCGCCGCGTCGTGTGGGCGCTGCGCCGTCTCGCCCGCATCGCCGACGCCTTCGACGCCGTCGTGGTCGTGCGCGGCGGCGGCTCCCGCGCCGACCTGGCGCCGTTCGACACCGACGACGTCGCCCGGGCCATCGCCGCCATGCCGCTTCCCGTGCTCACCGGCATCGGCCACGAGATCGACCGCTCCGTCGCCGACGAGGTGGCGCACACCGCGAGCAAGACGCCGACGGCCTGCGCCCAGGTGCTCGTCGAGCGGGTGATGGAGTTCGTGTACCGCCTCGACGACGTGTCCCGGGGCGTCGTGCACCACGCCCGCTCCAGCTGCGCCATCGCCCTGGGTGAGCTGCGCGACTGCGCCCGGCGCGCCCGGCGCGGGCCACCGGCGGCGCTTACCCGGGAGCTCGCGGCGGTGGAGCGCCATCGGGGCCGGGCCGAGGAGCTCGGCACCCGCACCCTCAAGCAGGCGACCGCAGTCCTCCACGCCAGCCAGCGCACATTGCCGGCCGCCGGCGGCCGGCTCGCGCGTGCCGAGGGCCGCCGGCTCGACGCGTCGGAGGCCCGGCTGCGAGCGCTCGACCCGACGCGTGTCCTGGAGCGGGGGTACACGATCACCCGCGACCGCGACGGCCGGGTGCTGAAGCAGGCGGCCGCGCTGAGCACCGGCGATCGGCTCCTCACCGAGTTCGCCGACGGCACTGCCGCCAGCGTCGTGCACGAGGTAGACACGCGCGAGACATGAGCACACCTGACGACGGCACCGGGAACGACACCGGCCACGACACCGACGGCGACCTCGGCTACGCCGAGGCGATGACCGAGCTCGAGGGGATCCTCGGCGAGCTCGAGGGGGACCACCTCGACGTCGACGTGCTCGCCGAGCGAGTCCGGCGGGCCAGCGAGCTCATCAAGCTGTGCCGGACCCGCATCTCCCGGGCCCAGGAGGACGTCAACCGCATCGTCACCGACCTCGAGGTGTTCGAGAGCGAGTTGGGCGGTGCACCCGCCGCCGAAGGGGACGAGGACGAGCTCGAGGGCGACGTCGCCGCCCACGAGGCCGACGAGCTGTTCTGAGGCATCGTGGAGGAGTGGCCGGCGCTGCCGTACGACGAGTGGCGTGACACGCGCGACACGCTGCACATGTACACGCAGGTCGTCGGCAAGATCCGGCTGGCGCTTTCACCGTTCGAGCCCCAGTGGGCGAACGTGCCGCTCTACCTCACCGCCCGCGGCCTGACGACCTCGCCCGTCCCCGAAGGGCTCCGCACCTTCGACGCGGAGTTCGACCTCGTCGACCACCGGCTGGTGCTGCGCGCGAGCGACGGCGGGTCGGAGCAGCTTCGGCTGCGACCGCAGACGGTCGCCGAGTTCTACGCGGACGTCATGGCCGCGCTGGCACGTCTCGATCTCGAGGTCACGATCTCACCGGGGCCGTCCGAAGTACCCGACCCGATCCCGTTCGCCGAGGATCGCGTGCACGATTCCTACGACCCGGCTCAGACCAACCGCTTCTTCCACGTCTTGTCGCAGGTCGACGTCGTCCTGAAGGAGCACCGCGCCCGATTCAAGGGCAAGACCACGCCCGTGCAGTTCTTCTGGGGAGCCTTCGACCTCGCGCTGTTCCGGTTCTCGGGCCGGCCCGCGTCGCCGCCGCCCGGAGCCGACACGATCATGCGCTACGGCGGCGACGCCGAGCAGATCTGCGCGGGCTTCTGGCCCGGACACGTCGGGCACAGCGCACCGGCCTTCTTCGGCTACCCCTATCCCAAGCCCGACGGGATCGAGACGGACGCGATCCGGCCCGACGGCGCGAGCTGGAACGCCGAGCTCGGCGAGTTCCTGTTCCCGTACGACGCCATGCGCACGGCCCCGGATCCGAGACGTGCACTCCTGGAGTTCCTGGAGAGCACGTACGACGTGGCTGCCAAGCGGATGGGATGGAGCCCCGACCTCACCCGCGTCGAAGCGCCGTGACCGGCGTTACGACCTCGCCGCGATGCGGCCCATCGCGCCCGACTGGTAGTCCTCGACGGCCTGGACGAGCTGGTCGCGGGTGTTCATGACGAACGGGCCGTAGCGCGCCACCGGCTCGCGCAGCGGCACGCCCGAGATCACGAGCGCGTCGAGTGGTCCGTCGGCGTCGTCGGGCGCTTTCATGTTCACGTCGCCCTCGTCGCCGGCGAACAGCACGAGCTGCGACTCCGACGCCGACGTCTGCTCGCCGCCGAACCGGCCGTCGCCGCGAATCACGTACGCGAACGCCTGGTGCCCCGGGGGGATGGGCACCTCGACGGACGCGCCGGGCTGCAGCGTGACGTGCAGGTAGACGATCGGGCTGTGCGTCTCGACCGGACCCCGGACGCCGAACACATCGCCGGCGACGACCTTCACCCGGGCGCCGGGGACCGGCTCGGTCACCGGGATCTCGTCCGCCTTGATCTCCTGGTAGCGGGGCGGCGACATCTTGTCGGCGCGAGGCAGGTTCACCCACAGCTGCAGGCCGTGGACGCGGCCGCCTTCGCGGCGGATGCGCTCGGCGGGCAGCTCGGAGTGCACGATGCCGGCGCCGGCCGTCATCCACTGCACGTCGCCGGGCCCTATGACGCCGTGGTTGCCCGCCGAGTCGCGGTGCTCGAT
>JBKPDG010000144.1:0-10173 GCA_046727755.1 Actinomycetota bacterium
GACGGTCCGGCCGCGCCCACGGCCACCCGGCCGCTGGCCGCGAGCCACGCCGAGTAGCGCCGGGGCGTGGCGGTTGACACCCGGGGCGGCTCGCCGAAAGCCAGCCCCGCGGGAGACAATACTTATATGCCACCTATACGCAGACCTATATCCCGCTGAAGGCTTGACCCTTCTCGCTCGCCGGCGGCCAGGGTCGAGGCGTGGGTGGTGGCGACGCTCGCGCTCGCGGTATGACGGTCGCCTCGCCCGCCGCACACGGGTGTTCCTCGTAGAGCGCCAGGTCATCGCGGCGGAGTTCCCCGAGGACGTGATCCGCTGCGTCCGCCAGTAGCTCGCGCCGCTCGAGGCGGCGATCGAGGACGGCCGGACGTCGGGCGCGTTCCCTACCGCGGAGCCCACGCGTGACGCGGTCGCGATCCACCACCTGTGCTCGGGGCTCATGACCGACAAGCTCCTCAGGACGGGCACCCTCGGACGCGACGACGCCGTCGCGCTCGCCACGCGCTTCGCGCTGGCGACGCTGCGGAGCGACGCATGAGCCGCGACGAGCTGCTGCGAGACAAGGCGTGCATCGTCGGGATCGGGCGCTCCGAGTACGGGAAGCGAGGGGCGCTCGAGTCCGAAGGCACACTGCGGCTCGCGCTGCACGCCATTCACGACGCGTGTCGCGACGCGGGGATCGACCCGAAGCAGCTCGACGGGTTCTCCTCGTACTCCGACGACGCCGCGCGACCTCCAGGTCGTGATCGCACGGCTGGACGCACTCGGCCGAGACGCTCGGACGCGTTCGAACAGCACTTGCGGAAACGCCCGCCGGACCATCTTCTTCGTCCGCGCAACCGCCCCGGCGTATACGCGGGCCGAAGGGGCGCTGCTCTTCGCGCTGCTCGGACTTCCAGTGGTGCTCATGGCGCCGGGACTCGAGTGGCGTCGCCGCCTCGAGCGGATCGCGGTGATGGCCCTCGCCGCGCTGGTGTTCGTCGGACAGTGGGTCGGATACAACCCGGCGCGCTTCGAGGCGCCTGCGTACCTGTCGACCGGATCGGGCGTGACGCTGCTCGACTCGAGCTGCGATGCCGTGTACTCCGGTCCGTTCATCGGCTGGTGGAGCTTCCTGTGCATCCCGGATCGCATCTCGAACGACGAGGCCGTCAACGATCGGGAGAACCGCGACGCCGCCTTCTGCTACATCGGCGACCACAAGTCCGAGCTGCCGAAGGTCATCGCGGCGTGGGTCGGTCGCATGTGGGGAGTGTTCCGGCCGCTCCCCTGCCGTCGACCTCGACGGCAGGGGAGTGAACGCCGATCGCGTCGGCCTCGTCGCGTCGTACATCATCATCCCGCTGGCGATCGCGGAGCTGATCCTGCTGAGGCGGCGGCGGGAACCAATCGTGCCGATGGTCGGCCTCGGCGCGATGAGTCACGATCACTGCTGCCCTGTTCTACGGCGCCCTTCGGTTCCGCGTGCCGGCGGACGTGGCGATCGTCGTATGCGCGGTGGTTGCGCTCGACGCCGCCTGGCGAAAACTTCGGCCGGCGTCTCTGTAGGCTGCCGGAATCGCTCCCGTGCCGCGTCCGCGCCCTCGCGTCGCCGCGTTCGTCGTCACGATGGCGCTCGGCTTTGTCGCGACGGCACAAATTGCCGTCGCCGGCGACCCCGACAAGGACCTGCAGCGCGTCAAGCAGTCCGGCGACGAGCTGGCGAAGGTGGGCAGCGCCAGCTTCCAGGGAACGTCGACCCAGGACGCCGGTGGGGCCGGCTCGAAGGTCGCCTTCGACGGCGCGTTCGACTTCGGACAGCGCGCCGGTGAGTACTCGGCGAGCCTGTCCGCGTTCGGCGTCCCGAGCGACGAGAAGGTCCGCGGTCTTCTTCTCGATGGCGCCATCTATCTCGGCATCGACGCGTTGCGGAACCAGCCGGGCTTCGAGGCGACGCCCGAGGGCGTCGAATGGCTCAAGCTCGATCCCGCGATCCTCGGAGCCTCGGAGATCGCGCAGAGGGATCCCAGCGTCAGCATGGATGCACTGCGGGGTGTGACGGGCAAGGTCAAGAAGGTGCGCAGCGAGAAGGTCCGTGGTGTGCGAACGACTCGGTATCACGCCAACCTCGACCTACAGAAAGCTGTGACCAGCGCGCCCGAAGACGAACGTGAGCGAGTGCGAGCGAGCGTGGGTGCGCTCGGATCCGAGAAGGTCCCCGCTGACGTCTGGATCGACACCAAGGGTCGGCTTCGCAAGCTGCGGCTACGCCTCGAGGGGGATCATGTGACCACCCCGGGCTCCGTTGCGTTCGAGTTCGCCGATCTCGGAGCGCCGTTCACGGCAACACGACCGGCCCCGAGCGCCGTACTCGACTTCGGTGAGGTTCTCGGCGAGGGTGTGCCCGCGACGGGCTGATCGCCCGCACGGTTCGACCGGACATCGGCGCTCAGACGCTGCTACTGCGACCACGCGCGCGGGCGAGTGGAGATCTGCGAGGAATTCGAGTCGGGGCTCGTCGCCGTGGCGTTCGAGCGTCAGTCCGTGCTCGTGTTGCTGTCTTCGCTCGAGATCGGCTGCGCCCCTTCGCGGATCGAAGACTGACCGGAGCCATCGCCGGGTAACTCTCACCACACGATCGCATCGTTCCCAGAGGACTCTCAAGGCACGTTTTCGGAAGCCGCTGCGTGATGACTCCGCTCCAGACCCGAACCGGTGAGGACACCCGCGACGTGACGTGGGCTCCCACACGGCCTCGCCCGGGGGCCACACCGCCGCCCGTCCGCGAGGAGGCGCAACGCATCCGGCGACTCCGTGCCATGAAGCGGCGCGCCACGGGCCTGCTCGTCGTCATGGCCGTGCTCTTCATCGTCCTCACCGCTCTCGGTGATACCACGGGCTGGACCGGGTACCTGCAGGCAGCCGTGGCCGCCTCGCTGGTCGGTGGAGTCGCGGACTGGTTCGCGGTCACAGCCGTGTTCCGCCACCCGCTCGGTGTCCCGATCCCGCACACGGCCGTCATCGTGGAGCGGAAGGACAAGTTCGGCGAGACGCTCGGCGCGTTCGTGCAGGAGAACTTCCTCAGCCCCGACTCCATGAGCGCGCGTCTCCGCGAAGCGCACATCGCCGAGCGCCTCGGCACCTGGCTCGCCGACCCGGTGCACGCCGAGGTGGTCGCGCGGCACGTGGCGGATGTCGCGGTGGAGCTCGCCGACGCCTTGCGCGACGAGGACGTGCAGGACGCGTTGCATGATCAGATCCGCCGCGGCCTCGAGCATGTCCCGCTCGCCCCGCTGGCCGGCAAGGCGTTGCTCGCCGCGACGGAAGACGGTCGTCATCAGCAGCTGCTCGACGTCGTGCTGCGAGGGGCGGGCCGCTTTCTCGACGAGAACCGCGAGACGCTGCGGGCCCGTTTCGAGGACGAGACGCCATGGTGGGTGCCCACGGCGATCGACCGCCGCATCTTCGACCGTCTCCTCGACGGCCTCTGCAGCTTCTTTGAGTCGATCAACACCGACGATCGCCACGAGTTGCGATCACGGCTGGACGATTGGATCAAGGACTTCGCCGATCGGCTGGAGCACTCGCCCGAGTACCTGGCGCGCGGGGAGCAGCTCAAGCTCGAGCTGCTCGACCATCCGGAGCTGCGGCAGTGGCTCGGTTCGCTGTGGATCGACGCCAAAGCGGCGTTGCGGTCGCAGGCCGCCGATCCGGAGTCCGAGCTCCGGGCGCGACTCACCGACGCGATCGTCGCCGCCGGTCGGCGCCTCAGCGGCGATCCGACCCTTGTCGGCAAGGTGGACGACGTCATCGAATGGGGCATTCGATACGTCGGCGAGCACTTCCATGCCGAGATCGCCGGCCTGGTGAGCGGCACGCTCGCGCGTTGGGACGCGGAGGAGACCTCACGAAAGCTCGAGATCCTGCTCGGCCCCGACCTGCAGTTCATTCGCATCAACGGCACCGTCGTGGGCGGGCTCGTCGGCCTCGGCATCCACTTCGTCGGCGACGTCATTCGCTGAATCCGCCGCCGGCTTGACGCCCCAGGGCGCCTGTGAAAACATCGTTTTCAGTGGCGGGGAAATCGGTGACGGAGAGTCCGGGTGAGCGCACGATCTCGTCGGGAGGACAGGGGTCCGTCGACGAGGTGGAGCGACTGCTGGCGGCGGCGGAGACACTGCTCGCGACCGGCGGGTACGAGGGCCTGCGGGTCGACGACGTGCTCCAGCAAGCCGGGTTGTCGACCCGGGCCTTCTATCGCCACTTCCGCGGGAAGTCCGAGTTGTTCCTCGCGCTTTTCGACCGTGAGGCGGTGCTCGCCGGCGACCGGCTGAGGCGGAAGGTTGCGGCCGCGGGCACACCGGCGGCGAAGGTCGAAGTCTGGGTCGCGGCGACGCTCGCCCTCGCGTACGACGTTCGTCTTGCGCGCCGAACCCGGGTGTTCCTCATCGAGCGCCAGGTCATCGCGGCGGAGTTCCCCGACGACGTGGTCCGCTGCGTCAGACAGCAGCTCGCGCCGCTCGAAGCCGCGATCGACGAGGGCCGGTCGTCGGGCGTCTTCCCGACCGCCGAGCCCGAACGCGACGCGCTCGCAATCCACCACCTGTGCTCGGGGCTCATGACCGACAAGCTCCTCGGCACGGGGTCCCTCGGACCCGACGACGCCGTCGCCCTTGCGACGCGCTTCGCGCTGGCGACGCTGCGGAGCGACGCATGAACGACGACGACCTGCTGCGCGACAGGGCGTGCATCGTCGGCATCGGACGGTCCGCGTACGGCAGGCGGGGCGCCCTCGAATCCGAGGGCACACTGCGACTCGCGCTCCACGCCATTCACGACGCGTGCCGTGACGCCGGGATCGACCCCAAGCAGCTCGACGGGTTCTCCTCCTACTCGGACGATGCCGCGCACCCGTCGTCCCTGCAGATGGCGCTGGGCACGCCCCGCGTTCGATACGCGGCGATGGTGTGGGGCGGCGGAGGCGCGGGCATGGGTGGTGCGTTCGTGAACGCGGCGATGGCGGTCGCCGGTGGAGTCGCCGAGTACGTCGTCGTCGTGCGTTCCATCAGCCAGGGGAAGCAGCGCTTCGGCCGGTCGCTCGCCGGGCTACAGGGCCAGCTCCCGGCACCGTTCGGCTACGCGTTGCCGTTCGGGCTGATGTCGCCGGCGCAGATGTTCGCGTTGCCGGCGCGTCGGCACATGGCCGTGTACGGAACGACGCCCGATCACTTCGCGGAGGTGTCGATCAACGCCCGCCGCAATGCGGCCAGGAACCCCGACGCGCTCTTCCGCACCGAGATCACCCTCGAGGACCATCACAATTCGCGGATGATCGCCGACCCGTTGCGGCTCCTTGACATCTGTATGGAGAGCGACGGGGCGGGGGCGATGATCCTCACGACGCCGGAGCGGGCTCGCGACCTGCAACAGCCCCCGGTGTACGTACGTTCGGCGTCGATGGCCGGCAGCTACCGGTGGGGGGAGGGGATGCTGTCGGGCCACAACATGCCGGAGGCCGACTACCCGACCGCGGGCCAGCGCGCCACCGCCGAAGAGGCATACCGCCTCGCCGGGGTGGGACCCGACGAGATCGACGTCGCCGAGATCTACGACCACTTCACGCCGCTCGTGCTCATGGGTCTGGAGGACTTCGGCTTCTGCAAGCCGGGGGAGAGCGGCCCGTTCGTCGCCGACGGCAGCATTCGCCGCGAGGGTTCGCTGCCGGTCAACACGCACGGCGGCAACC
Source organism: Actinomycetota bacterium (assembly GCA_046727755.1). Classification (GTDB taxonomy): domain Bacteria; phylum Actinomycetota; class Acidimicrobiia; order IMCC26256; family JACDBD01; genus JALZAA01. The sequence continues at coordinate 5,726 of JBKPDG010000144.1, forward strand.
TCGCCGAGGTGTACCTCCACGGCGTGACGCATGTGCTCGAAGCGGTTCGTCAGCTCCGCGGAACTGCGGTCAACCAGGTCGCCGGGGCTGAGGTCGCCCTCGTGGTGGCCGGCGCCGGTCCGACGCCGTCCGGCTCGATGATCCTGAGGAAGTGAGGCCCGTGACCACGCTCGTGAACAGCGCTGATTCGCACGTCGTCGAGCCGCTCGACCTCTGGGTGCAGCGGCTGCCGGACCATCTGCGGTCGCGCGCGCCCCGCATCGAGGAGGTCGACGGCCGGTGGCTCTTCCTGGTCGAGGGCTCACCGCCGCGGAAGATGGGCCCGCCGAGGGACGAGGCCAAGAAATCGGGGGACGAGGCCAGAGAGGTCGGGAAGGCGACCGGCTTCCGCGCGGGGGGCTCCGACCCGGACCTCCGGGCGCAGGACCTCGACGAGGACGGCGTATGGGGCGAGGTGCTCTATCCGACGATCGCGCTGTTCGGGTTCGTGATCCCGGACCCGGAGCTGAGGTGGGCGACCGCGCGCGCGTACAACGACTGGCTGGCCGAGACGTTCGCGGCCGCATCGAAGCGGTTCGCGGGCGCGGCGCTGATCCCGGTGCAGGAGACCGACGAGGCCGTGCGCGAGATCGAGCGCGTCGCGGGGCTCGGCCTGCGGTCGGTGATGCTCCCGATGCAGGCCCCCGCCGACGCGCCGTACAACTCTGATCGGTACGACCCGGTGTGGGCGGCCGCCCAGGCGCACGGAATGCCGGTGAGCTTTCACGTCGGTACGGGCGCCAATCCGGTGACCGAACGGGGCGGCGGTGGCGCCGTCATCAACTACGTCGAGGTGGGGCTGGGCGCGCAACGCACGCTCGCGTACCTCGCCGCGTCCGGTGTGCTCGAGCGCTTCCCGGACCTGCACGTCGTGATGGTCGAGTGCGGTGCGGGCTGGTTGTCGTGGCTGCTCGAACGGATGGACGAGGCGTTCGAGGAGCACGAGCAGTGGGTGAAGCCGAAGCTGGCCGAACCGCCCAGCTTCTACGTGCGTCGCCAGGGACACGTCACGTTCGGCAACGACGCCGCCGGCGTGGTGAACCGTGACTTCACCGGCGTCGAGCCGTTGCTCTGGGCATCCGACTACCCGCACCCCGAGGGCACGTGGCCGCACACGCAGGAGACGCTCGATCGGATCTTCGCCACCGTGGAACCCGCTGAACGGCGGCGCATCACCTACGAGACGACGGCGCACCTGTACGGCCTCGAGGCCCCGGTCGGAGCAACCGCGTGACCGCACTGCGCGACGGCGCGCCGTACCTCCCGCCCGAGTTGCCGCTCCCGCCCGTCAATGGCACCAACGCCGGGTTCTGGAAGGCGGCGTCGGAAGGCCGCCTCGACGTGCAGCAGTGTCGGGCGTGCGGCGCCCACCGGCATCCGCCCACCGAGGGCTGCTACCGGTGTGGGTCGCTCGACTGGGGCTGGGCGACGCTGCCGGGGACAGGCACCGTCTTCACGTATACCTGGGTCGTGCAGCCGCTGCACCCGGCAGTCGAGTCGGTCGTGCCCTACAACGTGAGCGTCGTCGAGGTGGACGGCGCTTCCGACGAGCCCGTGCGGATCGCGAGCAACGTCGTCGACGCGACCGAGGAATCGCTCCACGTCGGCGCCCGGGTCACGCTCGCCTGCGACAAGCTGACCGACGACGTCGGACTTCCCCGCTTCAAGCTCGCGTAGCCTGCCGCGGAGACGGCGGCTTGGCCGACCGTCGTAGCAGGAGCCGGAGCCTCCGACGGCGACCAAAGGAGTTCTATGGCAGACGCGCCGAAGTCCTTCTTCCTCAGCAAGCCGGTGCACGACTATCTCGTCGCGCACGCCGCGCCACTCGACGACGTGCAGCGGGACCTCATCGCCGAGACCGAGGGCCTGGGCGGCATCTCCATGATGCAGATCGCTCCCGAGCAGGGCGCGTTCATGACCCTGCTCACGCGCTTGATCGGCGCCCGGCACGCGATCGAGGTCGGGACATTCACCGGCTACTCGGCGATCAGCATCGCCCGCGGCCTCACCGACGACGGCACGCTCTTGTGTTGCGATTTGAACGAGGAGTGGACCGCGATCGCGAGGAAGTACTGGGAGCGTGCCGGCGTCGACGACAAGATCGAGCTGCGCATCGCCCCGGCGGTCGAGACGCTTCGATCGTTGGCGGCGGGGGAGCGGTTCGACGTCGCGTTCATCGACGCCGACAAGCCGAACTACCCCACCTACTACGAGGAGGTCCTCGCCCGGCTGCGGCGCAACGGCGTGATCCTGGTCGACAACACCCTCTGGGGCGGCGCCGTGGTCGATCCGAAGGTGACCGACGACAACACCAAGGCCATCCGTGCGTTCAACGACGCCATCGCCGCCGACGACCGCGTCGAGAGCACGATCCTCACGGTCGGCGACGGGCTCACGCTGATCCGGAAACGCTGACGCGCCCTTCTTCGACTACACGACCCCGAACGCCGGTGCGGAGCCGTCTCGCCTCGATCAACCGGGGCACGAGGTTGCTGATCGCGAGCTCACCGTCGACCTCCTCGACGGCCCAACGTGCGGTGTCGAAGACCGGCCCGGGCTGGTCCGGTCCCTCGATCGCCGTGGTCGGGCCCAACTGCACCGACCGCCGGGGCGTCATGCCCGCGGCGTGCAACCGCGCGTGCGCGTCCCCGTCGGCGGCGACGACGGTCGGCACCGGACCGAGCGCGTCGGCGGGATCGTGTCCGGCCTCGACCAGACCGTCGAGCACGGCGCCCGTGATTCCCACGACGACCTGCGGTTCGAGCTGACGGACGAGCGCGGCGACTCGGAACGCGTCGAACGGGGTCGCGTCCGCCGACGAGTAGAGCGCGCCGACCTTGCCCGCCGCTCGCTCGAGCGGGACCGCGTGCATGGCCTGCGACAGCATCGACACGATGAGCACGAGGCCGCCGGGCTCGAGCCCCAGCTCCGCGAGCCGCGGGGCGAGCGACTCGGATTCATCGTCGATGTCCGCCTCCGCGACCGGCCACGGGGTCACTTCGCCGTCGACGACGACACGGCCGACGCCCCACACCGCGGGCGGGTCCTCGTAACGCTTGGCGAACATCACCATCTCAGTGCTTCGCCACCCGTGGGATCTTGTGCGGCGGGCCCTGTCGCAGCAGCACGTCGTTCTCGACGAGCTCGACGTCCGGCTCGATCCCGACCGCCTCGTGCACGGACTCGATGACCCGTGTCCGGGCATCCGCAATCCCGCGCGCGCCCTCGGCGTAACCGACCCGGAGTCGGAGCCGGTCGACCTCGCGCTGGGTCCGAATGACCTGGAACAACCCGGCGCTCGTCTCCGGGACGCGTTCGATCGCCTCCCACAGGTCGCCCGGCAGCACCGATCGGCCCTCGACGACGATCTCGTCCCCCTTGCGGCCGAGCGGCCACACGCGCCCGTGCGTGCGCCCGCACCCGCACGGCTCGTGCGTGATGCGCACGAGATCGTCCGACCGGTAGCGGACGAGCGGCGCGATCTTGTCGAGGAGCGTGGTCGACACCAGCTCGCCGCGCTCGCCGTCGCCGACCGGCTCGGCGCCGTCGGGCTCGAGCGGCTCGAGGTAGCACGTGTCTTCCCAGAAGTGGCAGCCGTCGTGCTCGCGGCATTCGGTGGCGGCGCCGACGTCGCCCACGCCCGTGTGCACGAACAGCTCGAGGCCCCACTCGTCCTCGACCAGCCGGCGCGCCCGGGGCCCGATCGGCTCGCCGGCGAACGTGACACCCCGGTAGCTCGAGAGGGCTTCGGCGAGATCGACCTTGGCGCGGGCTGCGTGCTGCTCGAGCGCGAGCACCAGTGGGCCCGAGAGGTTGTACCAGGCGGTGGGGCGGAGCTCGCGGCTGAAGCGAACGAGTTGCGGGACATCGGCCGGTTGGTGGTCGACGAAGATCGGCGTGGCGCCGATGCCGCGGATCGTGTCGTGAATGCCGGGACCCCGGAACGTGAACAGGCAATAGGTGAAGTAGTCGCCGGGCCGGCAGCCGAGCTCCCAGAACTCGCGCACGAGCATGCTCGGCCCGCGCCCCGCGTACGGCGCCGGCGTCGGGTCGCCCGTCGTGCCCGACGTCGAGAAGATGGCGCTGAACACCTCCGTCATCTTCGGGTCGAGACAGAGCATGCCGCCGTACGGATCACGGCGACGGTCGCGGAACGCGCGGATTGCGTCCTTGTCGATGAACGGAACCTTCTCGTGGAAGTCGTCCATGGACTGGATGTCGTCGGCGGTGATGCCGGCCGCGTCCCACGTCTCCCGGATCAGCGCCGAGCGCTGGTAGGCCCACGGGAGCAGGTCGCCGAGCAGCCGTTCTTCCCGCAGGCGGTCGATCTCGTCGCGGGACATTGTCTCGATCTCGGGCGAGAAGTAACGACGGTCCGTGCTGCCCATCCGCGGGCACGGTAGCCGTGC
>JBKPDG010000145.1:0-8916 GCA_046727755.1 Actinomycetota bacterium
GCGCCAAGATGCTCGTGAACGCGCTCGGTCCGCCGCCGCCGGATGTCATCGAGACCGCGCACGACGCCGGCGTGCTCGTCGGCGCGCTAGTCGGCGCGAAGCAGCACGCCGAACGGCAGGTCGCTCAGGGCGTCGACGTCATCGTCGCCCAGGGCACCGAAGCCGGCGGTCACTGCGGCGAGATCGCGACGATGATTCTCGTGCCGGAGGTTGTCGATGCGATCGGGCCCGACGTCCCGGTGCTGGCCGCCGGTGGCATCGCCACCGGCCGGCAGATGACGGCAGCTCTCGCGCTCGGTGCCCAAGGTGTCTGGACGGGCTCCATGTGGCTGACAGTGGCCGAGGCCGACACCAACCCCGCCGCGCTGGAGAACATGCTCGCCGCAACCTCCCGTGACACCGTGCGGTCGCGGGTCATGACCGGCAAGCCGGCCCGGCAACTGCGCACCGCGTGGACGGAGGCGTGGGAGAGCGAGGACTCGCCCGGCCCGCTGCCGATGCCGTTGCAGGGGATCATCTACAACTACGCCGCCCGCCGCGTCTCACGGGTCCAGCGCCGGGAGCTGTCCGGGTTCCCCGTCGGCCAGATCGTCGGCCGGCTGAACGCGGTCCGCCCGACGAAGGACGTGATCTTCGAGATGGTCGAGGAGTGGATCGAGACCACGCAGCGGCTCAACACCCTGATCGACGCGTGAATCAGGCGCCGACGTTCAACCTCGCCGATCTCTTCGAGCTCGTGGTCGACGCGGTCCCGGAGCGCGAAGCGCTCGTGGCCGGCGACGCCCGCCTGACGTTCACGGAGCTCGACGAGCGGGCGAACCGAATCGCGAACCATCTGCTCGGGCTGGAGCTTGAGCCCGGCGCCAAGGTGGCGATCTACGGCTGGAACCGCGCCGAGTGGGTCGAGTCGTTCTTCGGGGCGTTCAAGGCGCGGCTCGTTCCCGTCAACGTCAACTACAGGTACGTCGCCGACGAGCTGCATTACATCCTCGAGAACGCCGACGTCGAGGCGGTCGTCGTCGAGCGTTCGTTTCTGCCGCTGCTCCAGCGGCTTCAGCCCGAGCTCCCGTTGCTCCGCCACGTGGTGGTCCTCGACGACGGTGACGACACCGCCCTCGGCGACGCCGCGGCATACGAAAACGCGCTGGCCGCGGCGAGCCCGACGCGGCCAGCGCTGCCTCGGTCGGGCGACGACCTGTACATCCTCTACACCGGCGGGACGACCGGGACGCCCAAGGGCGTGATGTGGCGCCATGAGGACATCTTCTTCGCCTCGCTCGGAGGGGGCGGCTTCGGACAGCCGCCGATCGCGACGCCGGAGGAGATCGCGGGGCGAGTCTGGCCCGAGGACGGCCGCGTCACCTCGCTGACGCTGGCGCCGATCATGCACGGCGCCGCTCAGTGGGGCATGTGCATCATGCTGTTCGGTGGCGGGAAGGTCGTCCTGTACACCCCGCACGGCTTCGATCCTCACGAGGCATGGCGGCTCGCCGAACGGGAGCGCGCCATGACGGTCATGGTCGTCGGCGACGCCATGGCCCGCCCGTTGGGCGAGGCGCTCGACGAGAAGTCGTACGACCTCACGTCGGTCGTCTCGGTCGGTTCCGGCGGCGCGGTGTTCTCCACCGCGGTGAAGGCAAAGCTCAGTGAGCATCTTCCGAACGCGCTCATGATCGACACGTTCGGCGCATCGGAGCTCGGCGCCAGCGGCTCGCAGTCCGACCCCGACGCGGGCCCGCGCTTCAACGCCATCGAGTCGATGTCGGTGCTCGGCGACGACCTCCGTCCCGTCGAGCCCGGGAGCGGCGAGGTCGGCCTACTTGCCCGGCGCGGCCACATCCCGCTCGGGTACTACAAGGACGAGGCGAAGACGGCGGCCACGTTCGTCACCGACCCCGACGGTGTTCGCTGGTCGGTGCCCGGAGATCACGCCCGCATCGAGGCCGACGGGACCATCACGCTCCTCGGCCGCGGCTCGGGGTGCATCAACACCGGTGGCGAGAAGGTGTACCCGGAGGAGGTAGAAGCGGCGGTCAAGAGCCATCCCGACGTCTTCGACGCGGTCGTCGTCGGCGTACCCGACGACCGCTTCACGGAACGAGTGGCGGCGATCGTGCAGCCCCGCGCCGGCCGAACGCCCACGCTCGAGGACCTTGCGAGCCACTGCCGGACCACCATCGCCGGCTACAAGGTGCCGCGCGAGCTCAAGGTCGTCGATGCCGTCCAGCGCACGCCGTCCGGTAAAGCCGACTACCGCTGGGCGAAGCAGCAGTTCGAGACCGAGCACGCAGAGGAGTCGCGAGCGTGACGACGCTGCCGAACGTCGAGATGACGTTGGAGTACCCGTACACCCGCACGACGGGCCCGGTGCTGGGCCCGTTCCTCACCGGCCTGCGCGACGGTCGCATCCTGGGCAACCGATGCCGCGACCGGGTGCTCTGCCCGCCACTCGAATACGACCCCGAGACGAGCGAGTCGCTCGAGCCGGACTTCGTGGAGGTCGGGCCGGGCGGGACGGTCCGGTCGTGGACCTGGGTCGCCCACCCGACGCCGAAGCATCCCTACGATCATCCGTTCGCGTTCGCGTTGATCCAGCTCGACGGCGCCGACACCGCGATCGTCCACGCAGTGGACGCCGCGTCCATTGACGAGATGGCGACGGGGACGCGCGTCGCCGCCCAGTTCCGCGACGAGCGCTACGGCGCGATCACCGACATGTACTTCGTGCCCGAAGCCGCGGCCCGCGCCCAGGACATCACCGCCGGCGACGAGCCGGTCACGATCACCGAGCATCTGGTGTCGTTGAGGATCAGCGAGCCGCTCTATCCCCATCGGGCGCGGTTCGCGCAGGGGCTGCTCGAGGGACGCATCGTCGGTCAACGTTCGCCGGCGAGCGGCAAGGTGTACGTGCCGAGCAACGGCTACGACAACCTCGAGCGTGTCGAGATGACCGAGGCCGACGACGTCGAGGTGGCCGACCGAGGCGCGGTCAGCTCGTTCACGGTCATCACGCCCGTGCAGTACTACGGGCAGAAGGAGACCGACCCGTACATCCGCGCGTCGATCCTCCTGGACGGCGCCGATCAGCCGATCACCGGCGTCGACATCCGCGACATCCCGTTCGATCAGTTCCGCGTCGGCATGCGCGTGCAAGCCGTCTGGAAGCCGTCCGCCGAGCGGGACGTCAGCGACCTCGGCAACCGCTACGGCGGCGCTTGGGAGGGCGTGATCCTGCGCTGGGAGCCCACGGGGGAGCCCGACGTCGACCCCCGACCATTGCAGGAGTTCGCGTTCTGAGCGGCGTGCCTCACGAGGTCGCGGTCGTCGCGACGTCGCAGACGAGCTCGTACCGGCGTTTCGACGACTCCGAGCCCAAGCTCATCATGCGCTGCGTCAACGATGTGCTGGAGCGCACGGGGCTGCACCGGGACGAGCTCGAGTTCACGATCGCCGGGAGCTGTGACTACCTCTCCGGCATGCCGTTCGCGTTCGTGATGAACATCGACGGGGTGGGGGCGTGGCCCCCGGTGTACGAGAGCCACGTCGAGATGGACGGCGCCTGGGCGCTGTTCGAAGCCTGGTTGCGCCTGCAGCTGGGTGACATCGACATCGCGCTCGTGATCGGGTCCGGGAAGTCGTCGCCGGGCCGGCCCCGCGAGGTGTTTCCGCTCCAGACCGATCCCTACGTGATGGCGCCACTCGGGTTGGACCCGGTGTCGCTGGCGGGCATCCAGGCCCGGGCGCTCCTCGACGCGGGCCAGGCGACCGAACGCGACTTCGCCGAGGTCGTCGCCCGCAGCCGGCGCGACGCGCAACAGAATGCGCACGCGCAGGTCACCAGCGACCGGTCGGTCGACGAGCTGCTGGCCGAGCCGTACTTCTCCGCACCGTTACGCATGCACGACCTGCCGCCCATCTCGGACGGCGCGGCGGCGATGGTCATCGCCTCCGATGAGCGGGCCCGCGAGCTCACGGACAATCCGGCGTGGATCCGGGCGATGGACCACCGCATCGAGTCGCACCATCTCGGACTGCGGGACCTGACGCGCTCGATCTCGACGGAGCTCGCGGCCGAGCGCATCGGGCTGGCCGACGGGCCCGTCGATGTCGCCGAGCTGATGGTCAACTACAGCCCCGAGGAGGTCGTCCTGCGCGATGCGCTCGGCCTGTCCGACGGGACGACCGTCAACCCCTCCGGTGGTCCGCTGGCCGGACACCCCGTCATGGCCACCGGGTTGATCCGGATCATCGAGGTCGCCGACCGGATCCACGCAGGCTCGGCGAGCCGGGGCGTCGCGCACGCGTCGAGCGGACCGTGCCTGCAGCAGAACCTGCTGTGCGTGCTCGAAGGGACCGCGTGATGGCGCGGCCGTGTGCGGTCGTTGGCATCGGCCAGACGGACTACCGCCGCCAGCTCGACGTGACGCTCGACGGACTCGTGCGCTGGGCCGCCCTCGACGCCCTCGAGGACGCCGGCATGACGTTCGCCGACATCGACGCGATCGTGATCGGCAAGGCCCCCGACGCGCTCGAAGCCGTGATGATGCCGGAGCTGTCGCTGGCCGACGCGCTCGGCGCGGTGGGCAAGCCGATCCACCGCGTCCACACCGCCGGCTCGGTGGGCGCGTCGACGGCAATCACCGGCGCGATCCTCGTCGAGTCGGGCCGGTACGAACGCGTGCTCGTCGTCTGCTACGAGAAGCAGTCCGAGGGCAACGCGACGTGGGCGCTGTCGGGCGGCCGATCCGGGGGCCAGGGCGCGGGGGGAACCTTCGCACCGTGGATCCGCAGCTACATCTCCCGCTCCGGCGCGCCCGAGCACATCGGGTGGAAGATCGCAGTCAAGGACCGGCGCAACGCGCTGAAGAACCCGCACGCGCACCTGAGGATCGACGACATCTCGATCGAGAAGGTGAAGGAGTCCCCGATGTTGTGGGATCCGCTGCACTTCCTCGAGTCGTGCCCGTCGTCGGACGGCGCAGCTGCCGTCGTGCTGGCGAGTGAGGAGGTCGCGCGGCGCAGCCCGCGCCCGCCGGCATGGGTCATCGCCCACGCCAAGCGCACGGAGTTCAGCTCGTTTCCCGGTCGCGACACCGTGCGGCCGGTGGCGGGTGTGGATTGCGCCGAGGCGCTCTACGAGAAGGCGGGCGTCACGGACCCGCTGGGCCAGATCGACTGCGCCGAGCTGTACGTCCCCTTCTCGTGGTACGAGCCGATGTGGCTCGAGGGGCACCTCATCACGCCCGCGGGCGACGGATGGAAACTGACCGACGCAGGGGAGACGGAGCTCGGCGGGGGGTTCCCCGTGAACCCGTCCGGCGGGGTGCTGTCGTCGAACCCGATCGGCGCGTCGGGGCTCATCCGGTGCCTCGAGGCGGCCAACCAGGTGCGGGGCACGGCGGGGGACTACCAGGTGGACGGGGCCGACGTCGCGCTCGGTCACGCCTACGGCGGCGCGGCCCAGTACTTCGCCATGTGGATCGTGAGCTCCGAGCTGCAACCGGACTTCGGCTGAGATGACGAGGCGCGACGACCTGCGCCGGGTCGATCAGGCGCTGGCGCGCATCGCGCGCATGGCGACGGGCCGTGAGGGCGCCCGCATGCGGTCGGAGCGGTCGGGCGTCCATCTCTCGCAGCCCGCGGTCACCATCCTCGCCGCGTTGCGTATTGCCGGCGCCGTGCGCCTGTCGGAGCTGGCGCGGTTGACGGGTCTCGAGGCGCCGCTCGTCAGCCGGGAGGTGGGCGACCTCGGCGCGAGCGGGCACGTGCGGCGGAAGGTGGACCCGACCGACGGACGGGCCGGCATCGTCGGCCTCACGCCCAAGGGGCGGCGGGCGTCGGAGTCGTATCGGGCGGCCGCCGACGAGATCATGGCGGAGGTGTTGTCGTCGTGGTCGGCCGCCGATCTGCACGACCTGGCGTCGCACCTCGAGCGGCTGGTGCGCGAGTTTGCCGCGCCGTCCCGGAGCCGCTCCGGTCACAGGCCACTGCCGGTGCGCGTGGAGCGCTGATCAGGAAGACGAAGTGACGCGCCGGCGGAGTACGCGGCGGCGCGGCCGCGGTGGCAGACGGCGGTCGTCGGCCTTGCGCGGCTTCCACCGCCAGAACTCCTCGTCGGGGACGTCCATGCGGACGGCTCCGTCTGGTGTGGGAGAGACGTTCAGCCGTCGGTTCCGGCGCCGGCGCACCAACAGATACCCGGCGGTGAGCACCAGGAGACCCACGACCGCGGCGACGGCAATCACCAGGCCACTCATCGCCACAACGATACGTTCGGCCGTTGCGCGAGTGGCGGATGGTCCGGTTCACGACAACCGAAACGGGGAATGAAGACCCTCGTGGCTTTCACTCCCCGCGTTCTGCCTCCCCGTCCCGTGCTCCGGTTCGCCGACTACGAGGAGGCGGGTGGGGGCCGGGGACTGGACGCCGCCGTGCGCCTCGGACCGGATGGTGTCATCGACGAGATCACCGCGTCGGGGTTGCGCGGCCGCGGTGGAGCCGGGTTCCCGACCGGGCGGAAGTGGGCGGCCGTGTCGGGCAACGTCTCGCCGGTCGAGCCCACCACAGTCGTCGTGAACGGGGCCGAGGGTGAGCCGGGATCGTTCAAGGATCGGGCGATCATGCGGGCGGACCCGTACCGCGTGCTCGAGGGCGCACTCGTCGCCGCCTTCGCGGTGAGCGCCGACACCGTGATCGTCGCGATCAAGGAGACGTTCACGGCCGAGGCCGAGCGTCTGCGTCGGGCGATCGACGAGGTCCATGCCGCCGGCTGGGCCAAGGACGTCGAGCTGAAGGTGTTCGAGGGACCGCCGGAGTATCTCTACGGCGAGGAGACCGCGCTGCTCGAAGCGGTCGACGGACGAGGCCCCTTCCCGCGTGTGTCCCCGCCGTACCGGCACGGCGCCGAGGAGTTCGGCGACGAACCGGCGTCGTCGGCGGCCCAGGTCGAGATGGCGGCGCCGGGGGAGATGACCGACGCGCCGCCGACCCTGGCGAACAACGTCGAGACCTTGGCGAACGTGCCGGGCATCCTCGGGCGCGGCGCGGAGTGGTTCCGCTCGGTCGGTACGGGCGAATCCCCGGGGACGATCGTGTGCACGGTGACCGGCCGCACCCCGCGCCACGGCGTGGCCGAGGTCCCGATGGGCATGCCGCTGCGCGACGTGATCGGAATGGTGGGCGGCGGGGCGCTTCCCGGCCGCCGGCATGTCGCGGCCATGACCGGTGTCGCCAACCCGCAGATCCTCGCCGACGAGTTCGACGCGCCGGTGAGCTACGAGGCGATGCGGGCACTCGGCACGGGGTTGGGCACCGGCGGGTTCATCGTCTTCGACGACACGACCGACTTCGTCGCCGTTGCCGCCGGCGTGTCGAGGTTCCTGGGCGTCGAGTCGTGTGGGCAGTGCGTGCCGTGCAAGCAGGACGGGATGGAGCTCGCCACGCTGCTCGAGCGGATGTGCAGGGACGAGGCGAACGCCGTCGACCTTGCGGATCTCGACAAGCGCATCGGGACGGTCGCGGACAGCGCCCGCTGCAACCTCGCGCTCCAGCACCAGATCGTTCTGAGCAGCATCCGGGAGCTGTTCCCCGCCGAGGCGAGGGCGCACGCCACCGCGGCCGCACAGCCGGTGCAGCCCGAGCTGATCGCGGCCATCGTCGACATCGAGGACGGGCGAGCGGTGCTGGACGAACGCCAGCGCGTCAAGCAACCGGACTGGAGCTTCGACGCCGTGGACTCCGGTAAGTGGCCTGCTACCCGTTTCCCGAAAAGGTCGACGGAAGCGTTCGAGTAGCCCAGGGCCGTCAGGTCAGGTCGATGAGGGCTCGGGTTCGAGTGCGCTCGCGGGCGTGAGGGCGAATCCCCGGTAGTCGTCGGCGGCGACGCTCTCGCAGGTCTCCGTGTAGCGAGGCAAGCCTCCGATGTACGGCATGAACACGCGCGGCTTCCCGGGCACGTTGGCGCCCATGTACCAGGAGTTGGCCTTGGGGAACAGCGTCAGGTTCGCGACCGCGTTGACGTGGTCGACCCAGGTGTCTTCCGCCTCCAGGGTGGCGTCGATCGAAGCCAGGCGTCGCGTCCGCAGGTAGGCGATGCAGTCGGCGATCCAATCGACGTGCTGTTCGATCGCGACGAGCATGTTGACCAGCACCGACGGACTTCCGGGACCCGTGACGATGAAGAAGTTCGGGAAGCCGGCGGTTGCGATACCGAGGTACGTCCGCGGACCCGCGGCCCACTTGTCGCGCAGTGTCTGGCCGCCGTCGCCTTTGATGTCCGGGCCGAGCAGCGGGCCCGTCATGGCGTCGAACCCCGTGGCGAAGACGATGGCGTCGAGGGAGTACTCGTCGGTCGCGGTCCGGATGCCGGTGGGCGTGATCGCGACGATCGGCGTTTCGCGCACGTCGACGAGCGTCACGTTGTCGCGGTTGTACGTCGCGTAGTAGTCGGTGTCGAGGCACGGCCGCTTCGTCCCGAACGGGTGGTTCCGCGGCGACAGCCGTTCGGCCAGGTCCGAATCGTGCACCACCTCGCGGATGCGGGACCGCACGTACTCGGCCGCGGTGTCGTTTGCGTCTTGGTCGATCAGGAGGTCATTGAAGGCGGCGACCATCCCGTACAGCGTGCCCGACTCCCACGCCTTCTCGAATTGCGCTTCACGTGCGTCGTCGTCGACGCCGAGCGCCGAGTGCTCGGGCATGGGTACGACGACGCCGGCGCGCGACTCGCGCATCGCCTGGCGGTGCTCCCGAGCGCGGGCCTTGCGGGCCTTGACCGCCTCGGGGTCGTCGACGACGTCGCGGATGCGCGCGCGCACGAAGTCGGCCGCCGTCTCGTTGGCGTCGCGGTCGACGAGGAGGTCGTTGAAGGCGGCCACCATCCCGTACAAGGTGCCCGTCCCCCACGCCGCCTCGAAC
>JBKPDG010000146.1:0-4280 GCA_046727755.1 Actinomycetota bacterium
CCTCGAAGGCCTGGCGGCGCTTGGGGGAGTCCTTGACGTTACGGATGCCCTGGTCAGTCCATCTTGCCAACGTCACAAAGGTCGGCATGGCGTGCCTCCGTCCCTTGCCCGCCGCCCCTCCCAGGAATGCCACCTTGCTACGGCACCTGCTCGGCGGGAGTCAAGCAAGACTATCCGCATGCTGGTGTCAGTGGGTTTCGGCCAGCCTACCGTGCGAAGGATGATGAGCCGGGCGGTCCGAAAATCCCGTACCGGCAGAGTTCTTCTAATGAACACGAGAACATGCACGGCGACTCAGGAGTTTCACGAGCTCAGGTTGCCGTCTCCGCCTCCGCCTGCTCCAGCCAGAACCCCATGTCCATCTCGCGGTACATCGCCGACGCGGTGGTGAGGTGCTGCCGCGCCAGCTGGCGTTGGCTGCGGTGTCGGGAGAGCTTCCCGAGGCCGAGGTGGCAGTGAGCGACGAGCGGGCGCATCCCGAGCTCGTCGGCGCGGACGCGGGCCCGGCCGTAGTGCTCCTCCGCACACTCTCGATCGGAAGGCTCCCCGCTGGCGGCAATCTCGCCGAGGAGGCGGAGCACCCACGCCTCGTTGCCGCGCTCCTTCTGCCTCTGCGCAAGGTCGAGGGCGCGCCGAGCGACCGTGATCGCGTCGTCCGAGCGGCCAGCCAGGAGGTGCGCCTCCCCGAGGTAGGCCAAGAGGAGCGGATGGTTGGTCGTGCCCGTCGCGGGCGGGTCGGCGAGCGCCTCCTCCATGAGGGCGACGCCCTCGGGAAGGCGACCTGAAAGAGCATACGCATAGCCGAGGTGCGCGGCTGCGATGTCAAAGACGGCCGGCACCGGGGTGACCCGGCACACCTCGACGGCGCGCTCGAGCGGCGGTATGGCCTGGGGGATGTCGCCACGACGGACGAAGACGAGTCCAAGGCTCCGGTAGGCAATGACGAGGCTGTAGTGAGCGTCGACCTCGCGGGCGATCTGTACGGCCTCCTCACCACGCGCCAACGCCTCGGCGAAGTCGCCCAGCTCCGCGAGACACCAGGCAAGCCGCTCCAGCGCGTAGACGGATGCCACCGCCGCCGCGAAGCTCGAGGCATCATACGGGCGATCGCTCTGAAGTGACTCCAGGACTCGGCGGAGGCGCTCGGCGGTCTGCCGATAGTCCCCCATGGTCTGCCAGACCTGGCCGAGGCGAGTGTTGACCGACGTCTGGAGGGACAGGTCGTTGTGACGGATGGCGATCGCCAGCGCCCGCTGATGCAGGTCGAGCGCGCGGTCCGCGTCACCGGCATTCCAGGCCCGGTCCGCAAGCCGGGCCAGGGCCCGCGCCAGTCGGCGCTCGTCGCCCAGCGCTTCGGCGAGGGCCTGCGCCCGGCGGGCATGTTCGGTGGCCTTCGCTTGCTCGCCCGCCGCGACCAGGGCCGCGCTCGCGTCGAGGTGGAGGTCGATGGCCTGCTCCGTCCGCTCGCGACCCTCCGGAAGATGCCGGAGCGCGCTGAGCGCCTGCTTGAAGCCGGCCGCAGCCTGCCAGTAGGCTGAGCGCTCCTTCGCCTTCCTTCCCGCGTGGTGGAGGTATTGGACCGCCTTTTCCCACACCTCTCCCCGAAGAGCGTGGTAGGCCAAGCGCTCGAGGTGCTCCGCGACCCTCTCCGGGTACGAGCGCTCGATGGCCTCGACGGCCCGGGCGTGGAGGGCGCGTCGGCGGTCGTGGAGAAGACTTCCATACGCCACATCGTGGATAAGGGCATGCTTGAACGTGTACACGGCGTCGGGGAAGAGGTTCATCTCGTACAGGAACTCGGCCCCCTGGAGACGGGCTAGCCCGTCGTCCATCATCCCAGCGGACCCACCCGCGACAGCCGCGAGGACAGCGACCGGGACGTCAGTGCCGATGACCGAGGCGGTCTGGAGCAGATCCTTGTCCGCAGGCGAGAGGCGATCGATCCGGGCTGCCAGGAGTGCCCGCACCGTGGGCGGCACCTGGATCTGCTCGGCGGTCGTGGTCAGTCGAAAGGTCCCGCGCTCACCCGCGAGGACCCCTTCGTCCATGAGGCTCCGGATGCTCTCCTCCAGGAAGAACGGGTTTCCCTCGGTTCGCGCGAGGAGGACTCGCTTCAAGGGTTCGAGCCCGGCGTCCCTTCCGAGAAGGGCCTCGAGCAGCTCGGTCGCGCCCTCGGACGCGAGCGGGTCGAGCCTGAGCTGGCGGTAGTAGGTTTTCCCGCCCCAGTCGTGCCGGTACTCAGGGCGGTAGTTGACGAGGAGGAGGATCCGCGCCGTCGGCACGCTCGCGACCAGGCGGTCGAGCACCGCCTGAGTCTCTGCGTCGATCCACTGGAGATCCTCGAACACGACCAGGAGGGGCCTGACCTGGCTCTCCAGCAGGAGGAGCCGCCTCAGCGCGTCCCGCGTGCGGGCTCGCCGTTGCGCTGGATCCAGACCTTCCCAGTGCGGATCGTCCACGGGCGCGTCCAGGAGCGCGAGAAATGCCGGCAGCGCCGGCTCGAGGGTGCGGTCGAGAGCCAGCAGCTTTCCGATGACCTTCTCCCGGGCCGCGCGGGGCTCGTCGCGGTCGCCGACCTGCAAGTACCCCTTCAGGAGGTCGACCACCGGGAGATAGGGGGTCGCCCTGCCATACGAGACGGCGCCGGTCTGGACGACCAGCCAGCCGTGGGTTTGGTGGGAATGGGTGACTTCCCACACCAGACGCGACTTCCCCACTCCCGGCTCGCCGACGATCGCCACCACTTGGCCACGCCCGCTCGCCGCGCGATGGAGCGCCTCGTGGAGTTGCTCGAGTTCCACGTTCCGTCCGACGAAGCGAGTGAGACCCCGCGTCGCCGTCGCCGAGAGCCGGGAGCGGCGGGGCGCCGCGCCCATCAGCTCGTAGATCTCCACCGGGGCCGTCAGCCCCTTGACCGGCATCGCGCCGAGCGGCTTCACGTCGACGTACCCCTCCACCAGCCGCTGCGTATCCGCCGTCAGCAGCGTCGTGCCCGGGCTGGCCAGTTGCTCCATGCGGGCGGCCAGGTGGGTCGTCTGGCCGACGGCCGAGTAGTCCATATGGAGGTCGCCCGAGATCGCTCGCACCACCACCTCGCCGGAGTTCAGGCCCACCCGGACTTGGACGGTGACTCCGTCGGACCGCCGGAGGTCCTCGGTCAGCCGCCCCATCGCGCCTTGCATGTCGACGGCCGCGTAGCACGCCCGGACTGCGTGGTCCTCGTGAGCGAGCGGCGCGCCGAACAGGGCCATGATCCCGTCGCCGAGGATCTGATTCACGGTCCCCTCGTAGCGATGGACGGCCTTCATCATGAGGCGGAGGACGGGGTCCAGGAGGGCCCGCGCCTCTTCGGGGTCGCAATCGGCGAGCAGCTCCATCGACCCCTTGAGGTCGGCGAAGAGCACGGTGACCTGCTTGCGCTCGCCTTCGAGGGCGGCCTTGGACGTGAGGATCTTCTCGGCCAGGTGCTTCGGGGTGTAGCTCTCCGGCGCCGCGAATCTCCCGCGCACCGTTGCTGCCTGGCCGAGCGCGCTCCCGCACTCGCCACAGAACTTCTGGCCTGGAGGGTTAGAAACGCTGCAGGAAGGGCAAAGCGAGCCGAGCCGGGCACCACAGTCCCCGCAGAACTTCTGGTCGCTAGGATTCTCGTGCTGGCAGGCGGGACAGCGCATCCCGGGCCTCCCCTGTAGGTGGCCCGAGGCTAGCCCCTGCTGGCCAGAGGAGTCAATGCGGGGGGGCGCACCCTTGTTACGGAACTGGCCTGCCGGGAGGCTCGCCGCCGGGCCGCCGGCCGTGCGGGCATCCCACGAAGGTGCCAGCCCGGGTGCCGTCGACGCCGCCAGCGGATGAGCCGGGATCGACCCGTGGGTGAGAGCGTGGAGTGGCAGCCTTCCTAAGCCGGCGCCCGCTCGCCGCGACCGCGCGGTCGGGAGACCCGAACAGACGAGTATCGAGGCCAACCGAAAGCTGATGCCTGGATGCTGATCAATATCGGATCCCGCGTTGTGCGCCGTGAGGCTTTTCGCCGCCGGGCCGGGAGACGTGCCGGGCAAGGGGTTTTGCCTTGCGCTCCCCCTGGACGCGGAGGCACCCACATTTCGGGCCTCACACGTGGTCCTCCCGCGAGGGTAAGATCGGGCCACTGTGGAAGACCCGTCCAGCGAGCTGCGCCTGTTCCTCCAGGGCATCTGCTGTGACTACCTCCTATTCCGCCACCTCGACGAGGGCGTGCCGCCCGAGGCCATCCGGATCAGGCAGGAGGTCGCGCTCGGCGCTGGCGT
>JBKPDG010000147.1:0-9434 GCA_046727755.1 Actinomycetota bacterium
ACTACTCGCGCGCCCGCCACGAGGAGGCGGGCTACGAGTTCGTGTTCTCGCCCCACATCTCGAAGGAAGAGCTCTTCCAGGAGTCGGGGCACCTCCAGTGGTTCGCGGACGGCATGTTCCCGCCGATGGAGCTCGACGGAGGCACGAACTACTACCTCAAGCCGATGAACTGCCCGTTCCACATCCTCATCTATCGCAATCGCACGCGTTCGTACCGCGATCTTCCCCTGCGGCTGTTCGAGTTCGGGAGCGTCTACCGCTATGAGCGTTCCGGTGTGGTCCACGGGCTCACCCGAGTGCGCGGCATGACGCAAGACGACTCGCACATCTTCTGCTCAAAGGAACAGGCGGTCGGCGAGCTCGAGTCGATCCTCCGCTTCGTGCTCGACGTGTTGCGCGACTTCGGGCTCGAAGACTTCGAGTTCGAGTTGTCGACGAAGCCCGAGGGCAAGGCGATGGGGGAAGAGAAGGAGTGGACCGAAGCGACCGACGTACTCCGCGCCGTCGCCGACAAGATGGGGCTCGACTACGTGCTCGACGAAGGCGGCGGCGCGTTCTACGGCCCGAAGATCTCGGTCCAGGTCCGCGACGCGATCGGCCGGTCCTGGCAGATCTCGACCATCCAGCTCGACTTCCAGTCCCCGCAGCGGTTCGAGCTGAGTTACGTGGGTGCCGACAACGAGCGGCACCATCCGATCATGATCCACCGGGCGCTCTTCGGCTCGGTCGAGCGCTTCTTCGCGATCCTGGTCGAGCACTACGCCGGCGCGCTCCCGGCCTGGCTCGCGCCTGTGCAGGTGGCCGTGCTGCCAGTCGCCGATCGCCACGATGCGTACGCGTTCCGGCTTGTCGACCGACTCCGCGCCGAGGGGTTCCGGTCCGAGCTCGTCGACGCCAGCACCGACTCGCTCGGATCCCGGATCAGGCGCGCCAAGCTCGAGAAGGTCCCGTTCGTGCTCGTCGTCGGGGACGAGGACGCAGACGCGGGAACGGTGGGCGTCAACCGGCGGGGGAGTGACCGGCCGGAACGCGGTGTGCGCGTCGACGACTTCGTCGACCGGCTCGCGGCCGACGTCGCCGAGCGGCGATGACCCTCGAACGACTGTGGGCCGGCTGGCGAGCGGCCTACGTGGCGAGCGCGGCGATGACGCCGTCGACCGGCGAGCACGACTGTCTGTTCTGTGCGCTGGCGAACGCGGCCGACGATGAGTCGCTCGTCGTCGCACGCGACGAGCTCGCGTTCGCAGTGATGAACGCATTCCCGTACACCTCGGGCCACCTCATGATTGCCCCACTCCGGCACGAGGCGGAGCTGGAGGACCTCAAGGCCGACGAGGCGTCGGCGGTCATGACCCTGACCCAGCAGGCCGTCGCCGCGCTCAAGGCGGCGTATACGCCCGACGGCATCAACGTCGGTGTGAACCTCGGTCGTCCCGCCGGCGCCGGCGTCCCCGGGCACGTCCACCTGCACGCGCTCCCGCGCTGGAACGGCGACACGAACTTCATGACGACCATCGCCGAGACGCGCGTCCTCCCCGAGGATCTCCGCACGAGCTGGGAAAAGCTGCGTTCCTCGTGGCCGCGCCCATGAGTGACGAGTCCCGCGACCAGCTCCCGGAGGAGCTCGACGTCACCGCGTATGTCGGCCCGTACGTCTTCCCGAACGTCAACCGGCGCCGTATACCAGCCGTGATGTACGCCGCGCTGGCGGCGCTGTGCCTGGCGGGCTGGGTCTGGAGCTCGAACCCGGGGCTGCCGGCGGCGGCGATCCTGCTCGGCGCCATCTCCGCGTATCACTTCGCGACTGCGTGGAACCTCGAGATCGATCAGACCCAGGCGCTCGTCGTCGCGACGCGCACGGTCGGGTTCCCCGTCGGCCACGCCTCGGCACAGCTGGCGTGGCGCGGCCTGCGCAGCCGCCCGGTGTGGCGCATCCTCCTCTATTCCGCCGACGAGCCGCCGACGAAGCGCGGGCTCGTCGAGCTCGACGCCGTCGACGGCCACGTGATGGGCGAGTACACGGAGCCCAATCCCGAGGACTGGTCGAAGTACGGACTCGGTGCGAAGGACGGCGAGAAGCCGCCGGCCTGACCGTCAGCCCGCCTTGGCCGTCTCCCGCTGTTTGACGATGCGGTCCACGAGATGCGGAGGCACCGGGTCGTAGTGCGAGTGGCTGAGCTCGAAGCGGCCGCGCCCGGCCGTGAGCGACCGCAGGTCGATCGCGTAGCGCAACACCTCTGACGTCGGCACCTGGGCGACGATCTCCATCTCTCCGTGCCCGACGGCGCCCGAACCCTGGATCCGGCCCCGCTTCGAGTTGAGGTCGCCCATCAGGTCGCCCTGGTACTGCTCGGGCGCGGTCACGACGAGCTCGCTGATCGGCTCGAGCAGGATCGGGTTCGCCTTGGCCATCGCCTCCTTGAACCCGAGCGACCCGGCCATCTTGAAGCTCATCTCGGACGAGTCGACGGAGTGGTACTTGCCGTCGAAGCACGTGACCTTCACGTCGACGACGGGATAGCCGTACACGCCGCCGTTCTCCATCGCCTCGGCGATGCCCTTCTCGACGGCGG
This sequence comes from Actinomycetota bacterium, assembly GCA_046727755.1. Lineage (GTDB taxonomy): Bacteria > Actinomycetota > Acidimicrobiia > IMCC26256 > JACDBD01 > JALZAA01. Next base: position 2,574 of record JBKPDG010000147.1, read on the forward strand.
GGATGAACTGGCGGGGGATGGCGCCGCCGACGATCTGGTCGACGAACTCGAAGCCGGCCCCGCGCTCCTGGGGCTCCACGCGCACGAACGCCACGCCGAACTGCCCGTGTCCGCCGGTTTGCTTCTTGTACTTGCCTTCGGCCTCGGCGGTGCCGGTGATCGTCTCGCGGTATGCGACTTCGACGTCGTCGGTCTCGACCTCGACACCGAGCTTCCGATGCAACCGGTCGCGCGCGATCGAGAGGTGCGTCTCGCCCATGCCCCAGAGGAGCGTCTGCTTCGTCTCGGGATTGCGTTCGAGGCGAAGCGCCGGGTCCTCGTCGAGCAGCCGGTGCAACGCGTTGGCGAGCTTGTCCGCATCCGACTTGGACTTCGGCCGGATCGCGATGGGTAACACCGGCTTGGGCGGCTCGAACGACTCGACGGCGACATCGGCGCCCCGGGCGCCGAGCACGTCGCCGGTCGACGTGTCGCTCAGCTTCGCCACCGCGGCCAGGTCGCCGGTCGGGACCTCGCCCGTCGACTCCTGCTCCTTGCCGCGCATGACCGAGAGCTGATGGAGCCGCTCCTCCGACACGGTGCGGTTGTTGACCAGCGACGCGTCGGTCTTGACCGTCCCCTGCAGGACCTTGAACAGGTTCACGCGTCCGACGTAGGGGTCGACGATCGTCTTGAACACGAACGCCACCGGATCCGAGCCGTCGCCGTCCGTCGCCGGCGCCGGGCCCTCGTGCACGACGAACGAGGCGAGCCGGTCGACACCCATGAGCTTGGTCGCGCTCCCACACAGCACAGGGAACACGGTCGCCTCGGCGATGCCCTTGGCCAGGGCCTGCTCGAGCTCCTTCACCTCGATGGACTCGTCGGCGAGGTACCGCTCCATCAGGTCGTCGTCGGCGACGACGATGCCCTCGACCAGCGCGTCGTGGACCGTGTGCTCCTCGCCTTGCATCTCCTCGGGGACCGCGCCCTCGGCGCCCTTGCCCGACGATCCGTCGTACGTCACGGCGCTGTCGGTGAGCAGGTCGACGACGCCCTGGAACGATGCTTCCTCGCCGATCGGCAACTCGAGCGGCGCGACGCCGGCGCCGAACTTCTCCTTCAGGTCGTCGAGCGTGCGCGAGAACGACGCCCGTTCCCGATCGAGCTTGTTCACGAACACCGCCCGGGGGAGCCGGGCCTGTTCCGCCATGCGCCACGCCATCTCGGTCTGCACCTCGACGCCCTCGACGGCGGACACGACGAACACGGCGAGGTCGGCGGCACGGAACGCAGCCGCGACGTCGCCCACGAAGTCGGCGTACCCGGGCGCGTCGAGGATGTTGACCTTGTGGTCCTCGTGTTCGAACGGCGCGATCGACATCGACACCGAGATGCCGCGGCGGGCCTCCTCGGGGTCGAAGTCACAGACGGTGTTGCCGTCCTCGACCCGGCCCACCCGCGGGATCGCGCCCGTGACGAAGAGGAGCGCCTCGGCGAGGCTGGTCTTGCCCGAACCGCCGTGACCGACCAGCGCGACGTTGCGAACCTTCGCCGACGGATAGACCTTCACGGCGGCTCCCCCTACGTTCTTTCTCGTCGCCGTCGCAAGCTCCGGCGATGCGGCCACGGTCGGCAAAGCCGCCGTTGCCGCGGTCCTCTGCGTTTCCGGAGTCTACGACCGGCCGCTCGCGAGCGTCAGGGTGCGGTGACGGCGGACAGAAGTCGGGTGGTACCCTCGAATGGTCGCGGTCGCGAGCGGGGAGGACCCCACATGCTCGACGGACGCTGGCGCGCCAATGTCGAGCGCGGGCTCGAGCCGGTCGGCAAGGGCCTGCAGCGTGCCGGGATCAACCCCGATGTCCTGACGGTCATCGGGCTCGTCTTCGCTGTCGGCACCGCCTTCCTCATCGCTTCCGGCCACCTGGTCCTCGCGGTTTTCGGTGTGATCGCGACTGGCATCCCGGACATCCTCGACGGGACCGTCGCGCGCCACTCCGGCCGGGCCGGACCCCGCGGCGCGTTCCTCGACTCGGTTGCCGACCGCATCGCCGACGCCGTGCTGTTCGGCGGCGTCGCCTGGTTCCTGGCCGGCGAAGGCGCCTACCTGCCGGTGCTCGCACTGGCCGCCGCTGCCTTGTCGATGCTCATCTCGTACGAGCGAGCGAAGGCCGAGAGTCTGGGGTTCGCCGCCAAGGGCGGGATCATGGAGCGCGCCGAGCGCATGGTGCTGCTATCGATCGGTCTCGCGTTCGGGATCCTCGTGCCCGTGCTGTGGATCATGGTGGTCCTTCTGGGCGTCACGGCTGTCCATCGCTTCGTCAAGGTGTGGCGGCAAGCGTCACCGGAGCGCCCCGAGCGCGCCGAGCGGGCGTGGACGACCCGGATGGCCCGCATGGGCCGCCGCCGCCACGTGCGGGGCGCGCCCGACGACGTCGAGCTGGCCGGCGCGACCCGCCGGTTCGGCGATCGATGGCGCTGGCGTCAGTCGCAGCCCCGGTCCTCGCGGCGCCGCACTCGTCCCTGACCGTCACGTGCCGAATCCAATCGGCGCGCGCGCGTCGTACCTCGCGTACCGGGCCGGCGCAGGGATCGCGCGGGCCGTGCCGGCGGCCGTCGCCCAGCCGGCGGCGCGCATCATCGGACAGACGCTGGCGTTCGCCATGCCCGGCCGGCGGCGGCAGGTCGAGCGCAACTTGCAGCGCGCATCTTCCGGCGAGCTGCAGGGCTTTGCGCTCCAGCGAGCGGTCTCGAAGACGTTCGGCTCGTACGGCCGCTACTGGCTGGAGCTGTTCCGCCTGCCGAACGAGGTCGATGGCGAGCTCGAGCTGGACATCAAGGGGTACGAGCACATCCAAGCCGGCATCGAGCGCGGAACGGGTGTCATCCTCGCGCTCCCGCACGTCGGGGGCTGGGACTTCGCCGGCGCCTGGCTCGCGGCGCAAGGGCTCCCGCTGACCGTGGTCGTCGAGCCCGTCGAGCCACCCGAGCTCTTCGACTGGTTCGCGGGAGTCCGGCGGGCGCTCGGCATGACGGTCGTGCAGCTCGGTCCCGAGGCGGGGAAAGCGGTGCTGCAAGCGTTGCGCCGCAACGAGGTCGTGTGCCTGCTCTGTGACCGCGACCTCGTCGGCGACGGGATCGAGGTCGAGTTCTTCGGCGAGCGCACGACGCTGCCGGCCGGTCCGGCGACGCTGGCCCTGCGGACCGGGGCGCCGCTGCTCCCGGCCGCGGTGTACTTCGGGCCCCAGGGAGGGCACCATGCGATCGTGATGTCGCCGGTCACCGCGCAGCGTGAAGGCCGCCTGCGCGTCGACGTCGAGCGCGTCACCCAGGCGCTCGCGCATCGGTTCGAGGAGCTCATTCGTGCCGCCCCCGAGCAGTGGCACCTCCTCCAACCGAACTGGCCGAGCGACCACGCGAACGGCAGCAAACGGACCGGTTCCTGATGCGGGTGCTGCTGGTGTCGCCGTACTCGCTGTCGGTGTTCGGCGGCGTGCAGGGCCAGGTGCTCGGCCTCACCCACGGCCTGCGCGAGCTCGGGGTGGACGCACGCATCGTGGCTCCGTGCGACGGGCCCCCGCCGGAACGGGGCATCGTCACGGTCGGGCCGTCGACGAACTTCTCCTCCAACGGTTCGATCGCTCCGATCGCCAGCGGCAAGCCCGTCGCTCGGCGCACGCTCGAGGCCCGCCGCGTCATCGAGCCCGACGTCATCCACCTCCACGAGCCGCTCGTGCCGGGCCCGACGCAGACCCTGCTCCTCGGTGCCGACGAGCCACTCGTCGGGACCTTCCACGCGTCGTATTCGGGTCGGTTCAACCCGTGGTATGCGGTGTTCCGGCCTCCGTTGAAACGGTGGGTGGCCCGGTTGACGACCCGGACCGCGGTCTCGGAGGAGGCCGCCGAGGTCGCGCAGCTCTCGTTCGAGGGCGACTACGAGATCGTCCCCAACGGCGTCGACGTCCCCCTGTTCGCCAAGGCCACCCCGTGGCCCACCGACCGACCCGCGATCCTCTTTGTCGGCCGCCACGAGTCGCGCAAGGGGCTCGGCGTGCTGCTCGACGCGTTCACGGGCTTGGAACGCGAAGCGGTGTTATGGGTGGCCGGCGACGGGCCGGAGACGGACGCCCTCCGCCACCGCGCCATCCCGAACGTCGAGTGGCTCGGGCGCATCTCCGAGGACGAAAAAGCGCGCCGGCTGCGCGGCGCGACGGTGTTCTGTTCCCCCGCCCTGGGCGGCGAATCGTTCGGCATCGTGCTCCTCGAGGCGATGGCGGCGAGCTCTGCGGTCGTCGCGTCTGACATCCACGGGTTCCGCAACGTCGCCCGCGCCGATCGCGACGCGCTCCTGGTCGAGCCGAACGATGCCGGCGCGCTCCGCACTGCGCTGCAACGTGTGCTCGACGATCCGAGTCGCCGGGCCGAGTTGATCGCGTCGGGAGAGCAGCGAGCAGGGGGGTTCTCGATGCGTCACGTCGCGGAGCGCTTCATCGCGCTCTACGAAGCGGCCATCGAGCGCGACAACGTCACCCGGTGACCGAGCCCGAGCGGCTCGCCCTCGAGATCGCCACCCGCGTGCGGGACGCGGTGCTGCCGCAGCTGGGCGCGGCCGACGCGCGTGAACGCGTCGCGCGCGCGCCCGGTGGCGACGCCACTCTCGCAATCGACGAGATTGCCGAGTTGGTCGTCGAGCGAGCTCTGGCGGACGAAGGCGACGTCGGCTTCTATTCGGAGGACCGCGGCCTGGTGACCTACGGCCGCCCGCGCGCGTTCTTTGTCGTCGATCCGATCGACGGGACCCGCCCGGCCGCGGCGGGGCTCGAATCGTGCTGCGTCTCCATCGCCGTCGTCCCACCGAGCGAGGACGCGCGCCTCGGTGACGTGTCGTTCGGGGTCGTCCACGAGCTCAAGAGCGGCCAGCGCTTCTGGGCCGCGCGCGGGAGCGGCTCCCGGGCCGAGCAGGCGTCGGGCGAACCGGTCGCACTCCGGCGGTCCACCAACACCGACCTGAGCGCGTTGTTCTGGACCGCGGGGCTGCGCGGCCGTCCGCTCTTGCCGACGAGCGTGGTGCTCGAGGAGCTGGTCGACGGCTCCAGCATGGGAGGCGGATACTTCGACCTCGGTTCGGCCACCTTCAACCTGACCCGCATCGTGACCGGCCAGCTCGATGCGTACGTCGACGTCGGGCGGCGGATCGTCGACGAGTGCCCCGAGACGGAGGCCGCGTTCCTCGAGGTCGGGGAGGGCGCGGTCTGCACGAACTTCCCCTACGACGTGGCCGCCGGCGCGCTCATCGTCCAGGAGGCGGGCGGTGTGGTCACACACGCCGACGGCCGGCACCTCGATGACCATCCGGCGGTCGGGTCGTCCCGTGCGCACGGGCTCGCCGTGCTGGCCGCCGCCACCGCCGAGCTGCACAGCGCGCTCCTGGGCGCTGTCGACCGGGGAATGCATCGGCTGCGGGAGTGGGTGGCCCGAGAGGGCGGTGGCGGGTCCGGACGGTAGAGTGCGTCTCACCCTCCTCTCCTAGGCAGGAGCAGTCATTTGATCGTCGGCATCGTCGTGGGCGTGCTCGTCGTCCTCCTCGTCCTCGTCTTCATCCTCAGTTACAACGGCCTGGTCAGGCTGCGGAACCGCATCGACAACGCGTGGTCGCAGATCGATGTGCAGCTCAAACGGCGCTACGACCTGATCCCGAACCTCGTGGAGACGGTGAAGGGCTACGCATCCCACGAGCGCCAGGTCCTCGAGAACGTCACCCAGGCGCGCGCCAACGCCATCAACGCGCAGGGTCCGGCGCAGCAGGCCGACGCCGAGAACATGCTGAGCGGCGCGCTGAAGAGCTTGTTCGCGGTGGCAGAGGCGTATCCCGACCTCAAGGCCAACCAGAACTTCCTGTCGCTCCAGGAGGAGCTGACCTCGACCGAGGACCGCGTCGCGTACGCGCGGCAGTTCTACAACGACTCGGTGCTCTCGTATAACAACAAGCTGCAGACCTTCCCGCGCAACGTCATCGCCGGGATCTTCAACTTCGAGAAGCGCGAGTACTTCGAGGGCGAGCCCGAGGCGACGGGACCAGTTCGCGTTCAGTTCTAACCCACGCTCGTGTACGAGCAGATCGCGAAGAACAAGCGGCGCACGTTCCTCCTGTTGTTTTTCTTCGTCGCGCTCATCGCAGCCGCCGCGCTCGCCTTCAACTTCCTCTTGGGGTTCGGCGCGATCGGCGTGGCCATCGCGATCCTGTTCGCGATCGCCATGGCGTGGGGCTCGTACTTCTACTCGGACCGGGTGGCGCTGGCCGCCAGTCGGGCGAAGCCGGCCGAAGGCCCCGAGTACCAGCGGTACCACAACCTCGTTGAGGGACTCTGCATCGCGGCCGGGCTGCCGAAGCCGCGGCTGTACGTGGTCGACGATCCGGCGCCGAACGCGTTCGCGACAGGACGGAACCCCAAGCACGCCGCCCTCGCCGTCACGACCGGGTTGCTGGAGATGATGAACCGGGTGGAGCTCGAGGGTGTGATTGCGCACGAGCTGTCGCACGTGAAGAACTACGACATCTTGGTGACGACAGTCGCCGTGACGGCAGTGGGCGCGATTGCGCTGCTCTCCGACCTAGGGTTGCGCTTCATGTGGTTCGGTGGTGGGAGCGACCGCCGGGACCGCGCCGACAGCGGCGGTCTCGGCATCATCCTCGTGATCCTCGCTTTCGCCCTGCTCATCCTGGCGCCCTTCATCGCGCTGCTCATGCAGTTCGCGGTGAGCCGGCGGCGGGAGCTGCTGGCCGATGCGAGCGGCGTCCAGCTCACTCGCTACCCTCCCGGGCTGATCGCGGCGCTCGAGAAGCTCAAGAACGACAAGGCCGTCGTCCACCACGCCACCCGG
>JBKPDG010000148.1:0-5020 GCA_046727755.1 Actinomycetota bacterium
CCTCCGCGTTGCGCAGCGGATCCGGCTCGGGATCGCGTTGGCTTTCGCCGTCGTCATCCCATTCGTCCCGGGCTTTACGATCGAGGTGCGCCTAACCATTAGTGGTGTGACTCTCGGGTATGCGCTCGCGTCGGCGCTGCCTGACGCGCGCGCCAAGAGCTCGCGCCTTCGATCCTCAGGCAGATCGACCCAGTGCAGCAGCACGGTATCGACGAAGCCTTTTGCCACCGTGAGGGGTGTGCGTAGCTCGTGCGAGACCATGCCAAAGAATTCGGCCCTTAATCGGTCGGTCTCGGCCAGCTGCTCGGCCGCGTCGCGCTCTCGCTGATAGGCCTGTGAGCGAGCAATGACCAGCGACACTTGCTCGCCATAGGTCTCCAGCAACATCAGCTCGTCGTCATCGATTGGGTCGGGGCGCGGGAATGCCGCATTGAGAACACCGATCACGTTCGTGCCGACGCGCAAGGGCACTGCAACGAGCGACGCGAAGCCGAACCGACGCAAGATGTCACCCCATAGACCTGACCATCGGACGAAATGTGCGTCATGATGCACGTTGGCAACGACGACGACTTCCAAGTGGTTCATCGCTCGTGCGAGTGGACTCTCATCACCGAGAGCGAGCTCTCGGCTCGTGTAGTACCGCACGTCCTCATCACTCCAGCGGGCGGTGACGCCACTAGGAGCGGCGACGACGAGATGATCCTCCTGGCGCAGGAGGATCCCCGCGGCAGCCGCTCCGATCACGTCGCGAATTGACGCAACGATGGAATCGAGCGTCGCTTGCAGATCAGGGATCGCGGTGACCGCGCGGAGAGCGTCGTGTACGCGCACCAAACGCGCAGCCGTTCGACGCCGCTCCCGGGTCAGCTCTTCGACGATCACGACCAGCGAAGGCAGTAGTAGGACGAACATGACCAAGGTAAAGACGCTCACGCGTTCATCGTTGGGAGCGAGCAAGTTCGCGACGACAGCGCAGGGAACGACCAGAGCCGAGAGCCCCAGTCCGAGCATTAGCCCTCCGACGCACGTGTAAAAGGTCACGCCAAGCACGTAGAAGAAAAGTCCGGCCGTAAACCCCGCTGGCAGCGTGACGGTCACCGCGAACACGGTCGCAATGCCGAGCAGGGGCGTCAGCATCCCGCCTGGGAAAGCGGACCACCGGGCGGCGAGCGCCTCGAGCAGCGCCGACGCGAGCGCATACGCGAGAGTCACACCACTTAGGGTTAGGCGCTCCTCGATCGTAAAGCCCGGGACGAATGGGATGACGACGGCGAAAGCCAAGGCGATCCCGAGCCGGATCCGCTGCGCAACGCGGAGGACCCGCTCATGGGTCGGTCCCCGAAGCTCCCGCGGTCGCACGAGTTCCACCAGACGCAGTCGCGGCGAACCACGTGAAGTGCGGCTGGGACGTCGTCCCGCTCCCATATCCCTACCCTCGTTTCCTGCACCGAGCGCCGTCCTCGGCAGTCCCGCGATTCGCCTGCGTCTTTCCACTTTTCGCGAGCGGTCCCGTGCGCGGACCCCGGAGGCACGTCAGACTCGCAGTCACTGCTAAAGGGCGGCTTAAGGCCTCCGAAGTGACATGGACGCGGAGGGCGAGAGGCCCGAGCGTGATTGGGTATCTCCCGCCTCCCTTTCCTCCCGGCGGGAGTCCCCAACCTGGGGGGCGGAGTGGCATCGTCCCTGCCCGCAGCTCGCGCGCTAATTCGACGATCCAGGATTTCTGCCTACGAGCCGGCAGTCGCTGCTCGGGAAGTAGGTCGACTCGTGGCCGTCGTTCCATCGAACCCGGTAGTGCTCGCGGTCGTCCTCGTCCGGCACTACCTCGAGCACTTCACCCTCCCGGCGTGGCTGGCCGACATGTGCGCTCACCACGACGATCCGATCACCCGGCTTGGCATGCATCGGCAAACCTCCCGTCAAGGAACTGCCCTCACTCGCTCTACTCATACCGCGCGACGGCCTCAGCGCCCGCAGAAGTCCGGACGACCGTTTGTCGGCTGGCGGCTGCAGTCCGCAGGAGTTCGGGCCGTCCTTGACCGAGCCGTCGACCTGGCTGATGCGTAGCGATCGGACGCGAGACTGCAAGCGATCAAAGAGCCAGTCCGGAGGTCAACGATGGCGGAAGCGGCCCACGAAACTCGCCTGGCACGCGTGCTGGGAGTCCCCCTGGCGGAAGATGCGGTGCGGCAATGGCCCCAAAGCGGTGAAGCGATACGCGGCCGCCAACGAATCGCTGAGGTGGAGTCCCACTTCGTCGGGTTGCGGCTCGGAGTCGGCCGGAGACACGCGTGCGGCGACACCATGGTGGTCGAGTGGAGCACGGACTACGGCGATGGGCGGGCGTATCGCAACGTCACCGTCGCCGAACTTCGAGACGGACAAGCGGTAACGGTGACGGATTACTGGGGTGAGCCATTCAGCCCGCCACCTTGGCGGGAACCCCTTTCGGACCGCCTCGACATGCCGCCGGATGGGACGTGGCCTCCGGTCGAGAACCTCGTCGGAGACTGAGTCGCCCCCCGGGGCGTGAAGCGCCCCCGCACCGAACCGGCCGATCTGAGTTCGTAGTGGAAGCACAGAACGCCGCGCCAGAACGACACCAGGACCCTGATCAGCGCGCACATATCGGCACATCGCTGCGCTCGGAATGACTCGCGGTGTGGTTGTCCGCGAGTCGCCTCGACTCAACACTGGAAGGTGCAGAACTCGAGAATCGTGTGTTCGCCCCGGAGAGGGGCGGATGATCTGCGAGTTGCCAGCTCGGAAGTCCCGAGCACGCCCAAGTTCTCCCGCTACACCTCTCTGTAGTCAGCCGGTGGTGGACGGCGGATCGGGCGGTATCATTGGACACTGCGCTCCTTGCCCTCCCAGTAAGGGGCGCGTAGCTCGCGCTTGAGCACCTTCAACGCGCCCGAGAGCGGGAGCGGTTTGTCGCGGAACTCGATCGACTTCGGCACCTTGTACCCGGCGATCCGCTCGCGGGTGTGCGCCACGAGCTCCTCTTCGGTCGCGGACGCGTCGGCTTCGAGCACGACGACGGCGTGCACGGACTCGCCCCACACGTCGTGCGGGATGCCGATGACGGCAACCTCCACCACCGCAGGGTGCGAGGCGAGCGCGTTCTCGACCTCGGCCGAGTACACGTTCTCGCCGCCGGTGACGATCATGTCCTTCACTCGGTCGACGAGGTAGAGGTAGCCGCGCTCGTCGAGATAGCCGGCGTCGCCGGTGTGGTACCAGCCGCCACGGAATGCCTCCGCGGTTTCCTTGGGGCGTTTCCAGTACTCGCGCATGAAGTTGCCCGCCCGGGCGCACACCTCTCCCGTCTCCCCCGGCGGCAGCGCGTTGCCCTCGGCGTCCTGGACGCTCAGCACGACACCGGGGAGGGGGCGGCCGGCAGAGCGCAACACGTCGCCGCCACCCCGGTGCTCCGCGGGCCCCAACGACGTGAGCACCGCCGACGACTCGGTCATGCCGTAGCCCTGGTACACGTCGAGGTCGGGGAATAGCCCGAGCAGCCGCTCGAGCAACGCGCCGGGCATCGGGGACGCGCCGTACGTCAGCACCTCGAGCGAGCGCATCCGCTCGGGCTCGAAGTCGGGATGCGCGAGCAGCATGGCGATCATCGTCGGCACCATCACGGTCATCGTCACGCCGTGCGCCTCGATGGTGTCCAGCACCGCCTTCGGCTCGAACAGGGGCACGAACGTCGACGAGCCGCTGGCAGCCGGGATGCCGAGGATCCCGCCCATCGACGCGGCGTGGAACATTGGCGTCTGGTGCAGGTACACGAAGCGGTCGTCGAGCCCCCACCGGGCCGCGACGTGGTACATGTTCAGCATCTCGGCCCGCTGGTCGAGCAGCACGCCCTTCGGCAACCCGGTCGTACCGCCCGTGTACATCAGGACGACGGGGTCCTCCTCCTCGGGCTCGTCGGGGACGACCGCGCTCCCGGCATCGACCAGCTCCTCGTACCGGACATCGTGCGGGGCGTCGCCCCCGCCGATCAGGACCACCTGCTCGATGCCGGCCTCCTTGCGGACCGCATCGATGAGCGGCGCGAACGGCGCGTCGGTGAAACACACCTTCGTTTCGGAGTCGCCCAGGATGAACCCGAGCTCCTTGGGCGCGAGCCGCAGGTTCAGCGGGTTCAGGACACCGGTGCCGAGAAAGGCGGCGTGGTACAGCTCGAGGAACTGGTGGCTGTTCAGCGCCATGACCGCGAACCGGTCGCCGCGGTTGACCCCGAGCTCACGCTGCAGCGCGTCGCCCACGCGTAACACCCGGTCGACGTGCTCGGTGTAGGTCGCCCGGTACGGGTCGTCGTAGACGGCGACCTTGTCGGCGTGCCGCTCCGCTGTCGGCAGCAGGTGCCGGTGGTACACGAGCTCCTTCATGGTCCCCCCTCGCTCGCACCACGATCCTCGCAGACGCGCCTCGCCTGGTGAGGAGATCGGCGCCAGTCCCCTGGTGGCGACCGGCATCGGTCAATGTGAAAGTGGGAGGCCCGGCTTCCCGGGCCTCCCACGTGTCCCCACCGGCTGCGTTTGCGGGCGGTCTCATGACCAACGTCACGCCACTCGCGGCGTCAGGAACTCCCTCTCCCGTTGTAATTCGCGCTGCGGGGACTCACTCTCTTGCACCCGGGGATCGCGAGACACGCGTGCGCGATGGGTAACTACGACGTCTGAGAGCGGTGTGGCGAGTGCGTCCCGAATCAGATCGGCCAGCTCCTTCTTGCCCCGGTCGTTGAGGTGGACCGCATCGTCGGTATGCCATTCGGGATGATCGGCGAAGTGGCCACCCATATCGAGAAGCTCGAGGTTGCGACCAGCGCCCGGTCGCCTCGCGTAGCGCATCGTTGACGGCTCCTGGATCCTTGGTGAAGTCGGCCGTCTGGGCGGTGAGCCAGATCACCCTCCCGACGTGGCGTAGCGGCTCGAGAATCCGATCGATGCCGGCGTCGAGATCGTCGCCGCAATTGCCGCAGTCATTGGTCCCGAGCTCGATCACG